>DATAWX010000137.1:0-4276 GCA_036266995.1 Pseudonocardiaceae bacterium | reverse complement strand
TCCGTGGCTTACACGGAAAAAATGACAGGCTCATTGACCCCGAACACCGTGTAGCCGGCGGCGAGCAGCGCTTGGACCCACGGGCCACGATCTGTCTCGATGCCGACCACCACTTCGGCGTCGTCGACGTCCTCGCCAAGCTGGGCACCCACCAGGGCATGGAGCCGATCCATTCCCGCCACCCCCTCAGGCAGCCGGGCTTTGCTCAGCACCCGGCCGGTGACGTCCATCAACTCGACGTCATGGCGGTCCTCGGACCAGTCATCTCCGACGAACAGTCGCAACCCATCTCCCATCCTCGACACCGCTATCAGCAGCCCGCGGGAGAACCATCAGCGACCTAATCAAGTAGTGCTCGCACCACACAGGTGGTGGGCACGACATCCCAGCAGCGATCACGTTCTCCCGACCACCGGGAGGGGCACGATCTGTAGCGAGGGCTCACGGCCCAGGGCTAGATAGGTGCTCACCTCCCGGCGGCCGCCGGGCTCCGAGTCTGCCCGATCATGGACCGGCCGGCTCGGCAGGTCTGATTAGGGCTAGCACTTGGATCTTGAGGCGCCGCGCGAAGTGGTGCCGCCGCGCGTCGGCTTGGTGCTGGCGGCGCCACGTGGACCAGCCCATGGCTGTGTGGATGAGCTGTTTTGCCTGGTGGCGCAGGTTGAACAGGCGTCGGATCTCGGCGAGGCTCAAGCGGATCCGTTGTGGGAGCGGTGAGGGCGTGTCGATCTGGGTGGTGGTCACCTCGTCGGTGGTGGTGTGGGCTCGGGCGGTGTTGCCGTCGGCGGGTGTGGATCCCCCTTTTTCTCGCGATGCCGGTGGGCGAGAATCGCGAGGAAGGTGTGGGCGACCATGGCCAAGGTGATATGTCGATACCAGGCGTGATAGAGGCGGACCTGGTAGTTGTCGAGCCCGACTTGGCCTTTTCCTGCTTGGAAACATTCCTCGATGGGCCAACGTGCGCCGGCGACCCGGACCAGTTCAGCGGTGGATGCCCGGTTCGGGTTGTAGCAATGGTAGAAGGCGAGTTCACCGTCGTCGATGGAGCGGCGGATCATGTACTGGTGATCGGGGTTGTCGGAGTCGATGACGGTCCAGTCGTAGATTCGGTAGCCTTTGGTGCCGATTCCGCAGGCGCGCCGCTGCCAGGCGTTCGGTCGTAGTTGTGAAGCGAGGTCTTCGATAACAACAGCGCGGCCGGCGTGATCGGTGAATTCGGTGTTTTTGGGGACCGCCATGACGTAGGCGATGGCGGCGTTCTGGAGGTAGTCACGCAGGCCGGGGTTCTGGCCGAATTCCTCGTCCGCGGTGAACCACCTGAACGGCACCCCGGCCGCGGCGGTGCGCTCGATCATGGCTGCGACCTGTGCTGGCCTGGTGGCGAACTCCAGCTCGGGCGGGATCGCGGCCTCGGCGCACCGCTGTGGGTCACCGAACCATGACTCCTGGGGAATGTAGAGTTCGCGGTCGATGAGGGTCCGGTCACCGGCACTGTTCACGTAGGCTAAGAACGTGCCGATCTGGCAGTTGTCAATTCGGCCCAGTGTTCCGGAGTACTGCCGCTGAACGCCAGCGGATTTCTTGCCCTTCTTGGCGAATCCGGTGGGATCGGCAATCAGGATTCCTTCCGCGTCTCCCAGGTTCTCGATCGCGTAATCGCGGTTCATATCGCGTAACGCATCAGCATCCCAGGAGGTGAGGTTGAGGAACCGCTGCATCGCCTTCGGTTCCTTCTCGCCGGCGTGCTCGGCGATCGTCCAACCATTCTTACGTTCAATCGGCGAGAGCAGACCCTCAAGGTACTGACCTGAATGTGCCTGCGATCTCGGATGGACAAACAACGACGAGACGCGGTTGGTCAACGACTCGAACTCGATCGACCAATCCAGCAAATCCGAGCAGGACACAGCTTCGTCGTCGACCACAGGGCTATCGTCATCGCAGCACAGCACGACCGCAAGATCACCACAAATGATCACAGACGGTGCGACGACACGCCGGAGCGTGGCCCTGTAGTACTAACGGGGCTTCGCCCCAGCCCGGACGAGGCGTGTCGTGGTCGGGCTGGGTAGGCGGGCTCCGGTCGGTGGGTAGACGGTGAACGGCGTGCCGGTCACCGTGGATGAACCGCGTGTCGCGGTTGGTGTGGCCTTGCGGCCGCCCGTCCGACCGGAGCCCAGTTATGACGGTAGCGCGCACTGTCGCTGATGTTCTCGCTGATCATGTGGTGTTTGAGGTCGAGTGCATCGACCGGATGTACTGCAACGTCTACGTGCCGAAATTGCAGTACGCCGGTGGTCTGCTGGGCTACATCCAGCGCCAGCTCGGGTTGCCGATCGCCTCCACCGCGCCGTTGGGGAAGATCACCGACGCGTTCTCGGCCGAAATGCGCCGCTTCGCCCGCGACCAGCAGGTGCCCTGGGTCGACTTCACCAAGGGACAGCGCAAAGACGATGTCATGCATGAACACCTCGCCCGATTCACCGCCGAGGAAGGGGTGCTGTTCATCGGCCGAGCGCAGGAAAAGACGAGAGTGTTCCGTACCGAGCGTCGCCGTGACCTCAACGGAGATTCGTATCCGTGGATCGTGAAGACGACCGGGGTGGTCAACCAGTTCTACATTTATGCCGTCGACACCGACTTCGGGCCGTTCTTCCTCAAGTTCTGTTCCTACTTCCCCTACAACGCCAAGCTGTGCATCAACGGCCACGAGTGGGCGAAACGACAGGCGGCGAAGGCCGGGATCGCCTACACCGCGCTGGACAACGGATTCGCCACATGCCAGGACCCGGCCGCCGTGCAAGCGATCTGTGACCAGCTCGGGCCAGACCAGATTGATCGGCTACTGCGCAAATGGCTGGCGCTGCTGCCGCACCCGTTCAGCACCACGGACCGCGAGGCCGGCTACCGCTACGACATCTCCATCCTGCAGGTCGAGTTCTCCCTAACCCAGGTGCTGGACCGGCCGATCTCGGGGCGGGTGTTCTTCGAACAAGTCATCCGTGACAACCTCGACGCTGGCCGTCCCGACCAGATCAGCCTCATCTTCGACCGGGCACTACGCCGGAGTGGACCGCGACCGACGCCGGGCCGGTTCCGCACCCGGGTGATCACTGAGGGCGTCACCCCGAGCCTGCACATCGACTACAAACACACCACCGTGAAGCAGTACCACAAGGAAGGGCGCGCCTTACGAACCGAAACCACGATCAACAATCCCGACGACTTCGGCATCAGGAAAAGGCTGACTAATCTGCCCGCGCTGCGGGAGATCGGCGTCTCCGCCAACCGGCGCCTGCTCGGCGTCCAACGACTCAGCCACAACCCGATCCGAGCCGCGGAAGCCTTCACCGCGGTGCACGAACCAATCATCACCGACACCGGCCACCGCATCGCCGGTCTCCGGTTGGGCGACCCTCGCGCGCACGCGCTACTGCAAGCACTGCTGATGTTCCGGCTACTCCCGAACGGATTCCTCAACCGCGACCTTCGCCACCTCCTCGGCGAGCTGTTGGGCTCGCACACCATCACCGCCGGCCAGATGAGCTACCACCTCCGACGGCTACGCGCCCACGGCTTGATCACCCGCGTGCCCCGCAGCCGCCGCTACCGAGTCACCGACACCGGCCTACACCACGCCATGCTGCTCACCCACGTCCACACCCGGCTGCTGCTACCGGGCCTGGCCCACCTCACCGATCCCGACCCGCCCGCGCCCAGCCACCTACGCACCGCAGCCCGCAACTACCACCAAGCCCTCCATCAATTCACCCAGGAAGCCGACCTTGCTGCCTGAAACAGACTTGACTCGATCTTGCCGACTTCGTCGGCTTCAGCAAGCTAGTGCGGCGGCACACGCCCTCAGTCCAGCAGCCGGGCCTTCTGCACCTTGCCCATCGCGTTGCGCGGTAGCTGGTCGACCAGCCGAATCTCCCTGGGCCGCTTGTGCACCGAGAGCTGGCTGGCCACGTGTTCGATCAGCTCGCCCGGCGTGGCCTCGGACGCCACCACGAACGCCACGATGCGCTGCCCGAGATCGGCATCCGGCAGCCCGACCACGGCCGCCTCGGCCACCGAGGGGTGATCGAGCAGCGCGGACTCCACCTCGCCGGCGCCAACCCGGTAACCACCCGTCTTGATCAGGTCCGAGGAACGTCGACCGACAATCCGGTGGTAGCCGCCCGCGTCCCAGGCCGCCGCGTCACCGGTACGGAACCAACCGTCATCGGTCCAGCTTGCCTCGGTGGCTTCCGGCCGACCGAGATAGCCGTCGAAC
>DATAWX010000136.1:0-2112 GCA_036266995.1 Pseudonocardiaceae bacterium | reverse complement strand
TCATCCGACGGGAGGTAAAGATCCAGAAGCCCTTTTGCCTGCTTGACGGGAAAGGAGTGGGGCAGCTATGTTTCCCTCTGGTTGACTTTTCGGCCTTGGTGCATGGGGTCGACGTATGGGGGTAGTGGTCGGTGATTGCGGCGATTGACTTCGGGGCGTCCGCAACCAAGGCGGCTCTGCTGCGGGGTACCGGGCAGGCTGGCACGGTGCTTATCGACAACGGGGCTGAGTCTTCCAGCGCGGTTTTCTTATCGCGGGACGGCACGCTGATCTGCGGCCAGGCTGCGGATAACAGCTCCAGGAATCAGCCGGAGCGCGCTCAGGCGGGGCTGAAACGCCGGATTAACCGGGCCGACACGGTCGAGCCGGTTCACCAGGATGTCGAGTTCAACGTCACCACGCTGAGGCCACTAGTGCGCTGCGTGGCGACGGTGATTGGCCATGCCTGGGCGGCGATCCGCAGGGAGGCCGGTGACCATCCCGTCTCGTTGGTGCTGACGCATCCCGTCGGATGGGCCGAGTCGCAGAGGGCGGTGCTGCTCGAGGCCGCCGAGTTGGTTGGGGTCCGGGTAGGAGGCCTACTCAGCGAGGCAGAGGCCGTCGGCTGGCATGTATGCACTGAGCACAGGCCGAACGGCCCGCTACTCGTGGTCGACCTTGGCGCGTCGACTCTGGATATCGCGGTGCTCGACGTCGGACGCCCCGGCAGCGTCAAGGTACTGCACTGCGACGGCGACAACAACATTGGCGGGGACGACTTCGATCTGGAGATCATCGGTTTCGTTGGGCGTGAGCTCAGCGCCCAGTATGAGCTGACCGAGGAGCCCGACGACGAGGCGCTGGTAGACCAGTTCAGGAATCTATGTGAGTCGAGACCGCATGTGGCGGCACGGGAGGCGGAGCGGATCAAGCTGGCTCTGGCCGCCGCGGCAGAGGACGAAGAATCCGCCACGTTCGCGCACCGGGGAATTGCCATTGGGCTGACTCGGCGCGCGTTCGCCGATTCGACTCAGCACTTGGTGGACCGGATCATCCGTCGGGTGCGTGACGCGATCTCGTACGGTGGCGTGCCGCCACAGACCATGGTCGTGTCCGGTGGCGCGGCCCTGTTGCCGAGTATCCAAGAGGCCCTAGCCGACCTGGCCAAGAGTGCTCAGATCACACTGCTCGATTGGGCTGCCGCCGGGCTGACTGGAACGGTGACCACCGCAGTAGCGCTGGGTGCCACGCGAATGCCGAAGCCCTGGCCGACGGCGCGGGCTCGGGCGATCCGCCCGGTTACCCTCACGGCCAGCCGGATCTGGCCGGGAGCACGGCATCTGGTCGCGGTACCCGGCGGCATCGTAGTGCTGAACCCGTCCTTGACGGGAGTCGATGAGCTGGTAGGCGAAGCGCAGGCCAACCCGACCGGCACCACGTTGCTGACAATGCCCGCCGGGATCACCCAGCTCAGCTACGACCCTTCCGGGCGCCAGCTCGTGACAGCCTCACGGACCAAGACGATCTCCACATGGCGGCTCGACGGGCTGAACGAGACATATCCGCCGCTGGCGCATGCCTGTGTCTACTGGCGGGGACGGCCATTACCGAAACAGGGTCCGCAGCCGGACGGACCCGCTGCTCCAGACGGCACGGTAACGGCGGTAGCCGCGCATGGGCCGCTGGTCGCATGGACAGAGTCCGAGGGCCCCGGCGCGATCATCCGGTGGAAGGACTGGAATCCCTACCGAGCAGATTTTCCGGTGCGATGGCTTGCATTCACCGACGTGCCGCAACTGCTGGTGGTCGGGGATGAGCGGCTGGTTCTGGTGGACCCGGCGACCACAGCTGAGATAGCCACGCTGCGGCTGCCGGGAGCGCAGCGGAACGCCAAGGCAGGGCCTGGCACCGCAGCGCGGCCAGCAGTCACTGTGGCCAGTGACGACGCCCTCGTTTTCACTGCCTCCAGTGCCTCGGGCAAACGGCTGGCCTGCTACGACACTGGCGATGGCCGGTTCGACCTGAAGTGGCACATCGACAACTACCGGGTGCCGATGATGACGGTGGGAAGGCTGGACGGGCGGACTGTGCTCGTGGTGTTCGATGCCGGTTGCCGGGTGTACCGGGCGCTCG
>DATAWX010000135.1:0-2667 GCA_036266995.1 Pseudonocardiaceae bacterium | reverse complement strand
GGTGGGTCTGGCGGGGTTGCGTGAGTGGTGGGTGGGACGGGTGGGTGGGGCTGGCGGGGCCAGCGACGTGTGCCGCTGGCCCCGGTGAGGTGGGGTGGTGCCGCTGGCCCCCGGCGGATCGGTGGGTGGGAGGTTGGGTGGGTGGGTGGGTGAGTGAGTGAGTGGGTGGGTGGGGTGGTGGTTACCAGTAGTGGCGGGTGGCGCCGCAGTCGTCTACTACCTGGCCTACGGTTTCGGGGCGTTCGAAGACCGAGGCCATGGCGATGCGGCCGGGGCCCGACAGCGACAGCCAGACCGACTTGGCCTGCCAGCGTGCCGAACTCCACCAGTACTGGCCGTGCGGGTACTCGAAGTGCAGGTTCATCCGGACCGACGGGTCCTTCCACAGGAGGGCGCCGGGCTGGATCAGGATGTGCTGGCCCTGCGCCAGATCGCGGATGAACACGTTGCCGGGCGCGTGCAAGAGCATCAGGCCCGGGCCGTTGTGCGCTTTGAACTGGTCCATGAACTGGCCCGCCGGGTAGTGCATCTCCCGGTCCTGCCGGTCGTTGGGGTCCCCGGTGGCGAACCAGACGTGGTTGCGGATCCACTTGTAGTCGATGTTGCCGGTGGCGGCCAGGAACCTGTGCTCGGCCACGTCCACGGCCTGGCCGGCCGCCAGCGGCACGGCGAGGGTATCGCCGGGATGGTCGGCGCTGAGGGCTATGTGCCCCGGTCCGCGAGCGGTCATCATGATCAGCGGCATCCCGGCCAGTCGCCGGTTCCAGCCGCCGGCCATCTTCATGGCGTCGAGGTGGACCTGCGGGTCGGTGTGCAGCAGGACATGGTGGGAGAAGTAAATCCAGTCGTCGTCGTGCAGGCTGAACTCGGCCACCGGGACGTAGGTCCCGGTGATCTGGCAGGTGGAGCGGCTGAACCGGATCCGGGCCATGTCCCTGATCGCGGGCTGCTCGATCCACCCGGAGTCCGACACCCGCTCCCTGACGTCCACCGGCGCACCGCAGTGCGGACAGGTCCCGCCACCGCCGTCGCTGGGCATGCGGCAGTACGGGCAGGTGTAGGTGGCTGTGGGAGTTGTCATGACGGCCGCCTACTCGGCGTGGTGGTGAACGTACATGGACTGGATGCCCACCCGGCCCGGGCCGGCCAGTTCGGCCAGGTACATGTTGTGGTGTGCCAGCCCGGTCCTGATGCTCTGCTTGACCGTGTTCATGGTCACCGAGGAGTCCTTGTACAGGAAGCCACCCGGCTCGACCATGATCTTCTCACCCGGCTGGAGCGTCTTCTGGAAGACGTTGCCGTAGCCGTGCAGCAGCAGCAGGCCCGACTCGTTCTGGGTGACGAACCGGTCCATGTACATGCCCTCGCCGCCGTGCAGCACGTTGGCCAGGCCCTTGATCCGCACAAACGAGTAGTTCAATGAGTGTGTGCCGGCCAGGAACGCGTGCTCACGCACGTCGAGTTCCATCGAGGGATGCAGCGGCAGCACGACGACCTCGCCGGTGGCGTCGCGGGAGAAGGCGATGCGGCCGGGACCCTGCGCCATGCTCAGCACGTGCGGCATGCCGCCCAGCATGCGCTTCATGCCACCGCCGGTGTTCATCGCTGACATCGGCACCCGGGGCTCTTTCCACAGCATTACGTGATGCTCGAAGAACACCGAGTCACCCTGAGCCAGCGCCAGTTCGGCGACCGGCACGATCTCGCCCTCGATCTGGCACGTGGAGTTAGAGAAACGGAACTCCGTCATATCCCGCAGCCGGGGCGCCTCGGCCCAGCCGGAATCGGAGACCAGATTCTTCTGGTTCAGCGGAGCGCCGCAGGTTTCACAGCTCGTTCGATCCGGTGCATTTTGTGCCTTGCACCACTGGCACTCGATCCGATCCATTCCCCGATAGGCCTTTCTTGAGGCAGGAGCCTTCGTTAAGCGAAACATCTCCAGTGAAGATCGCTGGAGCGATGCTAGCGGAGGACCCTACTCAAGGGGAGGCTAAGCCCCTGCGCCGGTGGCGGTGCCGCACTCACCGCAGAACTTCGCGGTGGCGCTGAGGTCGGCGTTGCAGTTGGTGCAGTGTTTCTTGGTGGGCGTGCCGCACTCACCGCAGAACTTCGCCCCGACCTGAACCGGGCTGTGGCAGTTGCTGCACTGCATCGTGGCGACCGGCGCCGGGGCTGGTGCCTGTGACGCGGCGGGCGCGGGCGTCGGCGCGAAGCCGGGGCCGCCGCCGGCGAACCCGGGACCGGGCGGCGGGGCCTGCTGCGGCTGGGCGGGCGGCTGCATCATCGTGTTGGCCATGCCCATGCCGACGCCGAGGAAGGTCGTGCCCACCCCTTCGCCGCCCTTGGCCATGCCCTCACCGGCGCCCTGCAGCGCCTCGGCCTGCGCGGCCTGCAGGAAACCGCCGGCCAGCCGGCTGTAAGCGGTGTCGCCGGCCAGCTTCTTGAGCCGGGCGTTGTCCTCGGGGTCGAGGTTAATGTCGACGTTGCCGAGCTGGGTGATGAACAGCCCATAGGTCGCCAGTTCGTTGTTGGCGGCCTGCTTGACCTGGGCCTCGATCTCGGGGCTGTGCGCGGACAGGCCGAGGATCGGCCAGGTGCCCGCCATCAGCTGGGTGGTGACCGTGGTGCGGGTGACCTTGAGCAGCTGCTGGGTGACCCAGGACGTGA
>DATAWX010000134.1:0-4618 GCA_036266995.1 Pseudonocardiaceae bacterium | reverse complement strand
CCGCTCAACCTGCCGTCAGCATCAGGCACCGTGCTGGACTTCGCACGGTAACCAGCCGCCTATGCCAATCGGCACACTATCCACAGATTGGATCCACATGCCACCCCATCGCGGCATGTGAGGACGTTGCTATGGAGAGATGATCGGGTACCACGGTCCGGCTTCGCCGCGGATCTGGCTCTGATCATTTGGTTGTCGCATCGAACACCGCGCTCCTCAGGCAGGCCGGAGCCGTTCCGGGCGACGGCCTCGTGCTGAGGGGCGTTCCTGGCTGGGATAGCGGCTTGGGCGCGCATCCGTGCTATCTCGCCCGCTGATCCATGATCCACATTGCGACTGGATCTATAGCTCCTCGGCATTCTCTGCGACAAGCCGTAAAACAGACACACCCTGTCGCAGGCGACATGCTGGTGTCGACACCGGGCGGCGGTGTCTGGGCGGAGGTGCCTGAGCTGTTCATCCCGAGCAGGACGAGGTGGGCGGTGTCCAGCATTCCCCGCAGCAGCGAACGGGGGGTACTCTGGCCGCCGTCGCTGGATCGGTGACACTCACCACCCAGACACGGTTGTATCGAGCCGATTGTGGCGAACTCGGCGGTGGTGTAGGGAGGCCGCCGCGCTCACCTAGGGGAAGCCTTGAGAGCTCAACCAGATCGCGACCTGTCCCTTCGACCTAATCCGGCCCTATGGCAGGGAAAGCCAACCGCACTGCGCATCGCTTTGGGCGGCCACCTACGTCGGCTGCGCGAGGCCAGCGGAATCACCCGTGACGCCGCCGGGTACACCATCCGCTCATCCAGCAGCAAGATCAGCCGTCTCGAACTCGGTAGGGTCGCATCCAAGGAACGCGATGTGGCCGACCTGCTCACTCTCTACGGCGTCACCGACGCCGAGGAACGCGAGACGCTTCTCACCCTCGCCCGCCAAGCCAACGCACCCGGTTGGTGGCGCGAATACGGTGACGTGCTGCCGAACTGGTTTGAGACCTATCTCGGTCTGGAGCAGGCCGCGTCGGTCATCCGCACCTACGAGCCCCAACTCGTGCCCGGGCTGCTGCAGACCAAGGACTATGCACGCGCCGTCATGCTGCTGCGCCACCTGCACGTGTCTTACGGCGAGATCGAACGTCGCGTCACGCTGCGGATGGCCCGACAAGCGTTCTTGAGCCAACCGGGGGCACCCGACCTGTGGGTGGCGCTGGATGAGGCCGCGCTCCGGCGACCGCTGGGTGATCAGAAGATCCAGCGAGGACAGCTGCTGCATCTGATCGAGATGGCCCAGCGACCTAACATCATTCTGCAGATCGTGCCGTTCGATGCCGGTGGCCACGCCGCGGCAGGTGGCCCATTCACCATCCTACGGTTCTCCGCGCCCGACCTGCCCGACGTCGTCTACCTCGAACACCTCACCAATGCCATCTACCTGGACAGGAATCGCGACACCGGGGAATACCTGGAGATCATGGACAATCTGTGCATCCAGGCGGAGTCACCCACCGACACCATAAGCTTCCTACACAAAATCATCAATGAGAGCTATCCCCAAACCAATTGATCAAACTGCAGTCGTCGCTGCGCTGGCTGAACTCGACGCACGTCCGGGCGATCGGGTACTGATCATGCTGCCCGAAGGTCCTGGCTTCGCCGAGGCCTTCGCCGGCGTGATCCAGCAAGGTGCGGTGCCGCTGCCGGTAGATCCACTATTGCCAGCACACGACATCCTGGCAGTGGCCGCCGAGGCAGCTGCCGTGCTGGTGCTGGTTTCGGCGGATCGGATTCCTGCGCTGGCCGGCCTGGAGGCCAAGCCACCGGTACTAATCAACGGGCCACACGGAGGCTGGGCAGCCGCGCTGCGACTGCGCCAAGCAGGGAATTCGCCGGCCGCCAATTGAAGGTTAAGCGAACGGCCACTAACAAGCCTCCATAACACGGCTCAACATCCACCCGACGACCACAATGGAAATGACGTCGGCACTCCTCACAGCATAGTCACCATCACTGGCTAACCCGCACCGCGGTGAGATCACTTACGCCACTCGTAGGATGCAACCGCAACGAGAACAGGCGCCGACAAGTCCCGGGTAAGGCCGCGCGCTCCACGTCCTTCGATCTTCAGGACCCGAGCGCGTACCAACGGCTGCGCTCCCGTGGCGCGAGAGGCGTCGGCGGTACCGGTGGGCGGCTTGTGCGCTACCGGCGAGACGCTGTCCATGCCACGATCTCGACCCAGAGCGCCCGACGCGCTGAAGCCCCGATAACGGTACGGGCTAAAGCCGGGCTCTTGTACCGTCACCGTGTGTGCCGGTTACGCACATCACCCGCAGCACCCGCCATGCACCGAAATCGTTCACTTAGGAGCCTGACATATGGCTGACGAGCAGCCCGACCACCCGCGCGACGAGCTGGCCACCGAGACCGGTAGGGGTGTGCCGCATTCGGCGCGAATCTGGAACTACTGGATGGGCGGCAAGGACAACTACGAGGTGGACCGTGCCGCTGGTGATGCCGGTGTCAAGGTGTACTCGGACATCGTCACCATGGCTGTTCAATCCCGGCAGTTCCTCATTCGCGCCGTGCGCTACCTGGCCAGTGAGGCCGGCATCCGGCAGTTCCTCGACATCGGCACCGGCCTGCCCACGATGCAGAACACCCACGAGGTCGCCCAGCAAGTCGCACCCGAGTCCAAGATCGTCTACGTCGATAACGACCCACTGGTTCTGGTCCATGCCCGCGCCCTGCTGCGCAACACCACCCCGGAGGGGGTCACCGCCTACCTCGACGCCAACTTCAACGACCCGGACATGATCCTCGCCGATGCCCGCAACGTTCTGAACTTCAACCAGCCGATCGGGGTCATGTTCATGGGCGTACTAGGCCACGTCGCCAAGCACGACCATGCGCGCTCGATCGTCGGCCGGGTGATGGGCGCCGTCCCGTCTGGCAGCTACCTCGTGTTGTGGGACGGCAACGACACAAACCAGGCGTATGTCGACCTCTGCGAGGCTTACACGAAAACCGGAGGAGTGCCCTACATCCCCCGCAGCAACGAGCAGATCGGCCAGTGCTTCGAAGGTCTGGAGATGGTGGACCCGGGCCTGGTGTCGATTAGCCAGTGGCGGGCGCCCACTACCGAGATCGGCACGGACGAGCCCCTTGACTCCGCCTACGGCGCCGTGGCACGCAAGCCGTAAGGCCGCTGAGCCAGCGAGCAGGCCAAAGCGCTGGTCACCCGTGCTCAGCACGTCGATCGTGCTGGCCACAGTGAGGGCTTCGGTGACCGCCGGCCGATCGTGAAGCGCCCTCGTCCTGAACGCTCTACGATGGCACGCCAACGCAAGCCCAGACCTACCGCGCCGAAACGTCCGCGAGCAGGGTTAGCACCACGACCCCGGCCACAATAAGCACCACCCCGCCGACTGCTACCCAGCTCAGACGCTCGCCGAACAGCACAGCGCCAGCGACCACTACCATCGCCGTCCCGACACCCGACCAGATCGCGTATGCCAGCCCCACCCGGATCGACTTCAGCCGCCAAGGCCAGCATTGCGAACGAGACGCCGTAGCACAGC
This sequence comes from Pseudonocardiaceae bacterium, assembly GCA_036266995.1. GTDB lineage: Bacteria > Actinomycetota > Actinomycetes > Mycobacteriales > Pseudonocardiaceae. Next base: position 1,051 of record DATAWX010000134.1, on the reverse strand, counting down.
ACCACCACGACCATGAAGCCCGGGCGACGGAACCCGTCAGCCACCTTGAGCGACAGGGTGCCGCAGACCTCGCTGACGATCGCCGCGGCAAGCAGGATCCAACCAACCACGTCTTCCTCCCAATGCCGTCGTGCAGCGGCTGGTGCACCGTGGCCTGTGCGAGGCGGACCGCGTAGGGAACCGGGCTACCGGGCTTAACGGGGTCCATTGGTCGCGGTTCAAGCGCTCAGTGACTGGCCTGATTGCAGGATGACGATCTAGACGAGTCACCCTCTGCGCAGCGATTTTGGGACAGGTAGGGGGCTACACGAGCCAAGGGAATCACTCGCCAGGCGGCCAGTCACGCTCTCCAAGCGGCGGACACAAAGATCAGCTGACCGAAGTTGGGCCGGGTCGGCTTCAAGCAATGCGTGCAGACAGTCCACTACATCGCCCGCCAGGAGCAGCCGACACGTTACTTTCTCCACATGCGCCGTCTCGCTGAGCGACACTGCCATCACGGCCACCGACGCTAGCAAGCCATGCCCGTCGGGCAGTGGCGCCACGGCCGATCACCTACGGGCCTTCGGTTTCGACGGTGCCGGCCGCACCCCGCCGATGAGATAGTCGCCGACGAGACCGATTCGCCGGGGCAAGGGTAGCGCCGAGGGCGGTGAAGTTGGGCCGGAAGTGCTCGGAGAACACCTCCGCCTTACTGATGAGACCCATCGGACGCACACACCCGTCATTGCCCACCAGCCAGTGCCGAAAGTCGCTAGCGGAAGATCGTCCCGGAGCCCGGCGTTCTTGGCTCAGAAGATCCGACTGTTGCCGAGTTCGCTGAGCGACGGGGCACTGCTTCAAAAGCGAACTCTGCCAGGCGAGACCCGGCTATGCACTCGTAAGGAGGGTACATCTAGCAAGGGGTCTTGTTCTCGACACTGGTTTCACCATTATCAATCCAGTGCCGACAATGATGCGCCTGGCACATTCCCGGGGGCCGATCACAACCCGGAAACGCACACCCGCGGTCCCGCGCGACCAGCGCCCGGCGGATGGATAGCGGCACGGT
>DATAWX010000133.1:0-3173 GCA_036266995.1 Pseudonocardiaceae bacterium | reverse complement strand
AAAAAGGACAACCCACCAGGGTTGCCCTCTCAAACATCCTCACCATCAACGGCGCCAGGCGGCCCCTACGTCCTCACCCCCAGAGGCGCGGGACAATCGTCGGCGAAGTACTCCCTGACTAACCCAACCGCGACGTCTTCGTCGCGGAGCTCACCCGGAATGTCGATACACATCACATCTCCTGACCGCGAACACGAGCGCTAGGAGCCACCCAAGATCACATACCGAGCAAACAATAGTGAGACAACTCTCGCTAAGGGCAAGAACCAGTGAGATCGGGCACCGTTCGCTGAGACGGGACACGAACGACCGCGACCCTGCGATCACCGCCCATCCAGCGGGTGCCCGCGCCCGCGTTTCTTCCGCGGGTCCGGGACCTAGGCGAGCAGATCAAGCAGGTACTGGCTGCGGGCAGCCGCAATAGGCAAAGATGTCATCGGCAGGCGGGCGTCCCTCGCGGCAAACGACGGTGAGTGTAGGAACTTCCATCGTTCCGCTCGGACCCTGCCCGCCCGCTCGCAGACACGCCAGGCACATCACCCGTTGTCACGACATCGCAGGCCACGGCCTCAACTCACGACTTTGCCGTGTCCCTGGACTGACTAGCGATCTACCAGATCCCACCCCATACCCATGAGCTGAACCCGGTGAAGCCAGTATGATCACAGCTCAAATGGCCGCTGGCCAGACCTAGGTAAACACGACGTCACCGAGCCAACCGTCCTGGTGGAGCATTGGTTGGACAAGATGCGATACCGGCCCAGCCTGCTCGACAGGTTCCTCGTCAGCGCCCGACTTGGCCTCGCGCATTTCCGTGACCTCAGCAGCCATTGAACCTTTTAGTTCCTGCTGGTCGACGTCGTATGCTGCTCAGCCGATGTCGCAGTAGAGCTACGCCACCAGGTCGGTCAGGCGTCGGCTGGATGAGTAGCGACCCCCGTACAGGATCCCAATGGCTTCTTGGCGCACGCAACCCAAGACCATCGGCAGCGCGGACCGCCACCATGGCGTCATCGATGGACTTCAGATGCTCATAGGTGCCTGCAACCACAACAACATCTGCGGGCCACGGATTGTTGTCAGCACATTGTCGCAGATACCGCTTGCTACCCCCTGGAGCCGATGGCTGCCGCTTATATGGGCGCGGTGCCTCAGCCGGGGCATCCGACTGTCTTGCGCGGCCGATCGATGGCCCGTGCACGACGCCGGGGAACGTCAGGAGCGGTGATGACCGGTCATCTGTGCAGCCCACCTGCCCCTGCTGGCATGGCAGCAGGCCGTGGAGGTGGGACTGGCGCGGGGCGCACGACTGGGGTCTCCGTAGCGCGTAGGAGTAGCACTTTGGTACCGGACCCGCCGTCTACCGGCCACCGGCAATTTCCGTTCGGCAGCTGGCCGCTGCGGACGTTCCTCGAGCTACGCGCGTTGCCTGGCGCGGTTCCGTGCGCGCGTCTTCATGCTCGGCAGGTGCTGTGGGAGTGGGCGCTGGCCGATCTCGGAAATGACATGGAGTTGGTCGTGTCCGAGCTGGTGACGAACGCAGTGGCTGCTTCTGCTGCGGTCGCGGATACGCCGGTGGTGCGGTTGTGGCTGCTCGGTGATGGTGTCCAGGTGCTGATTCTGGTCTGGGACGCGAGCCCGCGGCGACCGGTGCTTGTCGACGTGGACGAGGAAGCCGAAGGCGGACGCGGGTTGCTGCTGGTCGAGGCGATCAGCGCGACATGGGGGTGTTTTTTTCCGCAGGACGGTACGGCGGGAAAGGTTACCTGGGCGCTGATCTCGGCGCAGGCGGGTGATTCAGCCTGACTCGCCCGGGATGTCGGTGCTGACGAAGGTCCCGCGGCCGTGGCGGGTGATGATTAGGCCGCGGTCGCGGAGCACTTTCATCGCGGAGCGGACGCTGCCGTAGGAGCAGCCGTAGTGCTCGGCCAGTTCGCGTTCGGAGCGCAGCCGGGTGCCGGGGGGTAGTTCGCCGGATCGGATGCGGGCGGTGATGTCGTCGGCGACTCGCATGTAGACGAGGTCGGCGTCGCCGCCTCCGGTCGCCGCGAGATCGCTCACGTTGATCACGGTAGCTATGGGGTGACCTGCGGAAAGACTGAGATAGCTCTTATAGAGCTATACAAGTGCTCTATGTAGCTCTAACATGTCTCGCATGTGCGATGCGGAGCCCACGCTGGCTGACGTGGCACGCGAGTTCCCGGACTGGGAACCTCGCCGTGCCACCAGTGGTCTCTGTTATGCGCGGGCGCCGGGGACTGAGCTGGTCATGGGTGAGGATCCACTCGACCTGCGGGATCAGATCCGCGGGTGGCTGGGCCGTCATGATGACTGGAGCCCGGCCGGCACGCGGCGGCTGCCGGGCGGAGGGTGCGTCGAGGGATGAGACGAGCCGTGACTGAGCCGGTTGGCGGCGTGTCAGCAAAATGTCGGAACCTCCGGCCGACATCATCCGGTCCGCGTATTGGTGGGCTTGCATGGGTGGTGTCTATTCCGGAGTTTGGCCGGCGGTCTCCCCGATTCGCCGGCCGGGCGGGCGGTTCGCACCGGGCGGAGGCAGAGAACGCCTGGGTGCGGCGCCAGCAAGCGAGAGAGGATAGGGACCTGCGCTGCTCACCGCGGCCGTTCACGGCTTCTCGAGTGGTTGTTTCGTCGGTCTACCCGCCCGGGCACGATGGCGGGAACGATGCTCCTATCGGCAGCGCGACGGGGATCCTTTCCGGTGGCTGCCGCCATGGCCACGCTTCCCTCGTGACTACGGCCACGAGGCTGGCCGCCGTGCCCGGGGAGCGTCGCGGTGGTAGCGGGGATCGAGGCTGGCGACGTCAGGGAGCTGTTCGAGGGGCTGGTGCCAGCGGAGGTCGCCGAGGCGTATGACCAACTCCTTGCCACCGGTGGGTGCCCGAAAGACCAGGCGGAGGAACTGGTCGGGGCTTCTGAGCTGGTGGCCGTGCTCACGGGCCTGGGGATGGCGCATGTTCGTCCGCCGAGTCCGGTCGATCCGGCCTGGCTGCGGCCGGCCGCTCCGGATCTCGCCTTGCAGGGTGTGCTGGCGGGGCGTCAGAACAGGCTGGCCAAGGACACCGAGCTTCTCGTGGATGGACAGCGGCGGCTGGCTGATGCGCAGGCACGGTTCGGTGGCATGAACCGGTCGTTTCCTGAGCACCTGGTCG
>DATAWX010000132.1:0-2487 GCA_036266995.1 Pseudonocardiaceae bacterium | reverse complement strand
CGACGTCGAGGTCGATCGACGCCGGGTCCACCCCGGGCAGGTCGAACTGCACGACGAACTGCTCGTCGGCCCGGTAGGCGTCCATCGGCATCACCGCTGGGCGTGAGGTGGTGCCGTTGGTGCCGAACAGCTGCTGGGTCAAGCGGTCGAGGCCAACATGAAGATCACTCTCACCTTGGACCGCTCCCCTCCGCAGGCTGCAGAGTAGCGCCGGGCGGCGGGTATGAGACCGCCGTGGTTCGGCTGGTCGTATGGGCCGCGGGTCGGCCGGTCATCACCGGGATCGGTGTGCTGGTGGGCCCTCGGCAGGTGGTGACCTGCGCCCAAGTAGTGAACCTGTCATTGGGACGGGACCAGCGTGAGCAGGCACGTCCCGATCCGTCCGCAGTGGTACAGGTGGAGTTTCCGTTGCTGCCGGGTGTGCCAGTGCGCACCGCTCGGGTCCAGGAATGGGTGTTCCCACAGGCTAACGAGGGCGACGGTGATGTCGCCGGATTGGTTGCTTAGCGAGGACGCCCCGATCGGCGCCACCCCAGCCCGGTTCAAAGTAGAAGCTGGGAACCCAGGTGAGAGGTTGCGGGTGTTCGGCTATCCGGACGCCCCGGTGGAAGAGCGCGGGGTGTGGGTGGACGTTGACCCGGGGAGTGATGTCAGCGCGCAACTGCTTGAGGTGGAAAGCCACAGCGATCAAACGATCAAGGGACAGACTGGGTACAGCGGGTCCCCGGTGTGGCCGGACAGCACTGGGACTGTGGTCGGACTGCTACAGGTCCCTTTCGTTGACGGGCTCATCTCGGGTGCGTACCCGCTACCCGCTGACATGTTGGCCGAGGCGTGGGAGGCGCCGTTTGACTACCTGCCGGTGCCGGTGAACCCCTACCGGGGGCTGGAGGCGTTCACCGCTGACCACGCGGAGGTGTTTTTCGGCCGGGACCGAGATATCGAGTTGCTGACCGCCCGGGTGACGGCGCGACCGGTCGTGGTGGTCGTCGGCCCGTCGGGGGTGGGCAAGTCTTCATTGGTGCAGGTCGCGCTAGGGCGTGTCTGCCAGATCTTGGGGCGCGGGTGCGGTAGATCTCGCCGATGCATGATCGCCATGATCTGACTGATGTCGAGTGGGAACAGCTGGAGCCGTTGCTGCCGGATCGGATGCCGCGTCGGGGTGGGCGGTGGTGTGATCACCGCCCGGTGATCAATGGGGTGTTGTGGCGGACCCGGACAGGGAGTCCGTGGCAGGACCTGCCGCCTGCGTATGGGAACTGGAAGACCGTGTACTCGCGGCATCGTCGCTGGTCAGGAGACGGCACCTGGGAAGTGATCCTGGACGGGCTGCGGGTCGGATGCGACCTCGACGAGGGTTCGGAGTGGACTGTCGGGGTCGATTCGACCGTGGTCCGCGGGCATCAGCACGCCGCGGGTGCCCGCCATGCGCCGCCCAAGGACATCCCGGCCGAGAGGCTGGCACCGCTGCTGCGCGACCCTCAACCGTCCCCCAAACCCGCGGCGGAGCCGGAGCCGTCGGCTGCGCCGAACCCCGCGCAGGACACAGGGGGCTGGGTCGAATGGCAAGAATCCGGCGCTGGCGAGGGCGGCGTGCGCTGATCGGGAGGGTCTGGGGCGTTCCCGCGGCGGGCTGAGCACCAAGATTCACCTGCTGGCCGATTCCCGGTGCCGCCCGCTGGCCCGGGTGACCACCGTCGGGCAGCGCCACGACTCGCTGGCGTTCGAGCCGCTGATGGGGCGGCTGCGGATCCGCCGGCTCGGGCCGGGCCGGCCCCGGACCCGACCCGGCTGGCTGCAGGCCGACAAGGCGTACTCGAACCGCAAGATTCGCACCTACCTGCGGAAACGCCGGATCAAGGCGACGATCCCGGAGAAGACCGACCAGCAGCAGACCTGCGCCGCCAAGGGCTCCCACGGTGGGCGGCCACCGGCGTTCGACCCCGAGGCCTACAAGCAGCGCAACACCGTCGAGCGCGCACACAACAAGCTTAAGGTGTTCCGCGCGGTCGCCATGCGCACCGACAAACGCGAGTTCATCTTCCAGGGCACCATCGACGTCGCCACGATCAAGATCTGGCTCCGTCATCCTGCCAAGCAAGATTCAGCAGACATGACCTAGTACCCCGACTGCGCGAGTCGGGATCCTGGTCGGTGGTGCTGGTCTGCCCTGGGCAGGATCCCTGGCATCGGCTTGCCGCCGGTCTGCTACGGGCCCAGCGCGACCCCGGTCCGGAGGCGCCGGCCGTGGAGTCCGGAACGATGTCGAACGGCAGGTCGAGCGGCTGCGCAACGAGGGCCTCAGCCCAGTAGCCCGGTTCCTGCGCAGCAAAGATCGTTCACTGCTTTTTCACGGCTGCGAAGTCGGAAGGGGTGACTACGGCAGTGATGAGTTTCATGGTCACCCCTTCTCGGGGCTGGGTGATGCGGTGAGTCTTGGGTTAGTTGCCTGGCCCTGGGTTGGGCGAAGTCGGCTGGGTGTGGTGC
>DATAWX010000131.1:0-29281 GCA_036266995.1 Pseudonocardiaceae bacterium | reverse complement strand
CGTCGGCGAGCACCAGGGCCTGCCGCGCCGAAGACTGGTACTTCTCGATCTCGCCGAGCTGCCGGTTGAGCTTGACCTCCAGTTGGCGCTGGTTGCCGATGACGGCGGCCGCCTGCTGGGACAGCGCCTGATGCTGGCGCTGCGCATCCTCGATAGCCTGCTGGATCTGTATCTTGGGGTCGGCATGCTCGTCGATCTTGGACGAGAACGAGGCCATGAGGTACTTCCAGGCCTTCACAAAGGGGTTGGCCATCTCTTCCGCTGCCTCTCCTCTTGACCAGTCGGCAGCCAATCAGCAGAGCTGCGCGCTATGTCCATGGTGTCAGGTGGGAGGCAGCGCTTCCACCGACCCCGGGGAGAACCGGGGTTCCCCCTGAGCCACCCGAACCTCACCAGGTCAGGCTGCCACCAGCTCAGCCGCAAGAGTATCGGGTACCTCGGGTATGTACACCGGACCGAGATCGTCGGCGACCCGCCGCAGCAGCTCGTCCAACGGCAGGTCAAGTGCGACGCAGATCGATCCCAGAAGCTCGCTGGATGGCTCCTTGCGGCCGCGCTCGACCTCGGAGAGATACCCCAGGCTCACCCGGGCAACCCGGGACACCTCACGCAGCGTGCGGCGTTGCGAGGTCCGCGTCCGGCGCAACCGCTCGCCGATGGCCTCCCGCAGCAGCGTCATCGCGTTCCCTCCAGGTGTCGACCGGCCTCGTCCAACCGGCTTGCATGCTCCCTACCGTACTCATCGGCCGGCTGACCGGGCGTCCGCCGTGGGCGAACGTGTCGCTTTCATGGCAGGACCACCGCTCGGCGACCGGAGGCGCGCAGCCGTAGCGCCCGCACCACGTAGTCGACGCCGGTGATAACGGTGAGCAGCACGGCGATTCCCATCGCCGCCCAACGCAACGGATGGACCGCGGGTGGCAGCGGCAGCACGTAGAGCTCGATTGCGACGGCCTGCGCGAACGCCTTCACCTTGCCACCACGGCTAGCCGGGATCACTCCGTAGCGCAAGACCCAGAAGCGCAGCGCCGTGACACCGAGCTCGCGCGCGGCGATCAGCACGGTGATCCACCAGGGCAGCTCGCCCAATGCGCTCAGGCCTACCAGCGCTGCCCCGATGAGCGCCTTGTCCGCGATAGGATCGGCGATGGTGCCGAACTTGGTGATCAGGCCGCGACGCCGGGCCAGGTCGCCGTCAAGCCGGTCGGTGAGTGAGGCGACGCCGAAGATCACCGCTGCGGCGACCCGCCACGCCGGATCGCTTCCACCCTGGGTGAACAGCGCGAGCACGAACACCGGCACCAGCACCATCCGTGACATGGTCACCAGATTGGCCAGGTTCCACAGCGGGACGTTGCTTGCCGGCGGCGGGCTCACGGCACGCCGCCGGCCGGGGCGATCAGCTCCATCGGCTCGACGATCAGATCGACCCCCTCAGCGGCGACCACCCGGCAGCGCACCACATCACCGATCGCGAATGCTTGTGCTCCCGATCCGGTGAGCCGGCACTCGCCATCCACCTCGGGGGCTTGGTGCTCGGCGCGCCCGACGGTCTCGGTTATGCCCTGGGCCCCCGCATCCGTACCCGCAATGGCCTCCACCAGCACGTCGACGGTTTCGCCGATGCGCTCCTCAGCTCGCTGTGCGGTGAGCTGCTCGGCCAGCCCGCTGATCCGCGCAACGCGCTCGGCGATCGTGGCCTCGTCATGCTGGCCAGGCAGGCCGGCAGCCTCGGTGCCGTCTTCGTCGGAGTAGCCGAATACGCCGACCGCGTCCAGCCGCGCCTCGAGGAGAAAACGCTCCAGCTCCGCGACGTCGGCGCTGGACTCCCCCGGGAACCCCACGATCACGTTGCTGCGCACTCCTGCCGCGGGCGACTGCCGCCGGATCTGGTCCAGCAGGGCGAGAAAGGACTCCCGCGAGCCGAACCGGCGCATGCGGCGCAGCACCGGCTCGCTGGCGTGCTGGAAGGACAGGTCGAAATAGCTGGCCACCGCGGCAGTGCCGGCGATCGTGGTCACCAATCCCGGTCGGGTCTCGGCGGGCTGCAGGTAGGAAACCCGGATCCGCAGGATGCCAGGGATGACCGCGAGCCGGCGCAGCAGCTCCTCCAGAGCGCCCGGGTGGCCGAGATCCTTGCCGTAGGATGTGGAGTTCTCGCTGACCAGTACCAGCTCTCGGGCCCCTGAGCCGGCCAGCCACGCCGCCTCGGCCAGCACCTCGTCGATCGGCCGGGAGACGAACGCGCCGCGGAAGGTGGGGATGGCGCAGAACGCGCAGCGCCGATCGCAGCCCGAGGCGATCTTCAGCGGGGCGACCGGCGCGTCGTCCAGCCGGCGCCGGGGCACTCGGGGGCCCCAGCCGTGCCCGGGCAGCGCGGGACCATCAGCGAGCGCGGCGGGCCGCGACGCCGGGGTGATCGGTAGCAGGGTGCGGCGGTCCACCGGCTGATGGGTCGGTACCACCTGGCCGGCGAGCACGTCACGCAGCCGGCCGCCCAGCTCCGGGTAAGCGTCGAACCCTAAGACCGCGTCAGCCTCAGGCAAGCTGCGCGCCAGTTCCGTGCCGTAGCGCTCGGCCAGACAACCCACCGCGACGACCTTGGCGCCGGTGTCCGCCGCAGCCAGCAGGGTATCGATGGAGTCCTTCTTGGCAGCGGCGACGAAACCACAGGTGTTGACCACGACCACGTCGGCACCGCAGTCGGGGTCGACTAGCTCCCAACCGTCCTCAGTCAGCCGGCCGGCGAGTTCCTCCGAATCGACCTCATTGCGGGCGCAACCCAGGGTGACGAGCGCAACGCGGGGGGATGGCGGGGTGGCGGGCACCGGCTCAGCGTATCTGGCCGCCCTTCATGATCAGGTGCACGTGACTTACTCGATGGGGTCGGGCCGGTGCAGCAGGCACGCCGCGACCAGGCCGGTCCAGCCGGTCTGGTGGGACGCGCCCAGGCCGGCCCCGGTATCGCCGTGGAAGTACTCGTGAAACCACAGCTGGTCGTGCCAGTGCGGGTCGGTCTGGAACAGCTCGTAGTTCCCGAACACCGGGCGGCGCCCGGCCGGGTCGTTGCGGAATGTGCTGATCAATCGGTCATTGAGGTCAGCGGCCACCTCAGCCAGCGTTCGCTTCACCCCGGAGCCAGTCGGGTACTCGACGACGAAGTCGTCACCGAAGAACCGGGCGAACCGCCCGATCGCCTCGACGAGCAGGTAGTTGACGGGGAACCACACCGGCCCGCGCCAGTTCGAGTTGCCGCCGAACAGCCCGGTGGTCGACTCGGCGGGCTCGTAGTCCACCGACGCGTGCAGCTCCGGGAGGTCGAGCACGAACGGCACGTCTCGGTGGTGGCGCGAAACCGACCGCAGCCCGTGCGGTGAGAGGAACTCCTGCTCCGACAGCATCGGCTGCAGGATCCGCCGCAGCTGCTCGGGCCCCACCATCGACAGCAGCCGGCCCTCGGAGCCGTCCCGGACGTGGGTCTCGCCCACCACGCCGGCGTACTGCGGCAGGTGCGTGAGGAACCAGCTCATCCGGCTAGCGAAGTCCGGTAGCCGCTGGAGGACCGCGCTGCCTAGCGTCGTGGTCGCGCACAGCGGCAGCAAGCCCACCAGCGACCGCACCCGCAGCGGGATCTTCCGGCCGTCAGCCGCGGACAGCACGTCGTAGAAAAAGCCATCGGTCGGATCCCACAGCCCGTCATGCGCCGCCGCGGCGATGAAAGCGAAGTGCTCGAAGAACTTAATGGCCAGATCCTCGTAGGGTCGGTCGTGCTCGGCGAGCACCAGGGCCATCTCCAGCAGGTTCAGGCAGTACATCGCCATCCATGCGGTGCCGTCGCTCTGCTCCAGGACTCCGGCTAGCGGCAGCGCCGCGGACCGGTCGATCGGCCCGATGTTGTCCAGGCCGAGGAACCCGCCCTCGAAGACGTTGTTGCCCTCGCTGTCCTTGCGGTTGACCCACCAGGTGAAGTTCAGCAGCAGTTTGTGAAACACCCGGGCCAGGAAGTCGAAGTCACGTGATCCATCGTTCTCGAAAACCCGCAGCGCGGCCCAGGCGTGCACCGGTGGGTTGACGTCGCCGAAGGCCCACTCGTACGCGGGCAGCTGACCACCCGGGTGCATGTACCACTCGCGCAGCAGCAACAGCAGCTGGTTCTTGGCGAACGTCGGGTCCAGGCGCGCCAGCGGCACGCAGTGGAACGCGAGATCCCAGGCGGCGTACCAGGGATACTCCCAAGCATCCGGCATTGATATGACGTCGGCGTTGTTGAGGTGCCGCCAGGAGGAGTTGCGCCCGTGCAGGCGTTGCGGTGGCGGCGGGGGGCCGGCCGGGTCGCCGTCGAGCCAGCGCGCCACGTCGTAGTGGAAGAACTGCTTGCCCCACAACATCCCGGCCATCGCCTGGCGGAGCACCAGCGCATCGTCGGCAGGGGCCTCGGCCGGGATCAGTGCCTGGTAGAACTCGTCCGCCTCGGCGCGCCGGGCCGTCATCACCTCGTCGAACGCGGCCCCCCACTCAGCCGGCTGCGGATCATGAGCGATGTCGCCGGCGGCCAGCCGCAGCCGGACCACGGCCCGGCCACCGGCCGGCACGTCGAGCCGGTACCACAGCGCACCTTTCGTGCCGACCCCATCGGGGTTGACGGTCGCGGCGCCGGCCACGACATGATCGTTGATCCCGTCCTTGGGATACGCCGAGCGGCCTGGCACGCCGTAGAGCCGCTGGGTGTTGGTCTCGTTGTCGCACAGCAGCGGTTGCGGGGCACCGTCACCACTGAGAGCCAGCGTGCCCAGCTCCGAGTGCCGGCCGAGCAGCGTCGCGTCCGTTCCGGCGCGGATCTCCGGCACCGCGTCCTGCCCGGGAAGTCCCCACGCCCAGGTGTTTCGGAACCACAGCGTCGGCAGCAGGTGCAGCGTCGCCGCCTCCGGGCCGCGGTTGTCCAGGGTGATCTGCAGGCACAGGTCGGTCGGGCCGGCCTTGGCGTAGTCAACCGTCACCGCCCAGTACCGGTCCTGCGCGAACACACCGGTGTCGACCAGTTCGTACTCCGGCGCGTCCTTGCCCCGGCGGCGGTTCTGCTCGACCAGGTCCGCGTAGGGGAAGGGCCGCTGCGGGTAATGGTAGCGCCAGGTCATCCAGGAGTGGGTGGGCGTGGAGTCCAGGTACCACCAGTAGTCCTTGACGTCCTCACCGTGGTTGCCCTCCGGCCCGGCCAGCCCGAACATCCGCTCCTTGAGGATCGGGTCGACACCGTTCCACAGCGCCAGCGCCAGGCAGAACGTCTGGCGCTCGTCGCAGACCCCGGCCATGCCGTCCTCGTTCCAGCGGTACACCCGCGAACGGGCGTGGTCGTGCGGGAAGGAGTCCCAGGCCTCGCCGTAGGCGCTGTAGTCCTCTCGGACCGTGCCCCAGGCCCGCTCGGACAGGTACGGGCCCCAGGCCCGCCAGGCCCCCGTACCTGCATCTGCTTGCTGAAGCCGGGCGTGCTCCGCTGACGTCGTCTGCACCATGCTGGTCAGTACACCAGCTGAGTCCGGACGTTACGTTCGGCCGTCGAGGGGACACTGCATGACCGTGACAACTCCCCTGCGCATCGCCTTCGGTCCCGCGGTGTGTACCTCACTCGCGGAGGGCGTTGATCGGGAATGGCTGGTCGCTGATGGCTGCGGCGGCTACGCGATGGGTACCGTCTGTGGGCTGCGAACCCGGCGCTACCACGGCCTGCTGGTGCCGGCGGTGGGTGGACCGGCGACTCGCCGTCTCGGTCTGGTGGCGCTGGACCCGGTGCTGATGCTGCCCTCGGGCGCCTCGGTGCGGCTCGGCGTGCACGAGTGGGCGGGCGGAGCGGTGTCGCCCAGCGGGCACACCTTCCTCGAGTCGTTCGACCTCGATGATGGGTTGCCGCGCTGGCGCTGGCGGGTCGGCGATGTCGTGCTGGAGCGTGCGCTCGCGATGCGCCACGGCACCCCGTCGCTGGCGGTGGTGCACCGGCTGGTCGCGGGCGGCCCGGTTCGCCTGACCCTGGAGGCGCTGGTGACCTGGCGCGACGCGCACGGCGAGCGCTTCGCCAACGGGCCGCTGCTGGTCGAGCAGGGTGCCGGCGGGGCGGTGGTCGAGGGATCGTTCCGGCTGCGCGGTCCCGGCTGGGCACCGGCTGGGGACTGGTATCGCGGCGTGCACGCTCGGTTGGAGGCGCAGCGTGGCCTCAATGCTGACGAAGACGTGTGGCTGGCCGGCCGGTTCACCGCCGACCTGGATACCGGGGGTGACACGCTGGCGGTGTCGGCCTGGGCCGGCGATCTGGCCACCGAACCCCCGCCGGCGGTCGATGTAGTGGTGGCCGCCCGCGAGCGGACCCGCGCGCTGCTGGCGACCGCTGCCCCCACCGACGAGGTGGCGGCGCGGCTGGTGCTGGCTGCCGACGCGTTCGTCACCACCGCGCCCGACGTCGTCGCGGGCTACCCGTGGTTCGGGACGTGGTCGCGCGACACCATGACGTCCTACAAGGGCCTTTTTCTGGCCACCGGTCGGGTCGACGAGGGGCGAGCGCTGCTGCGCGGGTACGCCGCGACGATCTCCGAGGGGATGCTGGCCAACACCGCCGACACCGGTGCTACCGAATACAACACAGCTGATGCCACGTTGTGGTTCGCCCACGCCGTCGACCGCCATGTCGCGGCGACCGGTGACCTCGACCTCGCCGCCGCGCTGCTGCCGGTGCTCGACGGGGTGGTGAAGGCGCACGTGCTGGGCACCCGATACGGCATCGGCGTCGACCCGGCCGACGGGCTGCTGCGCCAGGGGCAACCCGGCTACGCCCTGACCTGGATGGATGCCCGGGTCGACGGGATCGGCGTGACGCCTCGCATCGGCAAGGCGGTGGAGATCAACGCGCTGTGGGTGAACGGTCTCGCGGCGTTGCGGTCGCTGCACGCGCACCTCGGCTCGGACGCTTCAGACATCGCCCAGCTGCACGAGCGTGCCCGTTCGTCCTTCGCCACTCGGTACCCCACCGGCAGCGGCGGGCTCTATGACGTCGTGGACGGCCCGGCAGGCGATGACGACACCATGCGACCCAACCAGTTGCTGGCGTTCTCGCTGCCGCACGCGCCACTCACCGACCCCGACGCGGTCCGCGCGCTTGCCGCACCGCTGCTCACCCCGCTCGGGCTGCGCAGCCTCGCGCCCGGCTCGCCCGGCTACCGCGGCCGGCACCGCGGCGGACCGCGCGACCGCGACAGCGCCTATCACCAGGGCACCGTATGGCCGTGGCTGATCGGTCCCTACGTCGACGCCTGCCAACGCACCGGCGTCTCCGCCGATGGTGCGCTCGACGGTCTGGCGGCGCACCTGGCCGAGTGGGGTCTGGGCTCGGTCTCCGAAACCGCCGACGGCGACGCCCCACACGCCGCCACCGGCTGCCCCTTCCAGGCCTGGTCGGTCGCGGAACTGAACCGCGTCCGCGGCTGACGCCACCCGTTACCGGCGCGGCGCATCCGCAGAAAGACGAAACCGTCGTCCTCACACATCGTGTGCAGCACAAACCCGGTCATGCCGGCGGGCGGACCGGCGAGGATCCGGCGGGAGTCCCCGCCCACCAGTCGGGGCGCGATGGTCAGGCACAGCTCATCCACCAGGTCGGCGGCGGCGAGCTGCGCGTTGAGGCTGGGACCGCCCTCAGCGAGCACGTTGCGGTACCCGGCCTCACCGAGGCACTGCAGCGCGGCACGCAGGTCGACGTCGCGCTCCCCCACGACCAGGACGTTGGCGACTTCGCGGGCCGCGGCCACCCGGTCCGGCGGCGCTTCCGCGACGGTCACTACCGTGGTGCGGGCGCTATCGCCGAACAGCGGCGAGCTGAAGTCCAGCGCGCAGGAACGGGTGACGATCGCCATCGGCACCTTCGACTGACCGTAGCCCTCGGCGCGCACCGTCCCGGCAGCGACCAGCACCACATCAGCCAGCTCGCGCAACGCGCCGAAGACTCGCTGATCAGCCAGCCCGCCGAGGCCGCCGGACAACCCGTCGACGGTGGCCGCGCCGTCCAGGCTGGCGATCATGTTCAGCCGTACCGAAGGACGGCCGTGCACTACCGGCAGATCGGCGTAGACGAGGGCGGGATCGACCAGATCGGCGGCGACGGGCAGCAACTGGCGCATAGTGTGCAGTCTTACCTGCGGGTGATCCGTTACCCGCTGCGCGGTCGGGTACTGACGAGATCCGGGGCACCACCTCGATCTCGACTGTGCTGTCTCAGTCTGATGGCCCGGCGATAGATTCAGGCCTGTGGCCACTCCGATCACCGTGCGTCGGGCGAGGGTCGGGGACGTGCGAAGGATCAAGGATCTGGTGGACTGCTACGCCGGCGTGGTGCTGCTGACCAAAGCGCTCGTCACGCTCTACGAGGACGTGCAGGAGTTCTGGGTGGCCGAACGGGATGGCGCGATCCTGGGCTGCGCCGCGCTGCACGTGCTCTGGGAGGACCTGGCCGAGATCCGCACCCTGGCTGTGCGCCCGCATGCTGCAGGTCAAGGGATAGGGCACGCGCTGGTGGCGCAGTTGGTGGAGCATGGACGGCTGCTGGGATTGCGCCGCCTGTTCGTGTTGACCTTCGAGGAGCGCTTCTTCTCCCGGCACGGGTTCCGGGCCATCGACGGGACGCCGGTGACCGCGGACGTCTACGACGAGATGCGCCGCTCGCACGACGAAGGCGTCGCGGAATTTCTCGACCTGCCCTACGTCAAGCCGAACACTCTGGGTAACACCCGGATGCTTCTCGAACTGTGACCCCGCTACCTGGGTCGCCGTCGCGAAGCAACCCCCTCAGTCCGTGACACTCATCCGGCTCGGCGCACCCCGACGACGCGCCGGCCGAGGGCCGGAGTCCGCTGACCCGCGGCCGGTCAGTCCGACACAGGACCCCCGTCACAGGATCGAAACCCGCACGTGATGAACTGGGAGAATCATCCCAATGACGGGACGCAGGAACTGGTGTCGGCGCTCAGTTCGGTTTGGGCCATGACCGACGCCCAGGACGCCGAGGGCCGACACTGGCCAGTGGCTGAGGAGGACTCCGATGTCGGACACACACATCGCGGTCTCGCAGGAAGTCGACCAGTACGCCCCGCAACGGATGGCCGCCGCTGCCGCCGCGAAGGCCAAGCGATTGTGGCCGGGAGTAATCGGCGACGTGCTCGCAGACGAGATCATGGCGCTGCTGGATCTGCCGTCGTGGATGCAATCGCAGACCCGCACGCAACGGCTCATCGACGCGATTCGGAACATCGCGGAAGAGGCAGCGGCCCCCTGCGATGAGAGACCTGCTGCCTGAGCACACGCCGGCTCAGTCCGCCTCGTCACCTGGGTTGCCGCCGCCGCGAAGCAGGTACAGCAGTCCGTCGAGCTCATCCGGCTTCGCGAGGACGTCGCGAGCTTTGGACCCCTCCGAGGGGCCCACCACTCCCCGGCTCTCCAGCAGATCCATCAGCCGACCGGCCTTGGCGAAGCCGACTCGCAGTTTGCGCTGCAGCATCGACGTCGAGCCGAACTGCGACGTCACTACCAGCTCAGCGGCCTGCAGCAGCACATCGAGGTCGTCGCCGATGTCCGGGTCGACTTCCTTGTGCTCACCGGGTTTGGATGCGGTGACCCCGTCGGTGTACTCCGGAGTGGCTTGGTCCTTGGTGTAGGCGACGACCTTGGCGATCTCGGCGTCACCGATGTAGGCGCCCTGGATGCGTACCGGCTTCGACGCGCCCATCGGCAAGTAGAGCCCATCGCCCATGCCGATCAGCTTCTCCGCGCCGGGTTGATCCAGGATCACCCGGCTGTCGGTGAGCGAGGAGGTGGCAAAGGCCAGCCGGGACGGCACGTTGGTCTTGATCAGTCCGGTGACCACGTCGACGCTGGGACGCTGAGTGGCCAGCACGAGATGGATTCCGGCCGCTCGGGCCTTCTGCGTGATGCGGACGATGGCGTCCTCGACGTCGCGCGGGGCGGTCATCATCAGGTCAGCCAGTTCGTCGACGATCGCCATGATGTAGGGATAGGGGCGGTACTCGCGCTGCGACCCCGGCGGCGTCACGATCTCGCCGCTGCGCACCTTGGTGTTGAAGTCGTCGATATGCCGCACCTTGGCGGCCTGCATATCCTGGTAGCGCTGCTCCATCTCCTCGACTAACCAGGCCAGCGCTGCGGCCGCTTTTTTCGGCTGGGTGATGATGGGTGTGATCAGATGCGGGATGCCCTCGTAGGGGGTCAGCTCCACCATCTTCGGGTCGATCAGGATCATCCTGACCTCGTCCGGGGTGGCCCTGATCAGCAGCGAAACGAGCAGTGAGTTCACAAAGCTCGACTTGCCCGAACCAGTAGAACCGGCCACCAACAGGTGCGGCATCTTGGTCAGGTTCGCGGTGACGAAGTGACCTTCGATGTCCTTGCCGAGCCCGATCACCATGGGGTGGTGGTCGCGGCTGGTCGTCGGCGCGCGCAGCACGTCACCCAGCCGTACTACCTCGCGGTCGCTATTGGGGACCTCGATGCCTACTGCGGACTTGCCCGGGATCGGGGCCAGCAACCGCACATTGTCGGTGGCCACCGCGTAGGCGATATTGCGGGTCAGCTGGGTGATCTTCTCGACTTTGACCCCGGGACCCACCTCCACCTCGTATCGGGTGACGGTCGGGCCGCGGGCAAAACCTGTCACCTGTGCATCCACCGAAAACTGGTCGAGCACACCGTTGATCGCCTCGATCATCGCGTCGTTGGCCTTGCTGCGAGACTTCGGCGGGTTGCCCTTGAGCAGCAGATCTGGCGGCGGAAGCCGGTAGTCACCCTCGACCGCCTGGTGCGTGGATGTCGCTGGTCCGGGTTTGCCGGCGGCTGGCTCACCGACCGTCGCCTCAACCACCGCGACGGCCTCCGCCGGGGGTGGTCCGGCTGCCGCGGCGGCGTCCGGTGGGTCCTGCTCGGTCTGGGTAGCCTGCCTACGGCGCGCCGGCCGACGCAACCGCGCGGTGGCCGGATCGGCGCTCGTCACGGTGGTATCAGCCGTATCCGTGCCGGCTTCATCGGTTTCTGGGCCCTGGTCCGGCGACGCGCCGCACAGCCGGCGGATCCGTTCGGGTACCGCGCGAACTGGTGTCCCGGTCAACACCAGTAACCCGTAACCGGCCAGCAGCGCCAGCAAGGGTACCGCCACCCAGATGGTGAACCCGTCCACCAACGGATCTGAAACCAGGAAACCCACCGTGCCGGCAGCTTGGGACCTTCCCACCCCATCCGCGGGTGCGCCGGCCGCGAGGTGCCAGAGGCCGAGCGTCCCCAATGTCAGCAGCAGCGTTCCGACTGTGCGGCGGGGCCGGGCCGTCGGATCGGGTTCGGTACGCATCAGGGTCACCCCGACCGCGGCGAGCACCACCGGCAATCCCACCGACGCCGCGCCGAACAGGGCACCCAGTGCGTGCTGGAGGCCGGCACCAATCGGTCCGCCCGCTGTCCACCACACTGCAGCGGCGACAACCACGGCGAGACCGACCAGGCCGAGGGCGAGGCCGTCCCGGCGGTGCTCAGGTTCAAGCTCCCGGGTTCGCCCCAGCGCTCTGACAAGTCCACCGATACCGCGGGCCAGCAGGGACCACGCACCGCCCAGACCGCGACTGCCCCGCCCGGTTCGGGGGGCCGGCCGGCGGGCTGGACGTTGCGGGCTCGACCGCTGCCTCGGCTTGGCCCCCACGCCCCGGGACCGCGCGTCCGTGGTCTTGGTGGAGCTCCGCCCCCTCATGTGCGACACGCTAGCCCGTGCGCCCCGGTCCACATCAGCACGCCACGCCACAGCAGCCTCAACAAACACGGCTGTCTCAGCCGACGGGCAGCACCGTGGGGATGATCATCGGGCGGCGACGGTAGGTGTCGGCGACCCATTTGCCCACTACGCGCCGCACCGCCTGGGCGATCCGGTGCGGGTCGGTGATCCCCTCCGCTTCGGTGCGGGCGAGCTCCATCTCGACCAGCGGCACAACGCCGTCGAGCGCCTTGGGGTCGTCGGAGAAGCCTCGGCCAGAGATCGTTGGCGGCGCCACCGCGCGGCCGGTCGCCGTCACGATCACCACGGTGATCGCGATGAACCCACCCTCACCGAGGATGAGCCGGTCGGACAGCGTGGAGTCGCCCACATCACCGACCGACAGCCCGTCCACATAGACCTGCCCCACCTCGACCCGGCCAGTGATGTCCGCGCGGCCATCCACCAGGTCCACGACAACGCCGTCCTCGGCGATCACCACCCGCTCCTCGGGCACCCCTGTGCGGACCGCGAGAGCGGAATTGGCGCGCAGGTGCCGCCATTCACCGTGCACCGGCATGACGTTGGACGGCCGGATCGCGTTGTAGAGAAAAAGCAGCTCACCGGCCGGCGCGTGCCCGGACACATGGACTTTTGCAGTGCCCTGGTGCACCACCACCGCGCCCAGCCGGGTCAGCCCGTTGACCACCCGGAACACCGAAGTCTCGTTGCCCGGGATGAGCGAGCTGGCCAGCACGACGGTGTCCCCGGGGTGGATCCGAATCTGCCGGTGCTCGCCGCGAGCCATCCGGGACAGCGCGGAGAGCGGTTCGCCCTGCGAGCCGGTCGAGACGAACAGCATCCGCCGCTCGGGCATCGCCATCGCCTCGTCAAGGTCCACCAGCAGACCTGGCGGCACCCGCAGCAGCCCGAGATCGGCGGCGACACCCATGTTGCGCACCATCGACCTGCCCACGAACGCCACTTTGCGTCCGTGCGTCGCGGCGACATCGAGCACCTGCTGCACCCGGTGCACGTGGCTGGCGAAGCAGGCCACGATGACCCGCTGGGTGGCTTTGCCGATCACCGTGTCCAGCACCGGGCCGATGTCGCGCTCCGGGGTGACGAAGCCGGGCACCTCGGCGTTGGTGGAGTCGATCAGGAGCAGGTCCACTCCCTCGTCGCCGAGCCTGGAGAACCCGGCGAGGTCGGTCAGGCGCCCATCCAGTGGTAGTTGGTCGAGCTTGACGTCGCCGGTGTGCAGCACCAGTCCGGCTGGGGTGCGGATGGCCACCGCGAGCGCGTCGGGAATGGAGTGATTCACCGCGAAGAATTCGCAGTCGAATGGCCCACAGCGATGCCGCCCGCCCTCCGCGACCTGTATCAGCTGCGGTTTCTGGCGGTGCTCGCGGCACTTCTCCCGGACCAGCGCGAGGGTGAACTCAGAACCCACCACCGGGAGGTCGGGCCGCAACCGGAGCAGAAATGGCACGGCACCGATGTGGTCCTCGTGCCCGTGGGTGAGCACCAACGCCTCGATGTCGTCCAGCCGGTGCTCGATCGCCCGGAAGTCGGGCAGGATCAGATCGACCCCGGGCGCGTCGTCCTCGGGGAACAACACCCCGCAGTCCACTACGAGCAGCCGGTCGGCATGCTCGAAGACAGTCATGTTACGGCCGATTTCGCCGATGCCGCCCAGAGCGACCACCCGCAGCCCACCCTCGGGCAACGGCGGCGGTGCGGTGGTGGGCACACCCGGCACGGGCAGCGGGGTTCCGGTAGGGACAGCGCTCATGTGAGAACTCCGGCCTCGGCCAGCGCCGAGGCGATCGCGGTGACTTGGTCATGGTCGGCGGCGACCTGCGGCAACCGAGGGTCACCGACGTCAAGCCCGGTCAGGCGCAGGGCCGCCTTCCCGAAGGCCACTCCGCCCGCCATGGAGAAGGTCCGAATCAAGCTGAGAGTGCAGACGTGCACCTCCCGTGCCGTGCGTACTTCGCCGGCCTCGAATGCTGTGACCATGGTCCGTAGTCGATCGGGTACGACATTGCCGATGACGCTGGCGAAGCCCACCGCACCCACCGACAGCCACGGCAGGTTGAGCTCGTCGTCCCCGCAGTAGTAAGCCAGGTCGGTGCCGGCGATGATCTCCGCGCCGAGGGCGAGGTCGCCTCTGGCGTCCTTGACCGCGACGATCCGTGGGTGTTGCGCTAGCCGGTAGAGGCTGTCCCTCGCGATCGGCACCACCGAGCGCGGCGGGATGTCATAGAGCATCACCGGCAGATCGGTAGCGTCGGCGACAGCGGTGAAGTGCGCGACCAGCCCGGCTTGCGGCGGGCGGGAATAGTATGGAGTCACCACCAGCAGGCCGTGCGCGCCGGCCCGCGCCGACTGCCGGGCCAGCTCGACGCTGTGCGCGGTGTCGTAGGTTCCGGCACCGGCCACCACGGCCGCCCGGTCCCCGACTGCCTGTACCACCGCCCGCACCAGATCCGCCTTCTCGGCGTCAGTCGTGGTTGGCGACTCACCGGTGGTGCCGTTGACCACCAGCCCGTCGCAACCCCGCTCCACCAGTTGGTGGGCGAGCTTGCCCGCAGTGTCCAGGTCAAGCTCGCCATCAGCGGAGAACGGGGTGACCATGGCTGTGAGCACCCGACCGAAGGGTCGGCCGGACGCAGACGTCGGCGCAGTACTCATAGGTTGACGCTACCGTTGCCGGCCAGCACAACGCTGGGGACTCCTCGGGTGCTGACTAGAACCCCCGCTGGCTGTCCTGGAGCTGCTGGACGTCCATCGGGTCACCTTCGACGTTGACCATCGCCTCCGCACGACCGTAGGCGTGCAACGTCAGCTCCTCAGGCGGACCGACGACGGTAACGCTCCGGCGACCACGGCGTGCGACTCGCTCGGTGTCGTCTGGGCGGCTGTCTGAGCGACGCAGCACGACACCAACCGGCGAGCGCCGATAGCACAGTCGAGCAAGCTGGGACAGCACCGCCCACAGCGCCGCGGCACGGTGCTGGTCTGCCGGCCGCCGTTCCCATCCCCGGCCGACCCGCCGCACGTCCTCGTGGTGAACGAAGAACTCAATTCCGTTGATCTTCTCCCCCAGCGGCCCCAGCCGCATCAACGACCACCACGGCGGCCCATCGCGGACCAACCCAACGAGCTCTGGCCAGGGCTTCTCCGCGGTGCTGCGCTGCGCCCGAGCCGTCAGCGGAGCCAACGGCGGTAGCAGAATGCCTGATGCGGCGACCGGTCGACCCTCCCTGACCACCAGATGCGCCGCCAAGTCGCGGGTCGTCCACCCCTCGCACAGCGTCGGAGCGTCCGGGCCCAGCTGATCCATCAGGTTGCACAGCTCGTGCCGCTCGACGGCCGCAAGCGTCTTGTCCCCCACGCCTCACATCACCCTTCTCGGTCGGGCCCGGCCGAGGTGAGTTCGACCTGCAAGAGCACTCGCTGGTCACGCTCCATCGCCGCCCGGTAGTCGTCCCAGTCCGGGTGTTCACCCGACACCCTCCGGTAGTAATCCACCAGCCCTTCCATCGCCTCGGGTAGCTCGACTATCCGCACCGTGCCACCGACCTGGATCCAGCGGCCGTAGAACCCGTCAGGCAGCACACACAGCCACGCTCGTGGGTCCCGACGTAGGTTACTGCACCTTGAACGCAGCCTTGCGGGTGCTCACCACCACCCGGCCCGCTGCGTCGACCGTCGCCGCCACCGGGGACATCTGCGGCTGGCCGTCACGGCGCAGGGTGGTGAGCACCGCGTGGTGCTGTTCGGCGACAACGGCCCGTGCCTCGTCGAGGTCCATGACTGCACGCTACTCAGCCCTCTGATACGAACGGGCTGGAGGCGATCTCGGTACCGTCTGGCAGGACGCTGATCTCGAAGTCGCCGAACGCGTTGGGTGCCGCCTTATACAGCTGCCGCAGGCACTCCACGGCCAACTCGCGGATCTCGACGTCAGCGTGCTCGGTGGCACGCATCGCGATGAAGTGCCGCCAGGCCCGGTAGTTACCGGTGACCACGATGCGGGTCTCAGTGGCATTGGGAAGCACCGAGCGAGCCGCCTGGCGGGCCTGCTTGCGGCGCTGCGTGGCGTTCGGCTCGTCGGCGAAGCGTTCTTCCAAACCGGCGAGGAGGTAGTTGTAGGCCTGCTGGCTGGCCTGGGCCGCAGCGTGGAACCGCTGGTGCAGGTCGGGATCATCGGCGATGACGTCCGGTTCGACCATCGCGGCGGTCCGTTCCGGAACGTAGCGCTGGGACAGCTGCGAGTAGGAGAAATGCCGGTGCCGGATCAGCTCATGGGTCAACGACCGCGATACGCCGGTGAGGTAGAAACTGACCGTGCCGTGTTCGAGCACTGACAGGTGACCGACCTCAAGGATGTGTCTGAGGTATCCAGCGTTCGTGGCGGTCACCGGGTTGGGCTTGCGCCACGACTGGTAGCAGGCCCGACCGGCGAACTCGGCGAGCGCCTGCCCACCGTCGGCATCGGTGGACCACTGCACGTCGGCGGGCGGGAAGAACTCGGTTTTGCCGACGAGCTGGACCCGCAACGCCACGGTGCTCACCTGTGCCCCACTAACTTCGGCCCCACTAACTTCGGCCCCACTAACTTCGGCCCCATTAACCTCGGCGCCATCCACTTTGGTGGCGCTCGTGGCGGCGTCAACTCCCTGCGCTTGGCTCACTATGCACTCCTCTCAGACGTCCCCGGTGCCGAGCGCCCGCAGCGTACTGGGACACCAGTGACGTCTTGACTGACGTCAGGTATGACGCCATGATTGACATCATGGATCTCACTCCGTACATCTCACAGCTGCGCGAAGACCTCACCGCTGCGGCCTCGGCGGGCGACGAACAGACCCGCCACACCGCAGCCGCACTGAGCGCTGCGCTGGGCCCCGCGGCCCGCTTGGCCATCATGAATGCGCTGTCCGACCTCGCTGCGGAGGTCACCGCGGCGCTGGACGACCGGGTGGTGGAGGTGCGCCTGGACGGCCGTGACGTGCGGATCGCGGTGAGCGCTCCATCCGACACCGGATCAAGCACCACCGACCCGCGGGCGGACGGTTCGCCACCACCGCCCGCCGAGCCCGGCGCAGCCCCCTTCGGCGACGCCAGCGGTGACATCCGACGGATGACCCTGCGAATGTTCGACCAGCTCAAGGGCCAGGCTGAGCGTGCTGCCGCCGAGCAGGGAGTGTCGCTGAACACCTGGGTCTCCCAAGCCGTTGCTGGCGCACTGCGTGGCGAGCCGTGGAACGAGCCGCGCCGGGGCCCTGGCGATCGCCGTAACCGCAATCGGATCCAAGGCTGGGTCCAAGGCTGAGCAGCTGCCCAGGTTGGCCAATCTCGTTGAGGAGTACTCGTGGAACACGATGACACTGACGCATCGATGGTTCGGCAGCAGAACTTCGAATGCCAGGAACCAATCGACATCTCGGTTGAGCTCGATAGCGGACGGCTGGACATCACACTGGAAGAAGGCCCGAAAGAAGGCCCGGAAGAAGACACTGCGGACCCCGGGGTGACCGTGCAGATCCGCCCCGACCCGACCAGCCAGCCGGCGTGGAATGTAGGGATAGGCGGCCTGCTGAACTGGCTGGGCGAGCAGACTGGTGCCACCCCACCGGGCGCGCTGGCAGCCGAGGCGGTGCGGCGCACAGTGATCGACTTCACCGGGCGGCGACTCACCGTACGCACTCCGCGAGAGGCTCCGCTGCGCACGGTACCGCTGATGATCGAGGTGAGCGCGCCGGCGGGCTCGTCGATCAACGCTCGAAGCGGCTCCGCGGACGTCGCCGTTACTGGAGTGTCCGCCGCCCTCGACGTCGCCACAGGCTCCGGGCAGGTCCGGGCGCAGCGCTGCACCGGAGCGGCCGAAGTCCGCACCGGCTCGGGCGATGTGCGGTTGGGAACCGTTCTGGGCCAGCTGCAGGTGCGGACCGGGTCCGGGGAGGTCGACGTGATCAGCGTTGAGGGCACGCGCGGCAGCGGCACCGTGCACACATCCTCCGGCGACGTCCGGCTGGGCGCCGTCGCGCACGACGTCAGCGCGCGCACCGGCAGCGGTGACCTCACGGTGGTCGACGCCAGCGCCGGTGGACTCGAGCTCACCACCGGTTCCGGACAGCTGCGAGTCGGGATCCACCCCGGTGTGCTTGCCGAGCTGGACGTCAGCTCCGGGTCCGGACGCGCACGCAGCGACCTGCCGGTCGGCGGCCCGCCCGCCGAGGGCGACGTCGTACTGCGGGTGCGGGCCCGTACCGGTTCGGGCGATGCCCTGGTCACCGCGGCACCATCCTGACCGGCCGGCCGGCGTCACGACTGGTCGCGGCACCGAGGGCCGCGACCAGATCGCCACGCGGTCCGATGGCTATCCCGTCCAGCTCCAGCCATTCGGCCATCTCACGCAGCACCGTCGCGAGCTGGGTGACCACCCGCGAGATGTTGACTCCGGGCTCGGCGAAGGCGCCCGGCACCCGCAGCAGGCCCGCGGAACGGTCGGCCTTGAGGTCGACCCGGGCGACCAGCTCCCCGTCCAGCAGGAATGGGAACACGTAGTAGCCGTGGCTACGCCGTTGTTCTGGGACATAGATCTCGATCCGGTAGCGGAAGCCGAAGAGTCGCTCAGTGCGTGCCCGGTCCCAGATCAGCGGATCGAACGGGCACAGTAGCGCGGCGCCGCTGATCCGGCGCGGCGTGCGAGCGTTGCTGTGCCGGTAGGCCCGTGCCCGCCAGCCCCGGACCATGACCGGTTGCAGCTCTCCGGCCTCCACCAACTGCATGACCGCCTCGCGGCTGCGCTCCGGACGTAACCGGTAGTAGTCCCGCAAGTCAGCTTCGGTGGCCACGCCCAGCGCGGCACCAGCCCGCGCGATCAGCTCACGAGCGCCGTGCTCTGCGTCGACCCGGCGGGCGAGCACCTCCGTCGGCAGTACCCGCTCCGGCAGGTCATAGAGCCGCTCGAATCCGCGCCGCGTGCCGGCGACGAGATCGCCCCTGCCGAAGAGCCACTCACAGATCCGTTTCGTGTCGGTCCGATTCCACCACGATCCAGGCGACGCACGAACCCCACCGCCCAATCGCCGCTCCAAGGTGCCCGCGCTGACCGGACCGTGGTCTTTGACCGCGTCCAGCACTGCAGAGACCAGATCTGGGGCCCGCGCCGCCAGTTCGCCATACCGTCGCCACCAGCCTGGGTTCTTCGCCCCCGAGTGCAGCAACGGCCAGTCGTGCACCGGGACCAGGCTCGCCTCGTGCGCCCAACACTCCACCAGCAGCCGAGGATGGCGCACCGGGTACGCCCAAGCGGCGTCGTCGAGCAGTTCCCTCGGGTATGGACCCAGCCGGCTGAACATCGGTAGGTAGTGCGCCCGGGCCAGCACGGTGACCGAGTCCAACTGCAGCAGCCGGATCCGACCCAGCACCCGCATCAGATGCCGCCGAGTCACCGCCCCGGTAGGATGCGAGTCGGCGAAACCTTGCGCGGCCAGCGCAGTGCGCCGGGCACTGTCTTGTCCCAGGATCTCCACGGTCACCGATGCTGCCATCAGGCTCCGACAGTTTCCGCGCCAGCGCCCCGGTATCCCCACATTCCGGCTACCGCCTACCGTGAGTGGCATGGCAGTTGCTCGGGTGCGCGCCGCGACACCTGAGGACGTTCCCACCCTGGCCACGCTGCATGCCGCCACCTGGCGCGCTG
Organism: Pseudonocardiaceae bacterium; assembly: GCA_036266995.1. Lineage (GTDB taxonomy): Bacteria > Actinomycetota > Actinomycetes > Mycobacteriales > Pseudonocardiaceae. The sequence goes on along the minus strand of DATAWX010000131.1, from coordinate 9,779 downwards.
CCTTCTCCGAGCTGTTGCCGCCCGGCGTCCTCGACGGGCTGGATGCACCGCACCTGCGAAAAGCCTGGGCTGACGCCATCGAGGGTGGGGCCACGGTGTTGCTCGCCACCGAAGGTGACGATCCAGTCGGGTTCGTGGTGGCCGGTCCGGCGCCCGAGGACGACGTGGCCGCCGCCGACGGTACGATGCCCCCTGACGCGGCACGGACCGTTCTGGTGAGCACCCTGCTGGTAGAACCGAGGTGGGGACGCCGAGGCCACGGCGGCCGATTGCTCGCTGCCGCCGCGGTAGCGCTACGCGACGCCGGAGCTACTCGGGGAATCGCCTGGGTGCCCGCCGAGGACCCGGCCTCGCTGAGCTTTTACCGGCGCGCCGGCTGGAACCCCGACGGCACCATCCGCACCCTCGACGCCGCCGGCCGAGCCTTACGCGAGGTCCGTCTAACCGGCCCCCTAGACCTCACTCTCACCTAACCGTTGCCCGCGATCGTCATTCGGAGCCGAATAGCGGTTCCCATGCCGTGGAAAGCGCCATTCGGCTCCGAATGGCGATCGGGGCGGGGCGCGCGCGCTAGAGATCGAGTAAGGGTTCTAGGCCTACGGTCAGGCCTGGGTGGTTGAGTACTGAGCGGACGGCTAGCAGGACGCCGGGCATGAAAGAGGAACGGTCGAGGGTGTCGTGGCGGATCGTCAACGTCTCACCCTCGGTACCGAACAGCACTTCCTGGTGCGCGACGAGCCCGGTCAAACGCACCGCATGGACTCGAACCCCGTCGACGTCGCCACCCCGGGCCCCCGGTAGGAGACGGGTGGTGGCATCCGGGGACGAGCCCATTCCAGCCTGCGCGCGCGCCGCCGCGATGAGTGCCGCAGTGCGGGCCGCGGTGCCCGACGGTGCGTCGGCCTTACGTGGATGGTGCAGCTCCACGATCTCCACCGATTCATAGAATCGGGCGGCCATCGCAGCAAAACGCATCGACAGGATCGCCCCGATCGCGAAGTTGGGGGCGATCAGCACTCCGAGATCGGGCTTGGGCGCGAGCCATTCGCGCACCTGCTTCACCCGGGCCTCGGTGAATCCAGTGGTGCCCACGACGGCGTGAATGGACTGGTCTACGCAGAAACGCACGTTATCCATCACCACGTCGGGGTGAGTGAAATCGACGACGACCTCTGCGCCCGCGTCAGCGACGTTGAACATCCAGTCACCCGCGTCGACCATCGCGACGAGTTCCATATCCTCAGCGGCGTCCACCGCCTTGCACACCTCGGTCCCTACCCGTCCGCGCGCCCCGAGCACCCCGACCCGGATAGGGTTGTCCCCGGAGCGGTTCCCCGCACCGGGCAGCTGCTCCGCGGGGCTCATGCGATCAACTCCGCTATCTCGTCGGGCAGATCATCCGCATCGGGGTATGGGCCCACCACGGCGGCGGTGATCGGTTGACGTAGCAGCTCGCGGGCGAGCTCGCCGACCTGCCCGACGGTCACCCTGTCGATCTGCCGTAGCTCGTGTTCGACGGTGTGGTGCTCACCGTGGTTGAGTTCCGCCGTGCCGATCCGGCTCATCCACGAAGGCGAGTCCTCCAGACCCAGCACCAGCCCACCCCGCAGCTGCCCTTTGCCTCGGGCCAGCTCGGCATCGGACAAGCCGTCCCGGGCTAGATCGGCCAGCACGTCACCGATTACCACCGCCACCTCACCCAGCCGGCCCGGGGAGCAGCCGGCGTAGATCGACAGGCTGCCGATGTCGGCGTAACAGTCCAGCGCGGAGTAGACCGCATAAGCCAGCCCGCGCTGCTCGCGAACCTGCTGGAACAACCGCGAGCTCATCCCACCGCCCAGCGCGGCGTTGAGCACGCCGAGCGCGTGGCGCCGGTCGTCATGGCGGTCCATCGCCGGGACGCCCAGCATGAGATGGGCCTGTTCGGACGAGTCGGGACATAACGCCAGCGCGCGCCCGCCGGTGACCTGAGCCCGGCCGCGACGGGGGCGCACGGGTTGTGCGCAACCGGTCAGATGGTGGCCGAAACTCCGGGACACCGCAGCCAGCACCGCACTGTGCGTGACATTGCCGGCTGCAGTCAGAACCATCCGTTGTGGCGTGTAGCGCTGCCGGTAGAAGCGGTGCAACGCCTCGCGGCTCATCCCGCGGACCGACTCCTCCGTGCCCAGCACCGGGCGGCTCAGCGGGTGCGACCCGAACAACGCGGCGCAGAACTCGTCGTGCAGCAGATCCTCCGGGTCGTCGTCGCGCATCGCGATCTCCTCGAGCACCACGCCGCGCTCGGTCTCCACGTCGGCCGGCTCGATCAGCGCGTCTCCCAGCACGTCGCACACCAGATCGACGGCGAGCTCAAGGTCGGAGTCGAGCACCTGGGCGTGGTAGCAGGTGCAGTCCCTGGTCGTGAACGCGTTGAGCTCACCGCCCACCGCGTCGATCTCCTCGGCGATCGCCGCCGCGGAGCGTCGCGCGGTGCCCTTGAACAGCAGGTGCTCCAGGTAGTGCGCCGCGCCGGCCACCGCGGTGGGCTCGTCTCGCGAACCCACCGCCACCCACATCCCCACGGCAGCCGAGCGGGACCCAGCCAGTTGCTGGGTCACCACCCGCAACCCTGCGGGCAACACACTGCGCTGGAGCTCCGCGCCCGGAGATATTCCTCCCTGGGGATGCTGCCGCGGGATCACGTGCCGGCCGGAACCTCAGCGGTGTCCGTGGCCGGTCCGGCACCTGAGCCGGCGGTGTCGACAGCATCGTTTTCGCCCACCGGTACCAGGCTGATCTTGCCGCGGTTGTCGATGTCCGCTACCTCCACCCGCAGCTTGTCGCCGACCTTCACCACGTCCTCGACCTTGCCGATGCGCTTGCCGTTACCCAGCTTGGAGATGTGCACCAGCCCATCCTTGCCGGGTACCAGCGAGACGAATGCGCCGAACGCCGCGGTCTTCACCACGGTCCCCAGGAACCGCTCCCCGACCTTGGGCAGCTGCGGGTTGGCGATCGCGTTGATCCGGTCGATGGCGGCCTCCGCGGAAGGGCCGTCGCTGGCGCCGACGTAGATCGTGCCGTCGTCCTCGATGGAGATGTCCGCGCCGGTCTCCTCGGTGATCGAGTTGATCATCTTGCCCTTCGGGCCGATCACCTCGCCGATCTTGTCGACCGGAATCTTGATCGCGGTCACCCGCGGAGCGAACGGGCTCATCTCGTCCGGACCATCGATGGCTTCGGCCATCACCTCAAGGATGGTCAGCCGGGCGTCCCGAGCCTGGGACAGCGCCCCGGCCAGCACGTCCGACGGGATCCCGACCAGCTTCGTGTCCAGCTGCAATGCGGTGACGAACGCACTGGTGCCGGCGACTTTGAAGTCCATGTCGCCAAAGGCATCCTCAGCACCCAGGATGTCGGTGAGCGCGACGAATGCTGCCTGGCCATCGACTTCACCCGACACCAGACCCATCGCGATACCAGCCACCGGAGCCTTGAGCGGAACCCCCGCGTTGAACAGGGACATCGTCGACGCGCACACCGAGCCCATCGAGGTGGACCCGTTGGAGCTCAGCGCCTCGGAGACCTGGCGAATCGCGTAGGGGAACTCCGCGCGGCTGGGCAGCACCGGGACCAGCGCCCGCTCAGCCAGCGCACCGTGACCGATCTCGCGCCGCTTGGGTGAGCCCACCCGACCGGTCTCGCCAGTGGAGTATGGCGGGAAGTTGTAGTGGTGCAGGTAACGCTTGGTGGTCTCCGGGCCCAACGAGTCGATCTGCTGCTCCATGCGCAGCATGTTCAGCGTGGTGACGCCGAGGATCTGGGTCTCGCCACGTTCGAACAACGCCGATCCGTGTGCCCGGGGGATTATTTCGACCTCAGCCGACAGTGGTCGGATATCGGTGATACCGCGGCCGTCGATGCGTACCTTGTCGCGCAGGATGCGCTGGCGTACCGCGGCCTTGGTCAGGGCTCGGAACGCGGCGCCGATCTCCTTCTCCCGGCCCGCGAAGCGCTCTCCCAGCCGCTCCAGAGCGTCGGCCTTGAGCTCATCGAGCCGGCTCTCCCGCTCTTGCTTGGCCGCGATGACCAGCGCCTGCGCCAGCTCGTCGGCTACTACCTCGCGGACGGCCTCCAAGGCATCGGGCTGGTACGCGGGGAAGGTGGGAAACTCCAGCTCCGAGCTGCCAGCTGCGGCGGCCAGTTCCTGCTGGGCCTGGCACAGAATGCGGATGAAGGGCTTGGCGGCCTCCAGCCCGGCGGCCACCACCTCCTCGGTGGGGGCCTGGGCGCCGCCGGCGATCAGCTCGATGGTGGCCTCGGTGGCCTCGGCCTCGACCATCATGATCGCCACATCACTGGTGGGACCGTCGCCGACGACCCGACCGGCGACGACCATGTCGAACACCGACCGGCCGATCTGTTCATGCGTCGGGAAGGCTACCCACTGGTTGCCTCCGTCGTCGTCGCTGACCAGGGCTACCCGGGTAGCGCCGATCGGGCCGGAGAACGGCAGCCCGGACAGTTGAGTGGATGCCGAGGCCGCATTGATCGCGAGCACGTCATAGGGGTCAGCGGGGTTGAGGCTGAGCACCGTGACGACGACCTGGACCTCGTTGCGCAGGCCGTCGACAAAACAAGGCCGCAGCGGGCGGTCGATCAGCCGGCAGGTGAGGATCGCGTCGGTGGACGGACGGCCTTCACGGCGGAAGAAGGAGCCCGGGATGCGCCCGGCGGCGTACATCCGCTCCTCGACGTCAACGGTCAGCGGGAAGAAATCGAACTGGTCCTTGGGGTGTTTGGAGGCTGTGGTGGCGGACAGCAGCATCGTCTCGTCATCGAGGTGGGCGACGACGGATCCAGCGGCCTGCCGGGCCAGCCGACCGGTCTCGAATCGCACAGTGCGGGTACCGAAGGCGCCGTTGTCCAGTACGGCGATCGTTTCGTGAACGGTCTGGGTAGCGGTGGTAGTGGAGTCGGTCAATTCTTCTCCTCCTCGCGACACGAACCGCTGGTGGAACCATCGGGGCGAGAACGAGGACGGAAGGCCGGTCTTCGATCGAAGCCCCCGCAGCACGTGACGTGCTCCCGGGAGCCACTACCGAGGACCGGGCGACAACGGTCCCGACGACGGTGACGAGCGACTCGAATGGCGATGTGTGATTGTGGGTTAGCGGCGCAGGCCGAGGCGCTCGATCAAAGATCGGTAGCGCGCGATGTCGACCTTGGCGAGGTAGTTCAGCAAGTTGCGGCGGCGACCGACCATGAGGAGCAGGCCGCGCCGAGAGTGATGGTCGTGCTTATGCTGTTTGAGGTGCTCGGTAAGGTCCATGATGCGCTTGGTCAGCAAGGCCACCTGCGCCTCAGGGGACCCGGTGTCCCCCCCACGCAGCCCGTATTCGGCCAGGATCTCACTCTTCTGTGCGGTGGACAGCGCCACTGAATCTTCTCCTGTCATCTTGTACCGTGCGGGTCGCGAATGTACGCGTGGAATGGTCACAGAGCCGACCGCCACGGACCGCAGCCGGAACCTCTGGGCAGGCTACCAGCTCACCTCTCGGCGTCGATGTCCTGGCTGGGGCCGGCGGCGCGCCGAAGCAACGCGGCGAGCGACGGGAACGGTTCCTGGAGCAGGCGAGCCGCGGCGTCCAGCTCGGCCGGATCAGCCACCGCACGCAGCGCCGGGACGAGCACCTCGTCACCGTACCTCTCTACCGGGAGCGTCTCCCCGCCGTCGGCCGACCCACCGCTGGTCGACCCACCGCCGGCCGACCGGCTGACGGTAGGCCGGCCGACGGTAGGCCGGGAGTCCCGTACCTGTTCCAGCGCAGCCCGGATCGCACTGGGATCACCGGAGGCAACCTCGGGGGTGAGCACTCGGCGCTCCAACATCACCATCCGGGCCAGTACCGCGGGATTTCCGATCTTCGCGCGACGCCCGCTCATCAGCTGGCTGAGCATCGGCGCACTCAACCCGAGGACCTCGGCCAACTGCGCCTGGGACACGGCGAAGGCGACCACGAGCCGCCGCACTCGATCGCCCAGGGGTTCGCCATACCACTCCCGTTGCAGGGCAACGTTGCGCGCGACAGCACGCTGCTCATCCACCGGCCTCCCCTTCCGTGCCCCTACTCGCATCCTGCCAGTGCCGCAGAGGCGACCCCAGAGTTCTCAGCCGGCCCGGTCGAGCACCTTTCGCGTGCGCACCACGTCATCGTCGATCTGGGCGACAAGCTCTTCCGGGGTGTCGAAGCGGCACATGCCGCGCAGTCGCTCGACGAAGTCCAGCGCCACCCGCTCGCCGTAGAAGTCTTCCTGCAGATCCAGCACGTATGCCTCCACTCGACGTTCGCGCCCGGAGAAGGTCGGGTTCGTGCCGATCGAGACCGCCGCCCCCAGCTCCCGGCGGCGGTGCACGAAACGGCACGCGTACACACCGTCGGCGGGGATCGCGGCGTGCCGTGGGGTTGACAGGTTCGCCGTCGGGTAACCGAGGCTACGGCCACGCTGGTCGCCGCGGACCACGATGCCCTCCACCCGATGCGGGCGGCCCAAGGCAGTTCCCGCCGCGGCGACGTCACCGGCGTCGATGCATGAGCGGATGTAGGTCGACGAGAAGGTCAGCTCGCCCTGGGACAGCAACCCCACGCCTTCGGCGGTGAAACCGAACCGCCGGCCCAGGGACCTCAGCAGCTCGATATCACCGGCCGCTTTATGGCCGAACGTGAAGTTCTCACCCACCACGACCTCTGCCACGTGCAGACGCTCGACGAGCACCGTGTGGACGAACTCGTCGGCTGGCACCCGGGACAGTTCGACGGTGAACGGAAGCACGAAGAACACCTCGACCCCGAGCTGTTCGACCAGCTCAGCGCGGCGGCGAAGAGTCGTCAGCTGTGCTGGGTGGCTGCCGGGCCGGACCACCTCCGACGGGTGCGGGTCAAAGGTCATCAACACGCTGGGAACGCCCATCTCGCGGGCCCGCTGCACCGCGTGGCCCACCATCTGGACGTGACCGCGGTGCATCCCGTCGAACACTCCGATGGTGACCACGCTGCGGCCCCATCCATTCGGGATGGCCTCTATTCCACGCCAGCGCTGCACAAGCACTGAGGTTAACGGGCCGACGCAACCGAACTCAGTCGCCCGCGGGGCGCAGCACCAGGACCGGCCGAGCCTGCCCGTCGCGCTCGGTGAGCAGCGCGAGGGCCCTGCCGTGTAGGTCGATCGCGGCGTACGTTCCGATCAACCCGACCGCCGGCAACGATCCACCGTGAGCCACTACCCAAGCCTGCTTCGAGTCCACGCTGCGGTGACTGAAAGCGGCAGCCACCACTTCGTCGAGTTCCGCCCACAACCGCGGCCGGGCCGCCAGCTCCTCCAGCGTGCGGGCGACGTCCAGGCCGTATCGGCCCACCTGGGTGCGGCGCAGTGCGGTGAGGTGTCCCCCGACACCCAACGCGGCCCCGAGGTCCCTGGCCAGCGCCCGGACGTAGGTGCCACCGCTGCACTCCACCAGTACGTCGAGGTCGGTCACAGCGTCGCCACGGCGCAGGGCGAGGAGCTCGAACCGGGACACGGTCACCGGGCGGGCGGGCAACAGCACCGGCTCACCGGCCCGAGCCAGCGCATAGGCCCGCTTGCCATCAACCTTAACCGCGCTCACCGTGCTGGGAACCTGCTCGATCTCGCCGCGCAGATCCCCGAGACCCGCGAGGATGTCCTGCTCAGCGACCGAGGCGGCGTCGGCGCCGTAGATGCGCTCGCCTTGCGCATCGTCGGTGCTGGTGGACACGCCCAGACGCATCGTGGCGCGGTATACCTTGGGTTCCAACGGGAGATGCCCGAGCAGCTTGGTGGCGCGCTGCACGCCGCAGACGAGCACGCCGGTGGCCATCGGATCCAGCGTGCCGGCGTGCCCGATCCGGCGAGTGCCCAGCGTCGTGCGCAGCCGGGCGACGACGTCATGCGAGGTCATCCCGGTCGGCTTGTCCACTACCAGCAGCCCGCCGGGCGCCAGCGCGGAAGTCACCGGGTTGTCAGGCACGTGGTGGGTCGAACAGCGGCAGCCCCAGGCAGGTCCGGCCGACGAAGTCGTACAATGCCTCGGTGGTGGGCGCCATCACCCGGGCCGCGAGCGCGTCGCGGAACAACCTTTCGATGCCGAGTTCCTTGCGAAATGCGGCGCCGCCGCACAACCGCAGCGCCCCGTCGGCGACCTCGGCTGCCGCCTCCGCAGCGACCGCCTTGACCTCCAGCACCCGGAGGGTCGCATCGTCGCGCCCGGTACTCAACGCCGCCAGGGTGTCCCGCAGGAACGCTCGGACACCGTCGGTCCGGATACGCAGCCGGGCCAGTGCCGCCCGGGAGACCGGCTGCTCGGCCAGGGTCTGGTCGAGGTGCTGCAGCCGGCTGCGGGCGAGATGCGCGCCGGCTTCGGTCACCAGCGCCTCCATGACGCCCAGTGACAACGCCGCGTTGAGTACCAGGAAGGTGGGCAACGCGGTGGCCATTGCGATGTCCAACCCCGCTCCGTCATCCCCGAGCCGGGCCCCCGCTGGCACTATCACACCCGCCGCCGACACCGGGCTGGAGGCGTTGCCGCGCAAGCCCAGCCCGTCGAACTTGGCTGCCACGCGTAACCCGGCCGCCTTGCCAGGTACCAGCCACAGGGTCATGGCCCCATCTGAGGCCAGCGGCCGACTCGACCAGACGTAGCTGTCCGCGTGGCCGGCCGAGGTCACCCAGCTCTTGCGGGCGTCAAGTTGGACCGAGTCCTCCGAGTCCTCCGTGTCCTCTGCGTCTTTTGCGCCGCTTGTGGCCGTGCTTACCGGCGCCCAGAAGTGGCTGCGCGAGCCAACCTCGGAGAACGCCAAACTGCTCAGATGATCACCGCGAGCGATCAGGCGACGGATGTCCTGCGGCCCGTGGGCCTCGATGACGGCGACGGCCGCGTAGTGCATCAGCATCACTGTGGCTGTCGATGCGCACCTGCCCCCCACGGCCTCGATGACCTGTGCGGCCGCGGCGAGTGACTCACCACCACCCCCGACGTTGGGCGCGCTGAGCAGGCCGAGCAGTCCAGCGTCCCCGAGCGCTTGGACGCCGTCGCCCGGAAAGGCCCCGCTACGGTCGATCTCGGCGGCTTGCGGGCCGATCGATCGTTCGATGACAGCTGACAGCACCGACTCATAGCGCGTTGCGGTCACCGGAAATTCCGGAGCGATACCCATGAAAGTCTCCCACGGTTTCGAGGCGGTAGCGGTCTTAGCGAGGTGCGGTGTGCGCACGTGGTCAGGCCAGGGATGCGCGGTCCAGGGCGAAGCGCAGCGTATCCAGGACGTCCTCGGGGGCGCCGCTGGCGGTGAAACCGGCCGCGAGGCGGTGGCCGCCACCGCCGAGCTCAGCCGCGGCGGCTGAGACATCCAGGCACTGCTTGGCCCGCAGCGATACCTCCCACCGATCCGCGCCGGCCTCCTTGAGCACCGCGGCGACCTCCGCCTCTGAGGTGGTCCGCACGAGATCCACCACGCTTTCGACTTCCTCTCGGCGCAGCCCCGCTGTGTCGGACAACCGCACCGTCGTGTGCACCAAGCCCAGGCCCTGTGCCGATGCGCGCTCCAGTCGGGCGCGCCCGAGCACCGCTCCCAGCATGGCCAGCCACCCGAAAGGATGGGTGTCCAGCAGTTCCCGGGTGGTGGCATCGGGATCAACGCCCGTGGCCAGCAGCCGGGCAGCGATCGCATGGGTACCCGGGTCAGCGCGGCGAAAGCAGCTGGTGTCGGTGACCAGACCAG
>DATAWX010000130.1:0-31850 GCA_036266995.1 Pseudonocardiaceae bacterium | reverse complement strand
CCACCCCACTGCTCACCAGCAACGCCGACCCGGCCGTGACAGCGACCACCGCAGCCCCCGACACCAACCGTGTCAACAATCTTCTCTTATGCACGATACGACTCACTCTCACTGAGAAATGGGGTCTTTCTGCGCGTCCGCGCAGGCCGGCAATCGCTTTGGCCTGCTTTCGAATGGTCACGATGAGCGCCGTTTCCCGATCTGTAACGCCACCGCCGCGGCGACCAGCCCGCCGATCACGGCGCCGACCAGCACGAGAACCGGCCACGGAACGCCCTGGACGGTCACGTCGGTGCGCTGGGAGGCAAGCCGCCCGCCCGTCGAAGGGCTTCGGGAGTCGGCACCTGGCGCAGGGCCGATGAGTCCGGGGGCCAGCGGGGGCCCGTCACCAACCATTGGCAGTGGCGGGGGCGGCGGCCCGACCGGCTTCGCCGCTCCGATCGCTTGGTAGCTCGTAGGGCCGGTGAATTCCAGCGACCCGGCGAACTCCCCATAGCTTTGCTGAGTAAGACGGTCTATGCAGTACACAGAGATGTCATATCGACCGACCAGAGTGGTGTGATTTTCGTCCGCGTAGTCCCGCATGACCAGCGCGGGATACACGTCGAACCCGATGCTGCGGGATAGGCCGGCTTCGGTGCTGGACGTAATGATCTGACCGTCGGGGGGGAAACCGTGGCCGTGCATCGTGGCGTAGTACGCGGTGGCCTGCGCCGGGCACCCACTTGACGTGCGCAACCGGAGCGGATCCAGATTAGTGCCGGTACCCGAGATGATGATGATTCCACCGATCGGCGCGGCCAACGCGGATGCCGGGACCACGGGTGCCAGTACCCCCAGCGCCACCGTGACCACGAACGCAACGCGGGACAGTCGGTTCATGGAATCCCCTTGCCAGCCGTGAGCGGGAACCGGTGAGAAAGCCACCGATCCCCGCTCACGGGTAGTTCTCAGATGACAGATCAGAGGTTTTGTCCGCCGAGGATGGATTGGCTGAGTTGTCGCCCTGGGTGACGTATCACCCAGGGCGACAACAACCGCTAGAAGGTGAAGTTCACGATGTTCGACGTCGACGGCTGGAACTTAGCCGGGTTAGTCGGGGTGAACACCGCAGTCACCGAGTGGTGACCAGCCGGAAGGGCCAAGAAGGGACCGACGGCGACGCCGCCGAACACCGGCACCGGGGCGTCGAGGTTGTGGGTCCCGTCCTTGAACTGCACGGTTCCAGTCGGGTTGCCGGGCCCGACGTTCGAGAGGGGGATCGCGAAACCTCCCAACCCGAACGGCAGCGGAACCTGGATCACCGCCAGCGTGGTATGCGTGGCGATCGCCCCAGGTGGGGGCGTAGGCGTCGCGGTCGGTGTTGCCGTAGGCGTCGCGGTCGGTGTTGCCGTTGGTGTTGCCGTAGGTGTTGCCGTAGGTGTTGCCGTTGGTGTTGCCGTAGGCGTTGCCGTCGGCGTTGCCGTCGGCGTCGCGGTCGGTGTTGCCGTAGGTGTTGCCGTAGGTGTTGCCGTAGGCGTTGCCGTCGGCGTCGCGGTCGGTGTTGCCGTCGGCGTCGCGGTCGGTGTTGCCGTCGGCGTCGCGGTCGGCGTCGGCGACGCGCCGGGTAGGCCGGTGTAGTGCGTCGGAGTGTCGAAGTTCAGGCCGCCGACGAAGGTGCCGAAGGTATTGAAACCAAGGCGATCGAGGCAGGTCGTGGTGAAGTCGTACTCACCAGTGGGAACTGGCGCTCCTTGCCCACGTCGTTCGGCCACAGCGTCCTGGAATGTCGCCCTCCACTGCTGAGTAAACGGACCAGCGCTGGAGAACTGGGTGTCGGTGATGGTGACGGCCGTGTACGGATTACTGGCTGGGAACACCTGCTGCGCCGGATCCACCCCGATCGGCCCGACGACCTGCAGGTCCGCCTTGGTCGACGTCGTCGGGCAGCCAGCCGACGTCGTAGAGGACATCGGGCTGAGGTTGGTGCCGGGATCCGGAGCGACAGTACTGAAACCCAACGTGCCCGCCGGTGGATTGGCGCTGGCCACCCCACTGCTCACCAGCAACGCCGACCCGGCCGTGACAGCGACCACCGCAGCCCCCGACACCAACCGTGTCAACAATCTTCTCTTATGCACGATACGACTCACTCTCACTGACAATAGGGGGATTAATTACCGCTCACGATGCTCGTGTTACCGCAAGTCGTCGCAGGGGTTGTTCCCGGAAGCGTGTTGAAGCCGGCGCGCTTGATATCCGCACTATCGGAGCAGACCTTAGACCCCGATCCGACGAACAGGTCATGGACATTGCCCGAGGCGGTATCGGAGGTTCGCACGACGTTGAAGACAGTCCGCGCACCGAATGACCCATCATTCAGAATTGCCGGACTGATCCCGTTGATCGATCCGAGAATGGAAGCACCGTGGATGTCGGGTGCCGCCTTGAAGACCTGGGCAAGCCACGGCGCGGCCGAGTAGGTGATCAGCTGCGCCTTGTTTGTGAGCACGCGCCCGTCGTTGGCCAGCAGCCCGACCCCGTTAGCGTCCTTATCTGTGATGCACTCCCCCGGTTGGCCGGGGTCGGTGTAATTCGCCGCGTCTGTAATGTGGAGCAGCTTGAAGAGCTGAGTCCGGTTTCCGGCGCCGAACGACCCGAGCAACGGCTGGAAGCCATTCGGGTTGTGACCGGTGACCTTATCGAAAACATACGCGGGATTGCACGTGTAGATTTCGTGCAGATCCGAGTCACTCAGGTCCGGGGGAACAATGCTGTTGTCGCCACGGATCGCGTAGGTGAGGGCGTCGGTGGCCATCGGAATGTAGGTCAGGCCAGCGGGGCGCGTGGCCGAATCGTTGGTCACCACCCGGGCCACATCCACACACGTGGGAAACTGGATCAACCTGTCTGTACCGTCACCGCCTTGCTTCGGTCGGAGGATGCCGTCGGGTAGGGCGGGCGGGCCGGGGTTGTGAGGGCTGCATTCGGGGTGGGCTACCGGGTCCCTGGTGACGATGCTGCTTGGCTGCGGGTCCACGCCCCATGACTGGCAGAGCCTGGTGTTGGGGTTGGTACTGCCCGCGGGGTTCCTGAAACTGGTGTTGTTATTGCACATGGTGTTGAACAGCTCTTGGGTCGTCTGTGCGCCGACGATGGACACCGGTGGGTAGGGAGGAGGCGGCGGGAGGGGGTCGGCCATCGCCGTGCCCATGGTGAGAGCAACGGTCGCCACGCTGGCGCCGGCGGCCACGAGCAGTCTTCTTTTTCGCATGTGTCGCTATCCTTTGGAGCGCAGGGGTGCACGGACTGCTGTCCGCGCACGGGCCAGTGACGGGCGAACCAGTGGCTTGCCAACCACGCCGTTCACTAGCTGTCTTGCACGAAGAAAGTTGGCCGGGCGGTGGCCGGGAGCTGGAGACCCCTGGTCACTGCTCGGTCGGCGTCACCTCCTTTCGTCGGTGGCGTAGTCGCCCGCCGCCGAATAGCTGTATGACCGGGGAGGACGTCGCCGCCAGGGCGCCAGCAATGAGGATCACCAGGAGCAACGCGCCCACCGCGGGCGCGGGCAGCGACGGTGTCCGCCGCCCTCTGACAACCGGTTGCTGGGCGAGGCTGGGTACCTGGGTTGGTGGGCCACTGGCCGGCGCGACGGCACCCGGGAGCGTCGCCGCAGGCCGGCCGCCGCCCGGGTTCGTCGCGGTGCCGTTGGTGCCTGCGGGTGTGTTGGTGCCGCCGATCAGGGCCTGGTTGGTTCCGGTGGTTCCGGTGATTCCGGTGATCGGCGGCGGCCCCGTTGGACTGGTGGGACTCTTGCTGGTCTGTGTCTCGATGGTGGTGGCCGCGGCGATGGTCTGGGCCTTGAGCGGATCGGGCAGGGGCACCATGCCGAGGGGGAGCTGGCCGGGGTCGAGCCCCTGCTGCTGGCCGGGGCCAGCGGCGTAGCGCAGGAATGCCGCGTAGTCTTTGCCGGCCGCTGCGTCCAGCGTGGCGGGTGCGGTCACCGCGTAGCTCAACGCGGTCAGCGGGTAGGCCGCCGGGTCGCTGGCTCGGGGGGCGGAGGCCAGTACCCCGGCCACCGCACTGGGCTTCATGGCGGCCTCACCGGCCAGCAGGCTCTCGGGGGTGGGGGCGACGTAGTTCCCGGCGGCGTTGAGCAGCTGCGCGGTCGGCAGGTCGTACCGGGCGGCAGTCGCCGCGTCCACCACCGCGAGCAGCCCCTGAAACCCAATGAACTGCCGGGCAATCTTCGTCGAGACCTGTTGGTGGAGGGTGGTGTCGAACGTGTTCTGCCGGGCCAGCGAGTCGCCACGGCTGGCTGACCGGGCGGCGTCATGCATGTCGTTGGCGTAGGGGTGAACGTCTAGGTTGCAGGTCGTGGCCGGGTTGCCGGAGTCGTCTTTACTGGTCGTGCAGCCCTGGTCGTTTCGGGGAAAGGTGGATGTAGGCAGTGGGAGGTTCTTGTTGCTGGGGTTGACAACCATTCCGAACTTGTCTGGGTTGCCGGCGAGGAACGCCCGGGCGTCCGGGTCGGCAATCACCCAGCTCCACAGCAGCGAGGTGACGTCGCCTCCGTTGAGCTGCACCAGCGCGTCCGGCACCGACTGTTCTACAGAGGTGAACCCTTTGTATTCGGGATTGAGGTCGAGGAACTCGGGGTCGGACAGCAGACCTATGGGGTTGTTCTTCAGCGCGTCCTCATAAGGGACCAGCGAGTAACGGTACGATTGGGTGAGAAGCTTGGCCACCAGCAGCGGGGTGAGCTTCATGGACGTGAACCGCTGACCGTTGAGTGCTAAGTCGGCAGCGGGAGCGTTATTATCGAATACTTGATGGTCGATGTTGAAGGCGAAAGTCAGTCCGGACAGCCCCACCGGTGCGTAGACCAGCGGATGATCCGCCCGCACCTGGTCAGGTGGGATTGGGTTGGTCACCAGCGCCAACCGTGCATCCTGCGCCTGGCTGCGGGCTACATCGTCGGGCAGCTGGGTATAGCTGAACAGGGCGCCGCCGCCCGCGCACAGCGCCGGCTGCCACGAGCTGACCGCCTCGATCGCCAGCTCGTGGCCGAGCAGCGACCGCTCCGGCGCCCCGATCGGGCAGGCTTGACCAACCGGCTGAAACCCCAATGGGACCACGATCCGTTGGTCCCAGTTGGACTGGCTCAGCGGCGAGGTCTCCAGGTAAGAGGCTTGGCCGTTGGCGCCGGTGAGAATTGAACCGTTCACTTCCTTGTTGCCCCGCGGCACGATCACCAGCCAGCAACTGCGCCCGGTGGTGGACCCGCTGGTAACGACCGGCTCACCGCAGCCAAGACCCGCGGCCTGGCGTACGGTCTCGACCTCGAAGAACTCCTCACCAGTTCCATCACCATGGGTACGGGCCACGGGGATCTCGTTGGTGACCTGGGAGTCGAAGAAATCGTTGGTGTTGCCCGTGCCGGAACCGGTCGGTTTATCCGTTCCCACCGCCCAGAACGGCACGTAGACCTGACTTGAGCTGCCGGCCGGTTGCTTGAGTGTCTCCTCTGGGTCACCGTCCTCGATCTGCCGTGACAATACAAAGGGGCCGACTGTGGTGGCCGAACCCAACGCGGTCAACCCGCCAAACTGGCATTGGGTGCGGTCCGGGCCTGCCGGGTCATCGCCCCAGCACTGCATGATCTGCAGAAAGTTAAGCGTGAACCCGGTGCTGGGCGTCGGCGTGCCGCCGGTCCAGGAGACCCTGACGGTCTGGTTGATGAGGTTCTTGGTCTGGCTGACCGTCACCTTCAGGTTCGCGAAATCACCCCGCCCGGACACCGTGACCGCCGAATCCGGCGGCGCTGGATCCGCGGCAGCGGCGGAGACCGGTGGGGAGTTGAGCAGGCCGCCGACCACCGTCGTCGCCAGCATCATCGCCAGCAGCGCGGCCACCGTCCGGTGCCTAATCACCCCAACCATCACGCGTCCGTCACACACCCATGTGCCGCGGTGACATTCCGTTTCCACACGGGAGGTCGCACCGCGGCGCCAGACCTGTGCACGACCGGCGAAAAGACGGCCGACGCGGCGCAGATGAGGATGACCACTCGCGCACTTCTCGCAAACACGGATATCACGTTGGGGACGCTGCGCCTCGAAGATGAACTGCAGACGTCTGGCAGTCGACCAAGGGACTACCAGATGACCCACAGGGGACGGCTACGCATAGGTATGTATCGAGCTTGTCATCGCCCATAAGTGGCATATTTGACCACCGTTAAGGTTAACAATCTAGATGATCTGATACCAGAACCGGCTGATTACCGAACGTTATAGGCCAATAGGGTGATGGCGACAGGAGCCGCCGGCATCGTCTCGATCTACTCGACCCCACTGAACCCGCATAGCTACAGGGCCGGCAAGAAAACGTCCTGACATCTGGCTTTGTCGCTGCCGTCGACGGCCCGCAATGCGAGGAACTTCTGGACAAGCAGGGACGGTGACGCAACCAGCTCTGGATAGTCAGCCGCCCGATCAATCAGGTAACGTTTCCCCCCGCGGTCATAAATGATCGCGTCGGCGGAGTGTTTCGCGAGGTAGGCCCTGAACGAGTCCCACGGCAGCAAATAGTTATAGCTAGCGTACAAGCTTAGACCCGGATCGTCGGAAGCGACGACCTTCACCAGATCAGCCTGGCGACCCCAGAGCGGCAATGAGGATCTGACGATGAAGTGATTGCTCTTCCCGTCTACCATCTCGAGATTCGAGTACATGTTGAAGGCGTACGCGGTGCGCAACTCGAAGTAGGGCAGCAGACCGTTGCAGACCACGAGCGCCGGGATCACCGCGAGCCAGATCGGTCCGTTACCCCGGAGGGTGAACGGTCGCTCAAGGGTCTGCCCCCGGTGCCGGACCAGCCAGATAACTACGCCAAGCAAGACGGTGGCGTCGAACACGTACCAGATGAACAGACGCCCTTCACTGAACAGGAAATAGGCGACCTCGCCACGTCCGATCCATTGGGCTATCAGGACCAGGCCCCCAACAGTCGCCCAAAGGACCAGAAGCTGACGACCTTTTCCCTCGAGAAATCCCAGGGAGCTCGTCGCGAACCCCGCAGGTAAGAACAAAACGAACATCGCCGCCAGGACGGACGAGAAATCGACGAACAGGTGCAGGCGATCGAGGGCGATCAAGCTGTGAAAACCCAAGCCGAGCATAACCCCGAAGACTCGTGTACGCCTGTTGAGCAGTAGAATTGGAATCGACAGCTCGGTACCGGTTGTCACGAGCGGAAGCAGACGGGCCAGACCTCCCGCGCCCACCGCCAACGGAGTGTTGAATCCCAAGGACCTGGCGGTCTCATCGAAGTAATATGTGCTGCAACTGACCGCGGTATCAAAGAACGCCGAGTTCAGCTTCGAAAAAGCAGCAAAGAAGTAAAACAGGACAAGGCACCATCGAGCGGCCGGCAGGAACGCCTCAGCGAGCCGGTCCCGGTCGATGCTCCACCCCCGCATCCCGCCCAGCGCAGCGAGGAGCAAGGCAAGGTCCACGAAAGCCGCCAGGAGCCAGTGGTTGCCCAATATGGGCATTTCCTGCCAGGCGGTGATCAGCCCGATGATCGCGATCAGCATGAGTGGGAGGTGACGTGCCGGCTTGGCCAGGAGCCAGATCGCGCACATCGCCAGGAGCACGTGGGTGAACCCCAGCGTCGTAGGGTGGACGAAGACTCCTATGGCGGCGCCGCTCGGCCCGAGAACGTGAAAAAGCGCTGCAATCGCCCACAAGGACGCAAATAAGGTAAGCGTGTCCCCCGCATCTGCCTTTAACACCGGTGACATGTGATTGCGTCTGGAGGTTTCGCTCATGGAATTCCCGCCGGGCCCGCCGCGCCGATGGTTAAAGCCTCGACCACGAGTTCACCTCTCACGACACGGATACGAAAGTGAGACGCTGCGCCGCCAAGATGAACACAGGAAGCCCTACAGTCAACCAAGAAATTACCGTCTTGCTTACAAACGTCAATCCGCGGACCTGGAACCGCTAAATGGAGCCATTGGTGGTTCAGCCGCTGTCAGCTGCCTGGGGCTGGTATCGAGCGGTCACGGTGATGGGGACGGCAGACCCGGTGCCGGCTGAGGCGTCACCGTGGGGGTGGGGGTGGGGAACGGCGCGGTCGCGGGGGGCGCCGTCGGTGTCGGTGTCACCGGCGCCGTCGGCACCGGGGAGGTGGTCGGCACCGAGGAGGTCGACGTTGCCGGGGGCGCCGTTGTGGTCGTCGGGGGCGCCGTGGTTGGCGGGGGCTGCGTCGTGGTCGCGATCGGAGGCACGGACGGTGTGGTCGTCGGGGAGGCAATCGTCGCGGAAGGCGCCGCTGCCAGCGGAGTGGGATGCGCGATGGCGGCTGCGAGGGAGACGGCGTCGGGCACGGTCAACCGGCCACCGTTGCCGTTGACACCCGGCGGCACCGGCCCCGGCGCCGACGGCACGGGGACAGCACCGGTCAGGTACGCCTGGGCCCATTGCAACACGACGTTGACGTAGTCCGCTGAGTGGTTGTACCGGAACACAGCGGCCTGCAGCTGGGCCGGATCGGCGAGGTCAGCACCCCCGGCGCACAGGTAGAGGCCCGTGGTGACGGTGGCGTCGTAGATGTTGTTCGGATTGGCCACCCCGTCGCCGTTGCCGTCGACGCCGTAGGCCCGCCAACTGGCGGGGATGAACTGCATCGGGCCCACCGCCCGGTCCCACACGGTGTCCCCGTCGAGCTGTCCATGGTCGGTGTCGGGGATGGCGGCCATGCCCGGAGATCCGTCCAGCCGCGGACCCAGGATCGGCCCGAGGGTGTTACCGAAGGCGTCCACCCGCCCGTCGCTGGCGTGGTTGGACTCGATGCGCCCGATCCCGGCCAGCACCGACCAGGGCAGGTGGCAACCCGGCCGCAGCGCCGCCAATGACCGCTGGGCGAACTGGTAAGCGTCGAGCACGGCACCCGGGATCCCCAACGGTCCGTCCGGCAGGTTGCCCGGAGTCGCGATCCCAGGCAAGGCGGCGCCGGCGGGATCACCAGGCACAGTCGAAGGGGCCGCAGTGGGCGCCGCACCAGGCGCGGACTCGACCGGCAGCGGGTCCCCGGGAAGCGCCCCGGTCACCCCGAGCCCGGCCGGGTCGACCAGAGAGCCAACGGCATGCCCATCGACGGTGGGCGTCGGGCCGCTCAACACTGCGACCGGCACTCCCAGGCTGCACAGTAAGCCGATCAAGGCCACCGCCACCCGCGTGCGGCGCCCATGCAACAGCGGCCGCGGCCCGGGCGCGGGATCCTGGACCGTGCATTGGGAATCACTCTCGGCCATCGGCGGTGCCCTCCTGGTTTGCCTGTGGGTCAGCCGAAGCGGCCGTGAACGTAGTCAGCGGTGCGGGAATCCTTCGGCGAATCGAAGATCATTTCTGTCGGTCCGGCCTCGACGATCACGCCCGGCGTGCCCTGCTCAGCGAGGAAGAACGCACTTTGCTGGGAGACCCGTTGGGCCTGCTGCATGTTGTGGGTGACGATCACGATCGTCACCTCGTGCGCGAGCTCGGCGATGGTCTGCTCGATACGCCGGGTCGAGGTGGGATCCAGCGCCGAGCAGGGTTCATCCATCAGCAGCACCTCAGGGCGCACCGCCAGCGACCGCGCGATGCACAACCGCTGTTGCTGCCCACCCGACAGCGCGCCGCCGGGTTGCCGCAACCGGTCGCGTACTTCCTTCCACAACCCGGCTTTGGACAGGCACTCCTCGATCAGGTCGTCCTTCTCGTCTCGGGAGGCCTTGATCCCGGTGAGCTTCAACCCGGCTGTCACGTTGTCCGCGATGGACATCGCCGGGAACGGGTTGGGTTTCTGAAAGACCATCCCGATCGCCCGGCGGGCGTCGGTGAGCTTCCACTGCGCGTCGTAGATGTCCGAGCCGGACAACAACACCTCACCGGCCAGCGTCGCCGACGGGATCAGCTCATGCATCCGGTTGAGAATCCGCAGAAAAGTCGACTTGCCGCAGCCGGATGGCCCGATGAGCGCACTCACCGATCCCGCCGGCATGAACAACGACACCCGGTCGAGGACCTTGCGGTCACCGAACCAGGCCGAGATCGACCGGGCCTCCAGCGCGGCCAGCTCGGCCGGCGCGGCCAGCCGGTCCGGGGTAGGTGGCGCGATCGGCACGTCCGGTGTAAGGGGCCGCGTGGCCGGCGCGGGCGGCACTGCGATGGCCTGCGGAGCTACGGCGGGCATGATCGTGGTCATGGCGTCGGGGGTCATGGCCTCTGGACTCCTCGATTCCGGGTCGGTCATAGCAGGTTCGGTAGTAGGGCGGCGAGCGCGTCGGACGCGGTAAGGCCGAGCGTGACCAACACCGGAACGCCGATCACCCAGGCCTGCCACCACCCGGTGCGGAAGCGGACCCACACGGTGGCCACGCCGGCCGCAAGCAGCAACATCGACCATCCGACGACGCTGAGCAGCGCTGAACTGTCACCGGCCATCAGCGCGTCGGCTGGTGGCACAGCGACTGAGGGCATCTGGGGGGGCCTCGATTGGGCGGCGCTGACCAGCGCAGCGTCCACGCGCACCACGTCGGTGGGCCGGAATGCCGACAAGATCCCGCTGGCCGGCACCGCCGTGGTCACCAGGGTCAGCTGGCCCTGGCCGCTGGTCGGCAGGGGTGGCACCGGGTTGCCGGCGTAGCGCACATCGAGCACCTTGAAGGAATGCTTGCCCTGCCCGGTGGTCACCGTGATCGGGTCACCGGGGCGTAGCCGATCGATGGACCTAAACGGTGCGCCGTAGGTCGCCCGCCGGCCGGCGATCACGCTGATCCCGACCTGGCCCGGCAGTGGAGTGTCCCGGCGGTGACCCGGACCGGACATCAGGATCTCCGACGACGTGCCCTCCCCCACGACCTCTCGCAGACCCAGCTTCGGGATCTCCAACAGGGCCACCGGCGCGCCGGCCGCCAACGGCTTGCCCGCGTCGTCGAACGGACCGACCGGCGCCAGCGCGACAGGGGGGCCGGGCTGGGCGAGCTCGATGCGGAACAAATCGGCGAGCTGCGCCTGGTCCCGGTCATGGCGCAGGTTGCCCAGCACGGTCAACTCGATCAGGAAGCACAACGCGAGCACCGCGACGACGCCCAGCACCTGGCCGGCCAGCTCGAACTCCGCACTGCGGCCCGGCACCCCAGCGGCCATAGCCGGCAGCGCTCGCTCGGCGGGCTCCGCCGGCCGCGGCACCAGCCGCTGCTCCACCCGGTCGTTCGCCGCCGGCACCGGCACGGCGCCCCGCTGCTCATCGCGATCGGTCCTGTCCCGCCGGTGCGCGCCACCCCCGGCCTCGGGCAACAACCTGACCTGCCCTCGAGTGCTCACGACCCGGGGGCTCGCATCGGACTACTCATGCCTGTGTCATTCCTGGAGCCCAGATCGGGCACGCATGGTGCGCGCGACCAGGGGTGGCCCGAGCACGAGGGCGAGCAGCAGGACGGCAGCGAGCACCCCCAGCACTATCTGCCGCCGGTTATCGGCGGCATCCACCGACACCGGCAAGGCGGTGACGTCGGAGCTGCCGGAACCACCTGCCGACGAGCCCCCGATCACCTGGCCGGTATTCGGGTCGATCACCCCGCCCGCGGTCGATCCGCCGGCGACCGTGCCGCCGCTAGGGTCTATCGGGTTGCTGGCTCCGCCGTTGATGCCGCCGGTGGTGCCGCCGTTCGTGCCACCGGCGGTGCCGCCGTTCGCGCCACTGGCGGCACCGCCGTTCGAGCCGCCGCTGTTCGCCGTATTCTGTGGGGCCCCACCGGTGCCGATGGCGCACTGCGTCGGCGCTCCCTGTTTGTCACACGGGCTGGGCTGTGGCGCGTTCTCGGCGACCAGATTCCCCCCGTCCGGGGAGACCGTCGGGTTGTTGCAGTGGGTCAGGTTGTTGCGGTCGAGCTTCTTGGTCGAGCCGGGGATCTGGTTGATCTGATCGACCCCGTCCTGCACCAGGTTGATCGGCAGCGGCGAGTAACCCAGGGTGTCGGCCTGCTGCTGCCCCTCACAGAGGAAGTAGGCAGCGAACTCCGACAACGTCTTGCCCTTCTCGGTGTTGAAGTGGGAGTCCGGACTGGTGTCCTTCGGCAGGATCATGTAGCTGTAGCTGGACATCGGGTAGGCCCGCGGGTCTGGGTCGATGTAGACCTTGCTCAGGTCCGAGGTGAGGTCGGGTAGGAGCTTCGCCTGAAGCAGCGCGACGGCGACGTTGCCCGCCGTGGGCTCGACGAAGTAGCCCGCCTTGTTGAGCAGCTTGGCCACTGGGAAGCCTGCATTGCGGGCGTAGGAGTACTCGACGTAGGTGATCGCGCCCTCGCTGGTGTCCTGGGCGACGAACCCGGCCACACCTTGGGACTGGGCCTTGGCCTGCATCCCGGGGCCCACCGGGTAGAACGAGGTGAACCCGCAGGGCGTGAGGTTCTTGCCGTTACGGTGGCAGTAGTCGTCCCACTGGGCCGGGAACTGGTTGGCCATCCAGCCGGTGAACGCAGCGCTGGTACCCGAGCCGTTGGAGTACACCACCGGCACGATCTGGCGGGCCGGCAGGGTCAGCGACGGGTTGTCCGCCTTGATTGCCGGGTCGGACCAGTTGGTGATCTGCTGGGTGAAGATCTTGGTGAGGGTCAGCCCGGACAGCCGCAGGTTGGTCACCCGCTTGCCGCCGATATGCAGGTTGTACATAAACGACGTACCGCCGGCGACGATCGGCATGTATCCGAACGCCCGGGGCGGGTTCGGGTCGAGCACCCCGCCGTCCTTGAGCCCGAACGGGATCTCCGAGACGGCGTAGTCGACTTGACCGGTCCGGAAGTCGTTGCGGCCACTGGTCGAGCCGTTCGGCGAGAAGTTCACCGTGATGCCGTAGAGGCTGGCCACGTTGCGCCGCCACTGGTCCTGCGCGTTGGAGCTCCAGGTCGAGCCGGAACCGCTGATCGGGACGAAGCCGGCCGCGGCGCCGGCGCTCGGCGCGAGTACAGACAGCGTCGCCCCGGCGACGACCATCGCCGCCAGCAACGCCACGATGCGCCATCCCCCTGAACCCGGGTGGCCGCGCCTGGGACCGATGTTGGCCGTCATGATCGTCATCCCCTCTGCCCTGTGACGTTGTGCCGGGAGTTGAACCGGACGAGATCTTGCTGGGACTCGCGCGAACGCTTTCGCTGCGCCCGCGGGGACAACTCACCGGCCGACCGGCCGCCGAACACCCTGGCCAGCGCGAACAGCACCAGCACCAGCACCAGCAGTACGGCGGCAGCGCCGAATGCTCTGTCGATGACCCTGGGTTCCGGGGAGTTCGACAAGACAAAGGTGAGCAGCGGCAGCGACACCATCGGGCCCTTGGTGGGGTCGAAGTTGAGGCTGGAGCCGAACCCGGCGGTGATCAGCACCGGCGAGGTCTCGCCGATCCCCCGCGCGGTGGCCAGTAGCACGGCGGTGGTCAGCCCGGAGCGTGCGGTGGGCAGTATCACGTGCCACACGGTGCGCCAGCGGGGCGCGCCCAGCGCGAGCGAAGCCTCCCGCAGCGAGCCGGGTACCAGCCTGATCACCACGTCCGAGGCCCGGATGATGATCGGCAGCATCATCATGCTGATCGCCAAGGCGGCGGCCAGCCCCGACTTGGCCAACCCCAGGATGAGAATGAACGACGCGAGGACGAACAGCGCGGCCACGATGGCCGGAAGTGCGGTCATCGCCTCGACCACGGTGCGCACGAAACGGGCCAGCGCCCCCCGGGTCTCGTTGAGGTACACCGCACAGGACAACCCCAACGGCACGACGATGAGCAGCGCGATGATGATCTCGATGAGGGTGCCGGCAAGGGCGTGCACGATGCCGCCGCTGGACAGCGGGTCCAGCGGGCCGGTCAGCTGCAGGTCCTGGGTGAAAAAATTCCAATGTGGCAGCGCGGCGCGGCTTCGCCAGAACGTGAAGGCGACGACGAACAACAGCGCGATCAGCGTGACGACAGCCGCGCTGTGCATGGCCACGGCGGCAAGCCGATCCCGGACCGTACGGCCGTCGTCCTCGAGGGACACCAGCACCCCGTAGAGCACGAGGAACAGCACGTATGCGATTACCAGGAAGCCAAAAGGGTTGACCGACGCGATCACCCTGGTGGTCAGCAGGGCGGTCAAGCTCAACGCGGCCGCAGCGGCCCCGGCGAGCGCAACGTGGTCGGACAGACCACGTGTCGAGGTGGACCTGCGGATCTCCGGGGCCAGCGGCGCGTCCGGGTCTGCGGCTTCGGCGGGCACCGCGCGTTCAGCAACGCGTGGGGGGATCGTCGTCGTCATCTATGCATCACTCAACGCGCCGGAGCGGGTGCGCGCGATGATCGCCGATGCACCGAAGTTGACCACCAGGGTCAGGAGGAACAGCGACAGCCCGGCGGCGAACAAGGCCGACAGCCCGAACGGGCTGGCCGCTTCGAACTTCAGGGCGATCAGCGGCGCCACCGCATTCGTGCCACTGCGCAGGATCTCGGTCTGGATGTGGTACACGGGCGTCAAGACCTTGTACACAGCGATGGTCTCGCCCAGCGCCCGGCCGAGACCGAGCATGGTGCCGCCGATCATCCCGCCCTGGCCGAACGGCAGCACGACGCTGCGGATCATCCCCCACCGGGTGGCGCCGAGCGCGTAGGCGCCCTCGCGTTCGCCGACCGGGGCCTGGAAGAAGGACTCCCGCATCACCGAGCAGATGGTCGGTATGATGATCAGCGCCACCACGATGCCCGCGACGAACGTCGAGGACTCGTAGATCGTCCCGGTCTGCAACGGATCGTTGGGGTTTGCGTCGTGGATGCCCAGTAAGGGGACCCAGCCGAAATGCGAGGACAGGAATCTGGCCAGCGGGATGATCGTCGGGTTGAGAAAGTAGAAACCCCACAGTCCATACACCACGCCCGGTATCGCTGCCATCAGGTCGATGATGTTGACCAGGGCTCGGCGCAGCTGGCGCGGCGCGTACTCGGAGATGTAGAGCGCCACCCCGGTGGCCAGCGGCAGCGCGAAGGCAACCGCCACCAGTGCGATCAGGATCGTCAGGGGGATCACCGTGGCGATCCCGAAGTTGTGCGAGTCGGGTTCCCACGCCTGGTCGGTGAGGAATTTAAAGCCGGCAACGCCGAGCGCTTGGGAGCCCTGGAAGAACAGGAACAGCCCGATCGTGCCCATGACGGCGAGCACCGCGATGCCGGAGCTGCGCAGCGAGATGCGGAAGACCCGGTCGGCACCACCCGAGACCGCCTTCACCCGCCGCGCCGCCTCCGGTGGACCAGCGGGCCCCGGTGCAGGCGCGGTCATCACAGTGGTCACCGGTACATCACCTGCACCGGGGCCGTGTCCGGAGTCGTCGCGACCAGCAGCATGAAGGCGTCACAGGTCATCCGGGCGCGGATCTCCCGTGGGTAGCTGCGAGCGGCGGTGGCGATGACCTCGTCGGCCAGGCGGATCCGCCACACCCACTGCCCGTGCCCGTTTCGCGACGTCTCTCCGACCGAGTGCGGCAGGCCTTCCCGCAAGGTGCGAATCGTTTCCAGACACGACTCCACGTCCGGCGCGACCTGTGCCGACTTCGCCAGGCTGCGGTTATTAGCGGACATGAACCTCCAGGTGAAACCGCGGTTGACGGTCACTGGAGGCGCGGCCCCCGATCCAGCGCTCTCGACCGGCTCGCGTGGCGCCGGCACGCGGATCGAGCGCACCGCGGAGACCACCTGGAACCGAGCAGCAGCCATCGGGGACCCTTCCGCACGCACGGATTTGACTGGGGGGACGTTCCCCCATGTAGGCGAACGGAAGAGGTACTGCAGACGACGAGATGGTTGCTACCAACCCCACAGGGGACAGCTACATATCGTTACACATCGTCCTTGTCATCACTCATATGGATGGTTTAAGATCCACTATCGAGGATCGAGGGCGCGAAGAATCGGGGCTTGTCCCCAGCTCAGGCCTGAACGAGTGTCCTCTGGTGGGTTCCTGTTGCCGGTTCAGTCGGACTGCCTCAGGGCCGCCGACCGCGGGGTCGCGTCGCGTCGTGTTTGACTGCCTGTCATCCCGAGTTCATACCGGGCTGGGCTCTAGGCTGCGGGCCCGCTGACTGCCCCCAAGACGTCCGGCTCGGATAACAGCCCGGTGGCCCGGTAACAGACCTGCTGTGCGATAGCCACCGCATGGTCGCCGAAACGCTCGTAATAGCGACCGATCAGAGCCGCGTCCACGGCCCGCTCTACGCCGTCTGACCACTCCTCGCCGAACAGGACGCCGAGCAGGTGGCGCAGCAGTGCGTCCACCTCGTCGTCGGATACGGCGAGCCGGCAGGCGGACAGCGGATCCTGGTACTCGACGGCGGTCGCGGCGTCCTCGGCGAGTTGGCTGGCAAGCAGGCTCATCCGAGCAAGCAGCGGACGGACCTTGCCCGAGATCATCGGGTTCGGGTGCTTGAGCCGGGCAATGTCGGCGATGTGCCGGGCGAGGCTGCCCATCCGCCTCAAGTGGCCCAACGAATGCAGTGCCGCGACCACCACCCGCAAGTCCCCGGCGACCGGCGCTTGCAGCGCCAGCAAAGTGGTGCAGCGCCGCCCGGCATCATCGTGCATCGCGTTCAGTTGGTCACTGTCCGCGATAACCAGCCCAGCGAGCGCGAGATCACTCTGATGTAGCGCGATCGAAGCGTTCGTCATCATCTGGCCCGCGAACCGCGCCATCCGCGCGATGTCGGCAACCAGCTCGTCCAGATGAGCGTGGAACGTGGTCCGCATGGCTCCACCTACTTTGTCCCAGATATCCCATATCAAAACATCTGCCACTCCTGTACCGCAAGTGATCATTTCCTTATCTGCGGAATTTCTTAACCCTAGGGGGTGGCAGTTGCGGAAGTTATGCCGGGAAACGGCGCGTTCCAGTGCCCCGGCTCAGCGCCCGTGGGAACTCCCGGGAGCTTGCCGGTCGCTGTGTGTGACAAGTACGAAATGGGCCCGGCTCAGCGCAGCCAGCCGGCCGTCCCCACGTCATGGGACTCGATCCGGCGAGTGGCGAGATAGCGCGCCTCCGCTGCGACGGCCACCGCGTGGTCGGCGAAACGCTCGTAGTAGCGGCCGATCAGGGCAGCGTCGACGGCCTGCTCCACGCCATGTGACCAGCTATCGGCGAACAGGATGGCGAACAGATGGCGGCGCAGCGCGTCCACCTCATGGTCCGCCTCGGCCAGCCGGTTCCCCGACACGCGATCCTGGTGCGCGATCGCGATCGCGGCGTCCTCGGCGAACTGGCTGGCGAGCAGGCTCATCCGAGCGAGCACCGGGCGGACCTCGCCCGCGATCATCGGGTTCGGATGCTTGAGCCGGGCAATGTCGGCGATGTGCCGAGCAAGGTTGCCCATCCGCTTGAGGTGGCCCAGTGCACGCAGGGCCGCGACCACCGCGCGCAGGTCCTCCGGAAGGGGAGCGCGCCGCGCGAGCAGGATAATGCAGCGCTGCTCGGTGTCATCGTGCATCGCGTACATCTGGTCACGATTAGCGACGACCACCGCCGCGAGCGCCACATCACTCTGGTGCAACGCGATCGCCGCATTGGTCATCATCTGGCCGGCCAGGCGGGTCATCCGCACGAGGTCGACAATCAGCTCATCCAGCTGGACGTGGAATGTGGCGCGCATGACCTCACCTTCTCCGCCCCAACTATCGCACACGCGCACATCAGCCACTCCTGTACCGCAGAGATCACTATCTCCCGCGACGGAAGGTGGGTGCTCGGACGCGACAGATCATGGAGCGAGCGCAGCGGGTGAGCAAGAACTGCTCACCCGCTGCGCCCTCAGGCGATGAGGAGTCTCACGCAGGATATGACGATCGACCGGATCGACTTTGACGGTCAGTCACCGGATAGATGCTGGCGTCCTGCGGACCCACCCCAGTGTGATCCCCGACAATCTCGTCCTCAATCTTCTCTTCCCGGCGTCGATTCCTCATGCTTACCAAGATCGCCATCGTCAAGCCGTGCGCGACGGCAAGTCCCAGCAGGACCACACCCCACTTGACCACGAGGTCACGGATGGGCATCCCGGTGGCGACGTCGATCGTCGAGATCAGCGCCAGGAGGCCGAGCACCACAAGATGGAAGAGTACAGCCACCAATTGCATTACCGAGCGGGCGGAATCAGCTGGGTACATCTTCTGCAGATATCCCAGGCCACCTCGGTAGAGGATCTGTCCGTCAATCAGGACAAGCAGCACCCCGATGAACAGAAAAGTCACATAACTGTTCACGTCCATGTTAGTAAACTCCAGGAGAGTCGCTGGGTCGCCTCAGCTATCTGCCGAAAACACTCTCGCCAGCGTCCTTGATCTTCTCGCCGGCCTGCTTGAGGTTACCCTTGCCCTGGTCGAGCTTGCCCTCGACCTCCAGCCGAGGGCTGCCAGCGATCTTGCCGGCAGCCTCCTTGGCCTTGCCCTTCAGTACCTCGGCGCTGTTCGCGACCTTGTCTTGCAAACCCATCGGAAAGCACTCCTTCAGGAGGATGCGGTGCACTATGTGCAGCGGGAGTACCCCCTGTTCGGCCGCTAAAACTCACTGCCTTGCGGACGGCACGCAGAGTTCACCTGGTCGACAGGACCGCGCTGCCGGCTCGAAGTTAAGGGCGCGTATCCACTGAGGTGAGGTGGGGTTGACGCACGCGGAGACCCAAAGTGCACGGATTGACTTCTCGTCATCGTCGTAAGGCCGGTTCAGGACCTCCCGCCAACGCCTTGATCGCATGGATCGGCGCGGATCCCTACCTGCGTAGCGTCGTCGCCAGCCGCCGACGCGAGATCGCCGCGCCGCTGCCGCCCAACAGCCGCGCCGCCAAGGCGGCCATCGCCGCCTGCTTTGTGCTGGCCAGTGGCGCGGTGCTGGGTATCACGGCAATCGTCAACGACGGGCTCGTCGCGCCGCTGGCGACCGACCCACCGCCCGTCCTGAGCCAGGACAACGCCGCTGTACCCGGTCCGGCAGCGGCTCCCGGACCCGCGGCGGGGGTCAGGCCGACTCCGATGGTGTTCCCGGCGCCGATTACCACCCAGTCGATGGTGGCGGACCGCCAAGCGCCGCAGCCCATCCCGCCCGCCCCCGCAGGCACACAGAGTAGCCACACCGCTGCTGACGAGCCCGGCGGCAACGCCATGGGGCACGTCGCCGCCAGCGTGGCCGCCCCCTCACCGCACCGTGCTGACCCACCGCATCCCGGCAGCCCGATCGCACCGATCAAGGCAGCTGATGCCGGCAAGCCGGCCGCCACCGTCACGCCGGCGAGCTCTGCCAACGCGGGTAATTCTGCCGACCAGGCCGGTCCAGATAAGCCGGACGCCTCGCCCAGCCCGGCTGGCTCGCCTAGCCCCGCCGGCTCAGGTAACCTGCCCGCCATCGCGGGTCCTGGCCAGTCCGGCAAACCAGTCGGCAAAGGCCTAGGTGGTAACAACACTGGCGCTACCGACGGTGTTGGTACTCCGGACGTTAACCAGTCATCCTCATCCCGAATCTCAACCTTCAGCCAGAACCCGGCCTCGACCCACGGGGCGAAATCCGCTGACGGCTCGAGTGCACACCAGGGGTCGTCGAGGCACTGACGCCCTGTGCCGTGGGCCTTACCTGCGCATCAGCTTCGACTGATCCGGCCGTGGTCGATGTCCGCATCGGCGATGGTGTCGTCGCCGGGCCAGCTACCCTCACCTTCGGCCACCCCCCGGCTCAGCCGGCCAGCCTGCGCCGCAGCCACGCGGGATCGAGACCTCCCCCGCAGTTGGTGCCCAAGCCGCTCGGGCAACGCGGCCGCGACGGAGCCGGCCACAGTGTCCGGCAGTTGCTCACCCAGAATCGTCAGTGTTGCAAGTATGGCGCGCTCAGCATCGCTTCGGGTGTCCAAGCCGGCGCGGGCCTGGACCTCGGTGATGAACTCCTCGTCGCGCATGCTGTGGAAGTACCCGGCACGCGTGCCGTGAAACGACGCGCGACCAGGCCGTTTGCCATCAATGCTCGCCGGGTATGCCAGGCCGCGTGGTCGATGCCGTGGTGATCGGCGCAGGGCCCAACGGGCTCGTCGCGGCGAACGTGCTTGCCGACGCCGGGTGGGACGTCCTGGTCCTGGAGGAGCAACCTGAGCCCGGCGGGGCGGTTCGGAGCGCCGCGGGACCCGCACCGGGCTTCGTCACCGACCTCTGCAGCGCGTTCTACCCGATGGCCGCCGCGTCCCCCGTCATCGGCGCGCTGGAGCTCGAACGACACGGATTGCGCTGGGTACACGCGCCGGAGGTCCTTGCGCATCCGCTGCTCGACGGGCGCGCCGCTGTGCTGTCCCGGGACCTCGAGCAGACGGTCGCGGGGCTCGAGGCCCTCGGTGCAGGCGACGGCGCAGCATGGCGACGGCTTTATGGCAACTGGCAACGACTCGGCCCCCTGTTGCTCGACGCGCTGTTCGTGCCGTTCCCGCCGGTGCGCGCCGGCGCCCGGTTGGTGGCTGCGCTCGGACCGTCCGGGCTGCTGAGGTTCGCCCGCTTCGGACTACTGCCGGTGCGCCGGCTCGCCGAGGAGGAGTTCACCGGACCCGGCTCGCTGCTGCTGGCCGGGTGCGCGCTGCACGCCGACCTGATGCCCGAGTCCAACGGCGGCGCCATGATCGGCTGGTTGCTGTCGATGCTGGGCCAGCAGTACGGCTTTCCGGTCCCGGAGGGTGGCGCCGGGGCGCTCACCGCCGCGATGGTCCGCCGGCTGGAGGGCCGGGGTGGGCGGGTGCGTTGCGGCGCCCCGGTTCGTCAGGTGGTGGTGCGCGGCGGCCGCGCGGTCGGTGCCCGCACCGCCGACGGCGACGAGATTCTGGCCAGCCGCGCGGTACTGGCCGCGGTCCCCGCCACCTGCCTCTACGGCGGCCTCGTCGACTGGACGCGCCTACCGCCCCGGCTGCGCGACGACCTACGTCGGTTCCAATGGGACTACGCCACCGTCAAGCTCGATTGGGCGCTGCGCGCGCCGGTTCCGTGGGCGGCGGCCGAGACCGCGGGCGCCGGCACCGTCCACCTTTCAGCTGGCATGGACGAGATGACCGAATACACCGCGCATATCGCCATGGGGCTCGTGCCGGCCCATCCCTTCCTGCTCGCGGGGCAGATGACGACAGCCGATCCGCGCCGCTCACCGGCCGGAACCGAATCGCTGTGGGCGTACACCCACGTGCCCCGCAAGGTCCGCGGCGACGCGGGCGGCGACGGCATCACAGGGGCCTGGGACGAGCGGGACCGCGACGCCATCGCCAGTCGTATCGAGGCGCAGATCGAGCGGTTCGCCCCTGGGTTCCGGGATCGGATCGTCGCCCGGACGGTGGCCGCGCCGCCGCAGATCGCCGAGCATAACGCCAACCTTGTGGGCGGCGCGATCAACGGCGGCACCACCGCTCTGCACCAGCAACTGGTGTTCCGACCCACCCCTGGCCTCGGCCGCCCGGAGACCCCGGTGACCGGTCTGTACCTGGCGTCGTCCTCAGCCCACCCTGGCGGTGCCGTGCACGGAGCGTGCGGTGCGAACGCCGCTCGGGCCGCGCTGCGCGGGCATCGGGTACGCAGCCAGCGGCTGGCCGCGGCCACCGTCCGGTTCGCCATCGGCGACTGAAGCTACCGTCCCGGGGTCCCGGCGAAACCCGCCATCAATCCGGAGTGGCGATGCGCTCCTGTAAGAACTCCAACGTCTGGCGGAGGACTCGCGACACGTGCATCTGCGAGATACCCACCTCCTCGGCTATCTGAGTCTGAGTCAGTTGGCGGAAAAACCGCAACGCAAGAATCGTCCGTTCCCGGGGGGCCAGCTCGGCCAGCAGCGGGCGCAGCGCCTCGCGGTCGTCGATCAGGTCGAGCTCGCCATCGAGGCCGCCGATGAACTCGCCCAGCGTCGCCTTGCCCTCCCCGGAGCCGAGCATCTCATCCAGCGATGAGCTTCGGTACGCCTCTCCGGCCTGCAGCCCCTCGATTACCTCAGAGATCGGAATTCCCAACCGGTCCGCGATCTCGCTGGGTCTCGGCGCGCGGCCCAGTTGTTGAGACAGCTCCGCCAGCGTGCCCCTGATGACGATGTGCAGATCCTTCAGCCGCCGGGGTACCCGCGTCGACCAGCCGTGGTCGCGGAAGTACCGGCGCACCTCACCGGTGATCGTCGGTACCGCGAAGGAGAAGAAGTCCGAGCCACGGGCCGGTTCGAAGCGGTCTACCGCGTTGATCAATCCCACGGTCGCGACCTGGACCAGATCATCCAGCGGCTCGCCGCGGCCCGCGAAGCGGCGGGCGATGTGTTCGGCCACCGGCAGGTAGCCGCTGATCAGTTGCTCGCGCAGCCGCTGCTTTTCGGGATCATCGGGAGCAAGCTCGACATAGCGGCTCTGCAACGGAACCAGATGCGAATACTCGCCGTGTTCGGTCCCGGCTGCGGACACCGACGGGGACACCGACGGGGTCACGGCTGGGGCGCCGTCACGGCGTCCTTGGCCAGGTTGATACGTACCCGGCCAGGCCGGCCAGGCTCAGCGGGCACGGACGTGGCGCCGACCTCGTCGGCAAGGCACTGCAGCACCCGCCACGCGAACGAGCCGGTGGGAAGCGGATCCGCCAGATCGTCGACGTCGGTTTCGGCGGCCACCTCGATCCGCTCCGCGCGGACGGTGAAGGTGCAGTGCAGCGTCGCGTCGGCGGCGGCGATCCGGACCAGCATGGCGCACAGATCATCGACTGCCATCCGGAGGTCGTCGATCGAGTCGACGTCGAAGTCGGCCCGAGCGGCGAGGTCCGCCGCGACGGTCCGGATCGTAGGAATCGCGACGGTGCTCGCCGCAGTGTGCAGGTCAAGGGACAGCACCGACCCGTCGGGGGCGGAACCTGCTTCGCGCTTGGTCATCGAGCGGCCTCTGTCCGGGTAGGTCACCGCGATCGGGCCGCATCCATGGTGGACCCGGTCAGTGCGACGCACCCGGCTGCAACAGCCATCGTCGTCTCCTTTGCTTCTCGGTTGCGCCAGTGTGTCCGGCAGTTGAATGCCATTGTGCGCCAACCCCGCACCCGCCGCTGTAAGACGCCGTTGGCCCGCTCGCGAGGCTCGTCAGGTCGAGTGCTTCAAGGCCTCTGGCACCGTGTCGGCGAAGGTGAACTGGCTCCGCAGTTCGGTCGCCTCCAGAGCCCGGTTGGCGATGCGGGAGTGGCACACCATCCGCAGGGCACGGCGCTCACGGGTGGCGAGCTCGTTGGCCTCGAACAGAGCGGACAGTCCGGCAGATCCCAGGAACTCCACGCCATCGAGGTCCACCACAACGACCTGGGCCGCGGACAGCTGCTCGTTGAGGAAGCTGGCCAGTTTCGGCGCTGTCAGCGTATCGATCTCCCCCGTCACGGTGACGACGCGCGCATCGGGTCCATGCTCGGCAACCCGCAGTCCGATGATGTCCGCAGGGAAGTCGTTGTCCACCCTTGTCACCATATAGGGCAGGTCCGCGCAGGCCCACGACGGGCGGTCCGGATGCCCGGTCGGCGCGGTGCTCAACGTCCGAGGACTGCCTGGTGAGCGAGCTCACCACCGTCGCTCGGTAGTCCTTCTGGGCGACGTACTCCGTTGCGGTGCGTGGGGATCTGGACGCAGCCCGTACCCTAGTGCCTGTGATTACGCACGGCGACCTTGCTTGGAGCCTCGCGGCGGCGCTCGGCGCCGTTGGCCAGGCTTCCGGTCTCGGGTACCGTGCGCTGTCCACGGGCTCGGACATGCGTACTATCCAATCGCACCACACGCGCAGGAAGGGAATCTGATGGCAGCACCAAACGTGGGTCATTCAGTCATCAGGGTGGTGAATTTCTTCGTGGTGGTGATTTTGATCATCATTCTCCTGAACTTGGTGGGACCCTTCATCGCGAACTCGGCCCCGCAAGCCATCGACAAGGCCGGCGAGGCGCTCAGTGGGATATGGAGCGGACTTCAGGGGCTCGTCCCCCATAGTTACTACACTCATTCTCATTGATGCTGCGCCCGGTGCCTGAACCCACGGTCACCGGTTGGCGCGCGGATGATGGCAGGGCAGAAGCTGTTGCCTGATCGCCTCGCCAGCGTTCTCAAGATCGCCGATAGCACGCGGTAACCGTGCAGGATCGCACTGCCATCGCTGAGTTCCGGCGATCATGGCAGTTCACTGGGCGTCGGTATGATCCCGGCAGCAGCGGCGCCCCGCTCGCCGGAAAATTAAACCGAGATTTCGGTATCAGCGACGGCCTCAGCGGCATCTGTTCTCTAGAGAGGGGACCACCATGCCAACACGGGGGTCGAAATGTCTGCTCGGGGAGTGCGTGCACCACTGATCTTCTCGGCGCTGTTCGGCGCACTGGTGATCTCTTGCGCAGGCCCGCCCGTATACGTGGTCGGTCCTGCACCACCGCTGGCGGCCGAACATGCCGGGGAGGCCGCGCCCGCGCCACGACAGGGCGGACTCGCCGAGGTCCCCGAGCCGGCACAGGCCATCCCTGTGCCGGCACAGCCCGCACCACCCGCTCAGGCGCCAGCGCCGGAGGCCATACCCGCACCGGTACCCAGGGCCGTGCCCGCTCCGGCCCTCCCACCGAGACGGCCGGGGGGCGCACCGCCTGGGACCGAACTCGTCGATCTGCCCGGGTCGAATGATCCTGTTTCGGTCTCAGCATGGATGGGCCTTATGGCCGACAACTGCGGGGACCATGGGAAAGCCTGTCTGAGGGTCCGGAAGAATTACACCAAGAAGAAGTCATGCGATGACGATGTCGGCATGGTGCAAAGTCAGAGCCCGTCTTTGAATAAGGTCGCCAAAGTGCCGGTTGGTAGCGCGGTCACATTAAAAATCAGCTGCACATCGAACACTGGTACGGGCAATTGACCACCATCGCAATGCCACGCGAGGACGATTCCGCGGAACCGTTCTCGAAAACAGCGTCGCCCGCGATCGCGCCCGAGTCACCAGCACAGGTTCGCACGCCCGGTGTCGACGAGGTGCGTGGGACCCGGGTCGCTGAGCAGCCGAAGGCCGGCGCCGCTGGAGACTCAGCGGTGTTCGAAGCCGCTCCCCTGCAACAGGTTCTGAAAATCGTCGGGTCGGTGGTCGCCCCCACAACATTGCTCACCGCGCTGATGGTTTACTTCGGGAGGCTGGAAGCGGCTGCGTTTTTCTGGTACCTCGGCGTGCAAGTCACCGTCCTGGATCTGACAGTCCAAGATTACCTGAACAACAGTGTGGACGGCTTGCTGACGCCACTGGTCGTCGCGACGGCGGCAGCGCTACTGATACTCTGGTTTCACCAACTGGTGCTCGCATCGCTACCCGCTAGAGCCCGCTGGATCACACTGCGAGTGCTGATGCCGTCTGCCGCCATTGCCGGATTAACCCTGCTGAGTCTCGCGATACCTGTGTTCCCGGCTTTCCCGGAAGGCCGCGGACTCGGTCTCGCGCTTGGCGTCCTGCTGCTGGCCTACGCCGTCAGACTGCTGCGGCTGCTCATCGCGGAGCGACGACCGGAGCAGGTACCGCGGCACGCACCGCCCGCCGTGGCCGTGGCCGAGTGGGGCGCTGTCTTCATCCTGGTGAGCGTCGGACTGTTCTGGGCAGTCGGGAGCTACGCCGTCGGTGTAGGGCTCGGTCGTGCTGAACAACTCGAGGCCACGCTGCCCAGCCGTTTAGATGTGGTGGCCTACAGCGAAAAAAGACTGAGCTTGCAAGCACCGGGCGTCCGAGAAATAACCTGCCAGTACCCCGACGCCGCCTACCGGTTCCGCTACGATGGGCTCAAGATCGTACCGCTGCAATCCGGCAATCAATACCTTCTCCTACCCGCCGGTTGGACACGCGCGAACGGCACAGCCATATTACTGCCGCGCAATGACGCGCTGCGTCTGGAGTTCAGCGCGCCGGGCCAGGTGCGGAATCCCGCATGCTGACCCGACACGAGGTCGTCAGCCTCTCCGACGCACCGGGGCACAGGCCAGGTCGGTGAGCGAGGCCTTCAGCCGCTGCTGCAGGAAAGCGAACAGGTTCTTCGCCGCAGCTGGGTCCGGCGACGGCGCATCAATGGTGAGTGCGCGGTCGAGTCTCAGCCGGGCAGGAGCGACGGCGGCCAGATTGCCGCAGTAGTTCCTCGCGGTATCGACCGCCGGGTTCAGTGGTGGTTGGTTCGTGCCGGCCCGGTACAGGTTGACCTTGGCCACGCTCGGTCTCCCGTTGACCTTCGCCATTGGATCATTAGGCGGTACGAGAGCCACCGGCGTGGTCTTCGTGGCCGCCGCCTGCAGCTCGTTGAGCGCCAACGATGGTGCGGATGTCGCACCTGCGGAGAGATCGGGTGCGGTGAAGGGTGTGCAGCCCAGCGCCGGGTTGATGAAGTCGGTCAACAACCCGTTGTCGCTGGCGTTCTTCAGGACCGTCCGCACGGGCAGCGCACCCACGTTCGCCGCGTTGTCCTGCGCGGTGCGCCCGTTGGCCAGCGCCAGATAGCGGGTCGTGAGGTTGTCGCTCTGATCCTGATCGACTACCGCGAAATCGCGCGTGGTGGGGCAGGGCCGACCATCGCGAGCCATGCCGGCCGGCGGAACCTTCAGCTTGCCGGCGCCGATCGCAGCGTTGGCCGCACGGAAGAAGTCAGCGGCGCCGCAGTAGGCGAACTGCCCGAACGGCGAGCCGGGCAACCCGTTGACGCAACCATCTGTGGCTCCCTTCAGCGTCAATGTGGTGCCCTGAAAACCGAACCACAACCCGACCACGGAACCGGCGGGGAACCGTGGCACGATCGGCGCGGCCGCGGGTTGGGTTCCCCGGTCGACGACCAGTGGCCGGTAGATCGCCAATTTACCCGTCGGCGGATCGATGATCGCCGCTTCGACGAACGCGGACTGGTTGTCGTTGGCCTCGTGGCACGGGCCCCCACGGCGATTAGTCGATACCAGCTCGTAGGGCGTGGCCAGGCCCTTGGCGGTCAGCGGCGCTGGCGGAACGATCAGCGTGCAGTTCGGGTTGGGCGCGTTGGCCTTCCCAGCGTTCCGCTTGCCGTGGCCCTCATTGTTCCTGCCGTCGCCCTCATTGTTATTGTTTCGCCCCCCACCGCCCGGGTCCTGGTTCGGATCTTGTTCCGCGGCCCGAGCGTGGCCCGCAGCTCGCGCCGGCGCATCCTTCGCCGATGCAGCAGCCTCGGGACCCGCCTGAGCGGGCCACGGCGCGATCATTGCGATCGGCAGCACGGCCGCGACCGCAGACAGACTCCAGCGGACCATGCGTGGTGTGCGGGGAGTCACCAACGCCACCTCTCTCGAGATAGTGAGCAGGGCGGTGAACACCAGTGGGACCAGCGGTCACCGACTTCCGGCAGTCGGCGCCGGCCGGCGCGGGCCGCCGAACGGTCGCTACTGCAGGAACATCACAGGTACGGACGGTTGGCGCCGGTGAAGTCGCAGTGACCACTGTCGCCGCGGCGGACCATACGACGCGCCGTAGCCAGCGCACCCAGACCTGAGAGCTCCCGGCACCCGACGGCGCCCACAGGTGCGGTATCCGCGACGAAGAGCTGCGCTTTACTCCAAACGCTCGCAGCGGTGCCGCCGTTTGCAGTGCCTTGTCCTCAGGTAAACCGGTCGTCGGCACCCGCCGACCGGTTACCGAACCGATCGCCGCCGGCATACGTACGTTCCGCAAACAGACTGCGGATTGAGGGTCCCGCTGTCCTCGTCAGCGCCGGTTGTGAGCACGCTTCGGTCGCCGAAGATGATCATCTGGCTGGCCCGCTCGGGGTCACGGGGCGCGCGCCCGCATTGATTTTCCGTGTACGATGGGCGACTACTGACCAGCGAGAGTCCCAGCTCAGGAAGGGGCACATGAGCGCCTACAGCCTTCCCGACCTGCCCTATGACTACGACGCGCTTGAGCCTTACTTCGATGCGCGCACATTGGAGTTGCACCACAACCAACACCACCGCCGCTACGTCGACCAGTTGAACGCGGCATTGATCGCGAGCGGCGGCAGATCCTCAGTGGGCGATCAGCCCATCGATGACTTGCTGTGGAATATCGGCAAAGTGCCCGAGGAGTCCCGCAATGCCGTACGTAACTACGGCGGCGGCCACGCTAACCACTCCTTTTTCTGGACGATCTTGAGCAAGGACGGTGGCGGCAAGCCCTCCGGCCGCCTTGGCGAGGCGATCACGGAGGAGTTCGGTTCGTTCACGGCGTTCCGGGACCGGTTCGCCCGCGTCGCGACCGCTCACGTCGGCAGCGGCTGGGCATGGTTGGTGCGGGCCCGCCGCCGGCTGATCGTCTATAGCCTTCCCAACGAAGACAGCCCGCTCACCGCGGAGGAGACTCCGATCCTCGGGCTCGACCTGTGGGAGCACGCCTACTACCTCCGGTACCCGGCCGCACGGGCCGACTACGTCGAGGCGTTCTGGAATATTGTGAACTGGGAAGAGGTAAGTCGACGGTTTGAGGAGGCGGCGTGATCGGAGCCACCTGTTGCCGGCGATATGGGCCGGACGTTGCGCGTGAACGACCCGTACCAGGAACGGTTTCACATTAATCCCCCGACTAGTTGCATCGGAGAGGGTGCGCGAACATGAGCCAAGAGCACGAGAACGCACAGGCGACCGACGGCGACGAGGGCACAGCGGCGCTCTCGGCACTGCGTGGCATCTGGAAAGCCCAAGGTCAGAGCAGCGCTGACCTCGATGAAGCATGTGGCAACACCAAGCCGTGCAAGAGCATGGAAACGGTTGGCTTCGGCGCCCTGGCCGACGAGGAGGAGGAAGGACCCGACCAGACCAAGCAGGCGGTGGGCCACAACCTCCGCTCGGCGTGGAAGACCAAGCTCGAGCGCGAGGGCAAGCTGAACTCCGAGGCGGGCAGCGTGCGTGATCTCGTCTTCGGCTCGTCAGAAAAGAAAGAGTAGCCAACAAACAGCATGGACCCCCGCTCGTTCGAGTGGCGGTCGGATTCCGAGGAAGGACACACCTAATGTTCGGACGCAAGAAACCCGAAGCGAAGGCTGTTGACAACACCGGCGAGTCGGATCGCACCACCTCATACCGCCTCGGTCAGGACTCCGCGCCGGCGACCACCGGCATAGCCAGGACAACTTCCTACGTAAACGCCATGCAACATGATGGCCGCGGATACGAAACGCTCAACTGAGGTCGCCCCGGGGATCTGGGCCTGATGGCGTGGATCCCCCAGGGGTAGCCCACTGTTACCGGACCGATCTCGCCGCTCAGCGGCCGCCAGGGTTGTCAAGGAGACCGCTCGATGAACTATCCGAGTACCGTCACAGAACTTACCGACACGTTGCGCGGGGGCGATTACCTGGCGGACCGGGGATTGGCGACGGCGGTGTTCGTGGCGATGTCGCTCAAGCGACCGCTTCTCCTCGAAGGTGAGGTGGGCGTCGGCAAGACCGAGATCGCCAAGGTGCTGTCCTCGGTGTTCGGCCGCCAGCTCATCCGGCTGCAGTGCTATGAGGGGATCGATACCAACCAAGCCCTCTACGAGTGGGACTACGCCCGCCAACTGCTCTACATCCGTGCGTTGTCGGATCAGGACATCGGCGGCGAGGAGGCCATCGAGAAGCTGTTCGGCCCCCGGTTCCTTCTAGAGCGTCCGCTGATGCAGGCCATCCAGGCCGGCGACCAGTGCGTACTGCTGATCGACGAGGTCGACCGCGCCGATGACGAGTTCGAGGCCTTTCTGCTGGAGGTGCTGTCCGACTTCCAGATCAGCATCCCCGAAGTGGGTACCATCAAGGCCGAACAGCCACCACTGGTGATCTTGACCTCGAACCGCACCCGCGATCTGCACGACGCGTTGAAGCGCCGCTGCATGTACCACTGGATCGGCTACCCCGACCCCGACCGAGAGGTCGAGATCGTCACCGTGCAGGCTCCGGAGGTATCCGAGGGGCTCGCCCGCAAGGTGGTGGCCGCGGTTCACCGGCTCCGCGAAATGGATCTGGCGAAGCCTCCGGGCGTGGCTGAGACCATCGACTGGGCTCGCACCCTGTCGTTCCTGGGCGAGACCGGACTGACCGCCAGGGCCGCAGACGTCACTCTCGGTTCGATCATCAAGGATCGTGACGACCTCGAGCTGGTCAGGGACAACCTGAGCGAAGTGACGTCCAATGCCTGAGACACTTCACGGATCCGTCTAACGCCGATGTCACGCGACAATGGCTTCGTTACGGTGCTCGTCGAATTCGGCCGCGCGCTACGGGCCAAGGGGTTAGCCGTCGGGTCGGGTGACATCCTGACCTACTGCGCCGCTATGGCTCCGCTGGATCCAACAGACCTCGTTGACCTGTATTGGGCCGGCCGTACCACGATGGTCGTGCGTCGGGAAGATCTGCCCGTCTACGACGAGGTCTTCAGGGCGTTCTTCCTCGCGTCCGACGCCCCCGTCCAGCAGATGCTGAAGGTCAAGGCGCAGGCCGCTGCTGAAGCTGAGGCGACGTTCCAGATTCCGGCAGCGGAGCCGGGCAAGGAGCAAGAAGAGGAAGTCCTCCTCGGATTGATGGCGTCGAACGTCGAGACCCTCAAGCACCG
This sequence comes from Pseudonocardiaceae bacterium, assembly GCA_036266995.1. Lineage (GTDB taxonomy): Bacteria > Actinomycetota > Actinomycetes > Mycobacteriales > Pseudonocardiaceae. The sequence continues at coordinate 1,240 of DATAWX010000130.1, read as the reverse complement.
GTCTTTCGGCGAATGCACCGATGAGGAACTCGCGTCCATACGACGCATCATGGCGCGCATCAAGTTCACCCCACCAAAACGTCGCACCCGCCGCACCAAAACGGCTCGCGACGGGCGCAAGCCGGATATGCGCCGGACGATCCGCGAGTCTCTGCGCACGAACGGCGAGATGGTCGATCTGTACTGGCGTCGTCGCCGAGTTCGCCTGCGGCCGCTTATCCTCATCCTCGACGTGTCCGGGTCGATGTCGAACTACTCGCGGGCCTTGCTGCAGTTCGCCTACTCCGCGAAGCGCGCCTCCCAGAAGGTCGAGGTGTTCTGCTTCGGAACCCGACTCTCCCACGTGACCAAACCGCTGCAGAGCCGCAAGCCTGACGAGGCGCTCGAGCGCGCTGCGAAGTTGGTGGTCGACTGGGAAGGTGGCACCCGGATCGGCGAGTCGATCGACCTCTTCGTCCGCAGGTGGGGCCGTCGAGGCATGTGCCGCGGGGGCGTCGTCGTGATCTGCTCCGATGGCCTCGACCGGGGCGATCCCGAACTGCTCTCTGACTCCATGGAGCGGCTCTCCAGGCTGTGTCACAACATCGTGTGGATGAACCCGCACAAGGGCGACAACGCCGACTACCAGCCACAAACGGTGGGCATGATGGCGGCCGCGCCACACATCGACGTGATCCTGTCCGGCCACGATCTCAGCAGCCTCGAAGAACTCGCCGTCCTACTTCCGAAGCTCGGCTAGGAGACCGAAGTCTATGTTGATCAGATGGAGCGTCGGTATCGAGGCTCAGGGCGACCGCATCATGAAACTCGAAGAGGTCGTCGAGTTGGCGGACGCAGTCGCTCCCCTCAGCGGGATAGCGACCGGCATCGGTACCAATCGCTACGGCGCCCAGGTCATCGTGTTCGCAGACAACCGCGAGGACGCGATCGCTAAGGGTAAGGACCACTTCGCCAGCGCAGTGCAGAAGGCCGGGCTGCCCGTCTACCCGATCGTGCGCGTCGAGGCAACCAGCGAAGACGAAGACGATGCCGATGACTTGTGAACCGAGGTCGCCTGTGTCGTCCTATAGTCGTCTCATAGCACCCGCAACCTGCCGTCTCACAACACGAGGACGATTTAGATGAACACGCAGGTCTGGAAATGATAAGACTTGGATCACTAGCCGGCTACTCGTTCGAGGGCCCCCGGATTCTCGGCGGCTGGACACCACCCGCGAGACCGGCCGTTTTCGCGATCATG
>DATAWX010000129.1:0-20721 GCA_036266995.1 Pseudonocardiaceae bacterium | reverse complement strand
GAGAATCGAACAAACGATCGCGAACCTGAAGACCTGGAGAATCCTCCACACCGACTACCGCCGACCACTCGCCACCTTCGCGGACACCATCAGCGCCGTCATCGGCCTACAGTTCTACCAGGCCGCGTGAATAAGCCTCATCGATTCATCCCTTCTTAGGACCCTGTCCCGCGTGCGTGGGACCGGCCCGGCCGCCAGGAGGTCGGGGAATTACTCAAAACTGGCGGCCGGGCCGGAATCTGGGGAGGTCGGGATACTGTCGTCCCGGGTGCGGTAGGCTAGGCTGCTCGTCGGACAGTCCGGCTACGTCGTCGGCAAGCATCTCGACCTGCCGCAGTAGTCAGTGCCGCCGGTCGATCTCCTCGACCGGCGGCGCGAGCTGGTCGAAGTGGGGGGCCGGACAGGCCCGCATACTGCGCGACGTTCTTAGCTGTCGAACTCGCCGCGTCGGACTCCAGCGGTGAACGCCGACCACTCCCCACCGGTAAACCGCAGCTCCGGGCGACTGGGCGAATTCGAATCGCGCAGCGCCACGCCGCCACCATCGAGGAAGGCCACCTCGACGCACTCACTCATGTCTACTTCGCTGCTGCTACTCTTACGCCACGCGATACCGCTTATGTCGCGTGCGTACAGCTCGGTCTTATTCATCTGATTCTCCGTTCAGGTCGCGGACAATCGAGGTGATCGCCCGTATCTTGATCATGGCTGTTGTGATGTCGTTGTCTTGCGGTAGCTCGCGGTTTAATTGCTGCGCGTACTCGGTCACCTCGTGCTGGGTATGGCCTTGGTTGACGAGCTCTTTGAGCTTGCCGTAAGCAGCGACAAAGGGATCGGTCACCCGAACCGCCCCCGAAAGGTCACTGGGTCCAATTTGTTTCTCCCTTTTTCTCTGCTGTATTTCTCTGGGATCCGGTCGGCCGCCAGGAACTTGACGGGGGCGGCGCTCGACCAGCGGCCGACCGGGGGATCGGGGGACGCGGTTCAGCGGTCGCTTTTGGCGCGGTAGCACGGTGGGCAGATCTGGTCGGGGGTCCGGCGGGTCACCGCCATCGGGTAGCGCGATGCGCAACGGCCGTGCACACACCACGACATCCATGGACCGCAGAAACCAGCTCACCCGAGCAACTCCGTCAACGCATCACGCAACGCGATCGCCTCATCCTCAGCCAGCGTCAGCACGCACTGACCGGTGATATGCGGGTCCAGCTCGATGCGACCGTCGCGCTTGGTGACCACCAGGTTGGTGAACCCGATGACGCCACCGTGCGTGCTGCACGTGGCGTGGACGACCCGCCGGTTGGGATTGGGTCGGCGCGGTGTCTGGGGTACGTCGATCACGGCGACGACCGTGGCTTACCGGCTCCGAGGGATGTTTCGCCCGCCACGTCGGCGCCCGTTGAGCCACGACCCCGACGCCGGTGTTGATCTGACACAGTAAATCCCTTTCGGGTTCGTCTTGTCTGGACCCACATCCACCACCCAGGCGATACCGCTCGTACGGAACCGCTGGGCTCTGGGTCTAGGCGATGAGAGAAGGCCGTGGGCTGGCAGGTGGGGTAGCAGGTGAGACCGGCACGCACCTGGTCGTCGCTAGGCTGACGATCGACTCACGACCTCGTAGTCCGAATGACAGGGAGAAGCAAGCGCGTGGCTCGCCCACCTGAACACCTTGCCGAACGGCAACGGATGCTCGGCCGCTACCTGGCGGCCCTTCGGGACGCGGCCGGTCTCTACCAGGCGGATATCGCGCGGGCCGTGCCGTGTCACCGTACGACCGTGACACACGCTGAGGCAGGCTCGCAGCTACCAGCTAGCGACTTCTGGGAAACGGCGGATCGACTCGTTGGCGCGAACGGTGCGCTGATTGCCCGCTACGACGAGCTCATCCTCGCCAGAACGACTCACCTCGCCGAACAGCAAACCAAGCGACGAGCACGAGCTCACACCACCGCCCAACAGCTCGCATCGGCTCCCGCGCGGAAGCCTGAACTGATGTCGCCTGCGTTTGATGCGCGAGACGACACACGGTGTGATTTAGTGGCGGGCGCATCGGGTGGGATGTCTGAAGATAGGATGTGTCGTGAGCTGCTTCGTTCACTTAGCATGACCGGAGCGCTCATTACTAATTCTGGCACAGATGATCAATTGGATCACTCTTTTATCAATCCCGACAGGTTCGATGACATGGCCGTAGACGAGTACGCGATGCTAAACGAGCATCTGTGGCGTGTGTTCGTGCTGTCTAAATTCAAGCGGTCCGCGCTTCCGTTGGTGCGTAACCAGCTCGACGTGCTAATTGTTAGCCTCAATCAATCGCGAGGACTTTCGACACATCGGCTCCTCTGTAAACTAGTAAGCGAGCTATTGCAGCTGGCAGGTGAAATCTTTTTTGATGCTAACAAGTACAGTGACGCGGCCTATTGCTATACTCTGGCGGCTACCGCTAGCAAGGAGGTCGACGCGTTTGATCTATGGGCGTGCGCGATGACGCGCCACGCGTTTATCGAGATATACGAACAACGTTTTGATAAGGCAGCGCCGATGCTGGAGCTGGCGGCACGCCTGGCGCGAAGAGGAGACGAATCGCTGTCAACGCGATATTGGGTTTCCGCTGTTCAGGCACAGACGTTCGCGGGTCTTGGGAAATTGGCCGCCTGTCAGCGGGCGCTTGACGCGGCTGAGCAGGTGTGCACCTTGTCGGGTGATATCAGTAATGGTGGGTGGCTTCGATTTGATGGCTCTCGGCTTGCCGAGGAACGCGGTGCCTGTTATGTCCAGCTTCGACGTCTCGACCTTGCTGAAGCTACTCTCGGTGACGCCTTGCGCCAGAATCTGTCCGCACGTCGCCGTAGCGGTGTCCTGACTGATCTCGCAATGATTGGGGTACAACGTGGCGATGTGAATCAACTTGTCATCTATGCTGATGAGGTCTTAGAAATTGCCGTAGAGACCGGGTCGGGTTTCATCAGCCGCAAGCTCCAAGGGCTGCAAAGCCATCTCGTGCCACTGCTGGGAAACAGTCAAGTTCGGCAAGTCAATCAGCGGATTATGGACATATGTCGAGGGTCCGGTAGATTATAGGGATTGATCGGTTACAGGAGAGTGCATTGGAAGTCAATCAGGGACGTGTCTTTCGTGAAGCGTGGATTGCTGGCGTCACGCGGCACTATCCAGGGACGCCGAAGGCTAGCTACACTGCACCTTGGGACGAAACTCCTGAGTGGGAACGGGAGAGTGCTGCTGCCGTTTACGATCAGGTGCACGCGTTCATCGAAGCCACCGACAGCAGTACTGCGAAGCTCACTCGTTCACAGAAGGGACGCTTTGTAGCTCTCTGTTGGATTGGGCAAATCTTTAAGCATTTCCCAAATCCGAAGCCAGCCTACGTGGCGGACTGGGACGACTTGCCGCCATGGCAGCAAGAAACAGACGCGGACATCTTCGAGCGTATCGAGCAAGACGTTTGACATCCGCCCGTAGCCCCCCTCCGGTCTGCACGAGCCCGCAGCTCATGTGCCATGTCACCACTGGGGAGACGCCACGCCTACGCCCAAGGAGACAGGTAACACTCGTACGGGAGGCACGCACCCCCACGACCCCATCCCGCGCCGTTTGTCGCTGTCCTCGCCGGGCACACGGCATCGCTTCCTTACCTCGGGCAGGGTGCCTGTTATGTCGCTTGCCAGCGAGATGCGGGCAGATTCAGCCAGTGGAAGCATGCGCGTCGATAAGTTCGGTGAATAGCTCAGAGGGTTTCTTCCAGTTGTGAATTTTACGGGGCTGGTCGTTGATTTCGGAAGCTACTATGGCGAGATAGCCGGGATCGGAGGTGATATTCACACCTTTGGGGAAGAATTCGCGGACGATGCGGTTGAGGTTTTCGTTGCTGCCGCGTTCCCACGGGGAGTGGGGTGGGCGAAGAACACCGGGAGTCCGGTCGCGGTGATGGTGGCGTGTCGCGCCATCTCGGTGCCGCAGTCCCAGGTAAGCGACCGGCGGATCGCTGCGGGCAGTCCACCGGTGGCAGCGATGACGGCGTCTCCGACGGTCAGCGAGTCGCGTCCGGTCAACGGCACCAGGATGAGAAACCGTGTGGTCCGCTCCACCAGCGTCGCGACTGCGGAGCGGCCGTCCTTGCCGATGACGAGGTCTCCCCCCCCCCAGTGCCCAGGCAGTGCCCGGTCGGTGGCCTCGGCGGGCCGTTCGTCGATGTAGCGGGGTTCGCGGATCCGCGGCGCCGGCGCCGGACGACGCCCACCACGACGGGCCTTGCGCCCGGTCCGCAGACTGATCAGCTCCCTCGCCAGGGTGGACACCGGCTGGGCATAGACCCACTGGTAGATCGCCTCGTGCGACACCCGGCACGCCTGGTCGTCGGGGTAGTCGGTCGGCAACCGACCCGCGATCGACGCTGGTGACCAGCCACCGCGCAGCTGCTGACACACCACCGCCCGCAGCCGGGGTGAGCGCTCGACCGCGAACAGTTTCGGCCGTTCCCGAGCCACACCCGCCGCCTCGTCCGCGGCCGCCGCCCGGTAGTCGATGCGGCCGCCGTGACGGGCGACCTCTCGGGAGATCACCGAGGGATCACGTCCCACTCGAAACGCGATCTGCTTGTACTGCAAGCCCTCGGCCAGACCACGGGAGATCTCTTCCCGATCCACCAACATCAACATCTCGCGCACGACGGGAATCCTGTCCCACCGAACCTTTAAGATCAAATGCTACGACCGGCTGAGCCCAAGCAAGGCAAGCGACCATCGTCTGCCCCGGGTCCAGCTGCGTCTCTAGCACGCCACCATTGTCACATCGACCCCTGACGATCTCGGGGGTTCACCAGAGCTGCCGACTAGGGATTCTCAGCGACTCGACAACCAGTCAAAAATGGTCGGCGAACGGCGCCGATCCTGACCCAATCGCATCCGAAACAACCCACCGAAGATGATCATGCCCGGCCGCCGGCAACGTGCGCGGGCAAACCCCTTCTCCGGCTAACACAGTAGGTGCTACTGGTCGTGGCGGCCTGCGCCGCGGCGTTGTCGCTGCTGCTGTTCGCGCTGATCGACACGCACTCCCCCGGTGGCCTTCGCCGTTGCACTGATCATCACGCTGGGAGTCCAGGGACTCGCGTACGAGCCGGCTGGAGCGTTGCCACCCGCCGACCGGGGCGACCACGGCGAAGCCTGATGGCGGCGGCCGAGCACCTCCTAGGTACCGACAATCCGGGGAGTAAGTACCAATAGGCCATTGTTGTCGGTACCAATAGACCATTCGAGTTCTCATGGCGCTACTTGCGCCTTGGCTATCACCTAGTGTTACTCTTGGTGAGTCCGTAGCCCTGAATGAGGGGTCAGTGGTGGGGTGCGATAAGGCAGGGGGGCCTAGCCGTGCTCGATGCAATGGTGGTTTCAACTCCGCTGATCAACAGATCAAGGTTGGCTGTGGCTAACGGAGCTGCGCCCTAGAGCGCAACCCAGCTCGCTGGCCGCCTCCGTGAGGCGGGATGCCTTTCCAGCCACCACACGCCTTGCCGGTTGACGGACCCGGGTGATCACCGAGGGGGATCACCCGGGTCACCCCAAGCCTGCACACCGACGACACGCACGCCCCGGGGCCAGCTGAGTGGCCCTGGTCTGAGACACGGTGCGGACTACCGGGCTAGCCCCCGTACGGGAGAAGAGGGCCGAGGATGACCATGCAGGATCACGAGCTCGTGGTGGGGATCACGCCTTTCGATGAGCCCAATGCGGCTCTTGCGGTGGCCCTCGCGCGAGCTGGCGCGGTGGGCGTCCTCAACCTGGGCCGGGACGCGGAGCAGGCGCGGGCCGCCCTGGCGGACGTCTGCCGGTGGTGGGGCGGATCGTTCGGCATCCGGGTACCGCCCGAGTGCCCACTACGGCCGACCGATCTCCCGGACCAGGTCGACATGGTGGTGCAGGGGCCCGGTTCACCGTGGGCCATCACCTCTGGGCGGCGCGTGTTCGCCGAGGTGGTTTCGGTAGCGCAGGCGCGGGCGGCGGTCCAGGCGGGGGCATACGGGCTGATCGCCAAGGGCGCCGAGGCCGGCGGTCGGGTCGGCACCACGACCACGTTCGTGTTGCTGCAGCAGCTATTGGCTGACCCGCAGATCACCGTTCCGGTCTGGGCGGCCGGCGGGATCGGGCTGCACACGGCAGCCGCGGCGGTAGCCGGCGGCGCGGCCGGGGTGGTGCTGGACGCGCAACTGGCCCTGGTTGCCGAGGCCGATCTGCCCGACGAGGTGGCCGCGGCGATCCGGCTGATGGACGGCAGTGAAACCGCGGTCGTCGGCGGCCATCGCCTCTACACCCGCCCGGATCTGCCGGCCGTGGACCCTGACTCGGTTGGGGCCCGGTTGGGTGCCCGGGATCTCGGTGCGCTGCCCATCGGCCAGGACGGCGCGCTGGCCGCTTTCCTGGCGCAGCGGTATGTGACCGCAGGAGGCGTCGTGGCGGCGATCCGCGCCGCAGTCACCGACCAGCTAAGTGCTGCCCGTTCGCAGGCCGCGCACGGCGTGCGGCCACTTGTCGTGCAGGGTCCGATGACCAGGGTCAGTGACCGAGCCGAGTTCGCCGCCGAGGTGGCGGCAGCGGGCGGGTTGCCCTTCCTGGCTCTGGCGCTGAGCAACGGCGAGCAGACACGCGCGCTACTCGAGCAGTCCGCCGTCCAGCTCGATGGGCGGCCGTGGGGAGTAGGAATCCTCGGTTTCGTCCCACCGGAGATCCGCGACGCACAGCTGGCCGCGGTGCTCCAGGTGCGCCCGCCGTATGCGCTGATCGCCGGTGGCCGGCCGGCGCAGGCGCGGCCGCTGGAAGCCGCCGGGATCGCAACGTTTCTGCACGTGCCCTCCCCCGGCCTGCTGGACCGGTTCCTGACTGAAGGGGCCCGGCGGTTCGTGTTCGAGGGCCGGGAGTGCGGCGGGCACATCGGCCCGCAGGCCAGCTTCCCGCTGTGGGAGATCCAGCTAGAGCGGCTGCTGCGCTACGACGACGCGCACGGGTGCGCCAGCCAGCTGCAGGTGCTCTTCGCTGGGGGAATCCATGACGAGCGTTCGGCGGCGATGGTCGCCACATTGGCCGCGCCGCTGGTCGAAAGGGGCGCCCGAATCGGAATGTTGATGGGCACTGCATACCTTTTCACCGAGGAAGCGATCGCGGCCGGGGCTATCGTTCCCGGATTCCAGCAGGCGGCCTTGGGCTGCGAGCGCACCGTACTGCTGGAGACCGCACCCAACCATTCCACCCGCTGCGCGGACACGCCGTATCTGCGTACCTTTGCCCAGACCCGGGCCCGGATGATGGCCGACGGGGTGCCGCGCGATCAGATGTGGGCCGAGCTGGAGCAGCTCAACCTGGGTCGGTTGCGGATCGCCAGCAAGGGGCTGCGCCGCGACGGTGCGTCCCTGGTCGCCGTCGACGAGCAGGTTCAGCAGCGCGACGGCATGATCATGCTCGGTGACGTGGCCATGTTGCGCAGCGAAACCACGACGATCGAGACGCTGCATGCCCAGGTCACCGAGGGCGCGGCCGATTTCATCGCCGCCCGGGTCGCCGAGCTGGACATCGAACCTGCCCACGAGCCGGTCCCATTACCGGAGAGCCGGCCCCTGGACGTGGCGATCGTCGGTATGGCCGGAGTGTTCCCGGGGGCCGGTGACCTGTCCGCGTACTGGGCCAACGTGGTCGCTGGAGTGGATTCAGTCACCGAGGTGCCCCCCGGCCGGTGCGACCCGGCCGTGTACAGCGAGGCCGCGAAGTGGGGAGGCGGCTTCCTGCCGGACATCCCATTCGACGCGCTGACCTACGGCATCCCGCCAGCCGCACTGACCAGCATCGAACCTGTCCAACTGTTAGCGCTGGAGGTCGCCGCCCGCGCGCTGCGCGATGCCGGGTACGCGCAGCGCGTCTTCGACAAGGAGCACACCTCGGTGATCTTCGGTGCCGAGGGTGGCGCCGACCTGGCCAGTGCGTACGGGTTCCGCTCGCTCTACCCTGCCTATCACGGGACGCTGCCACCTGAGCTGGACGAGCAGCTACCGAAGGTCACCGAGGACTCCTTCCCCGGCGTGCTGGCCAACGTGATCGCCGGACGGATCGCCAACCGGTTGGATCTCGGTGGCGCCAACTACACAGTGGACGCCGCCTGCGCCTCCGCGCTGGCCGCCATCGACCTGGCCTGCAAGGAGCTGCGGGCCGGCACCAGCAGCATGGTGCTGGCCGGTGGTGCCGACGTCAACAACGGCATCCACCAGTACCTGATGTTCGCCGCGGTGCAGGCGCTGTCGCAGACAGGTCGGTGCCGGCCCTTCGACGCCTCAGCGGACGGCATCGCGCTCGGCGAGGGCGTGGCGTGCGTCGTGCTCAAGCGGCTGGCCGACGCCGAACGCGACGGCGACCGGATCTACGCGGTGATCAAGGGGATCGGCTCGGCCAGCGACGGGCGCTCGCTGGGGCTGACCGCGCCGCGGCCGGAAGGGCAGCGCCGTGCACTGGACCGTGCCTACCGGATGGCCGGGATCTCACCAGCCGAGGTCGGGTTGGTCGAAGCGCATGGCACGGGGACCGTGGTCGGGGACCGCACCGAACTGGCGGTGTTGACCGAACTGTTCACCGCGGCCGGCACGCCGACCGGCAGCTGCAGCCTGGGATCGGTGAAATCGCAGATCGGACACACCAAGTGCACCGCCGGGCTAGCGGGATTGATCAAGGCAGCACGCGCGGTGCACACCGGGATACGTCCACCGACGGGCCAGCTGCACGATCCGAATCCCTACTGGGACCGCGGCAGCAGCCCGTTTTCCTTCGACGTCGCTGTGCGGCCCTGGGCATCCACGGCGCGTCGGGTCGCCGGAGTGAGCGCGTTCGGGTTCGGTGGCACGAACTTCCACGCCGTGCTGTCGTCCTACGACGGGGCACCCGAGCCACGACACGGGTTGGACGCCTGGCCTGCCGAACTGTTCCTGTTCGCCGGCGCGGACCGGGCCGCGGCAGTCGCGGAGATGGACCGGCTGGCCGAGTTGCTCGCGGCCAACGACGCTGCCGGCCGCCCCTGGCGGCTGCGGGATCTCGCCCGGACGATGGTCAGCTCCTGTCGTGGTCGGGTGTGGGCCGCGGTGGTGGCCGACGACCTGGATGACCTCGCACCCAAGCTGGGTCGCGCCCGAGAAGCCGCCGCGGCAGATGGCGTCTTCATCGCATCCGAACAGGACGCGACCGCCGGTCAGGTCGCCTTCCTGTTCCCCGGGCAGGGCAGCCAACGCCCCGGCATGCTGGCCGACCTGTTCGTGGCGTTCCCGCGGCTTCGCCGCTTCCTGGAGCTCGGCGGCGAGTGGGCCGACGCGATGTTCCCGCCGGCCGCGTTCAGCAAAGAGGAGGCGGCGCGGCAGCGGGCGGCGCTGACCGACACCCGGGTCGCCCAACCAGCGCTGGGAATCGCTGGGCTGGCCATGCACGAGCTCCTCACATTGCTGGGCGTGCACCCCGACCACGTCGGTGGGCACAGCTACGGCGAGCTGGTCGCGCTGGCCGCGGCCGGCGCCGTCGAACCCGCCGACTTGCTGGCCCTGAGCCAGGCCCGGGGCCAAGCCATCCTCGCGGCCGCCGGGCCCGATCCCGGGACGATGGCCGCGATCTCCGCAACTGTCGAACAGGTCCACGCCGTTCTGGGCAACGGACCCGTCGTGGTAGCCAACCACAACGCGCCCGGTCAGGTCGTCATCTCCGGACCCACCCCGGCGGTGCAGGCCGCGCTGAACCGGCTCGCCGAGGTGGGCGTGACCGGCACCCGCATCCCGGTGGCGTGCGCGTTCCACAGTCCGGTGGTGGCCGGCGCTTCGCCGATCTTCGCCGCCGAACTGGACCGCCGCACGGTCGAGTCGCCGCGGCTGCCGGTGTGGTCGAACACCACAGCCGCGCCCTACCCGACCGAGCCCGCCGCGGTGCGCGCGACACTGGCCACTCACATCGCCGAGCCGGTCCGGTTCGTCGAGCAGATTGAGGCGATGTATGCAGCCGGCGCGCGGGTCTTCGTTGAAGCCGGCCCGGGCCGGGTGCTTACCCAGCTGATCGGCACGATCTTGCGGGACCGACCGTACGTCGCGGTCGCCACCGACGTTCCGGGCGAGCCGGGGCTACGGCGGCTGCTGCGAGTGCTCGGCGAGCTGGCCGTGAAGGGCGTGCCGGTCGATCCGACCGCTCTGTTCCACGGCCGAAACGCACGGGTGGTATCGATGCCCGCGTTGCCCCGGCGCCCCGGTTGGCTGGTCAACGGTTACCTGGTCAAGACCGCCGACGGGCAGTACCTGCCGGGGGGCTTGCGGCCCGCGCGGCAGGTCGCCAAGACCAATGATGCAGTGGCCAACGGCCACCGGCCCGCGACCGAGGGCCAGTCCGACGCGGTTGTGTTGGAGTTCCTGCGCAACACTCGCGAGCTGATCGCCGCCCAGCGCGAGATCATGCTCGGCTACCTCGGTAGTCCAGTCCAGCCGCCAGCCGGCTTGCCGAACGCCGACTTGCCAGCTGCCTTCGCCGACACCGTCGCTGCTGATCAGGCACCCGAACACAGCCCCGCCAAGGCAGTCGAGCCGGATGACTTGACGCCCGAGTCGGTGCTGGCGACCGTGCGGTCACTGGTGAGCGAACGGACCGGCTACCCAGTGGACATGCTCGAGGCCGATCTCGATCTGGAAGCGGACCTGAGTATCGACTCGATCAAGCGCACCGAACTGATCGGTCTACTCACCGACCGGCTCGGGCTGGCTACCAGGGGCGCGGCATCGGACGATTCGGTGACCGAACAGCTGACCCGGCGTAGGACGATTCGCTCAATCGTCGACTGGATCACCGACCGACCTGGTGCACCCGCACCGGCCCCACTACCGAAGAAAGCGCACCGCTACCTCGTCGACGTCGCCGGGCTGCCCCCACTGGCCGCGTCACCCGAGGCGTCGCTCGCCGGGCGTCGGATCGCCATCGTCGGCGACGGCGTGGGCATCGCGCTGGAGCTGTCCATGCTGTTGGAGCGGCGTGGCGCCGATGTGCGTATGGTGAGCCCGGATCAGCCCATCGAGGTGACCGGGACCGACGCCCTTATCCACCTGGCCGCGCTGGACCGGGGCCGGCCACCGCTGCTGCCGGATGGGTTCGTCGCGATCCGCGATGCCATCCTCGGCGGCATCGGCCAACTGATCGTGGTCACCGGGTCGGGAGGCAGGTTCGGTCGGGGGCCCAACGCCAACGGGGTCGCCGGGGTGGGGCTGCCCGGCCTGGCCCGCACGATCGCCCGCGAGTTCCCGGACCGCCGGGTCCGGGCCGTCGACGTGGATCCCAAGGAACAACCGGTTCACATCGCCGGGTACCTGCTCGGCGAACTTCTCGCCGTCGACGCGCCCACCGTGGTGGGCTACGCGGCCGGAGAGCGCGTCACGCTGCAACTCCACCCCGCGCCACTCAACCCTGGCGCATCCGGCGAGCTCAAGCTGGGGCGGGATTCCGTGGTGTTACTCACCGGCGGTGCCCGCGGCATCACCGCGCGGGTCGCGATCGGCCTGGCCCGGGCCGGTGCCGGCCACGTGGAGCTGGTCGGCCGCACACCCGCGCCGACCGGCGGCGAGGATCCGGTGACCGCGGCGGCGACCGATCGGATGGCATTGCGCCGGGTGCTGGCACAGGCTGGGGGCCGCACACCGGCCCAGATCGAAGCGGCGGCCAGCCAGATCCTGGCCCACCGGGAGATCAGGGCAACGCTGGCGCAGCTGTCCGAGCTGGCCGGCTCGGTTCGCTATTCCGCGGTCGACGTGCGAGACCCGGCGGCGATGAGCGCTCTGCTGGAAGACGTCTATCACCGGCATGGGCGGCTGGACGGCATCGTCCATGGTGCCGGGGTGCTGGCCGACCGGCTGCTGGCTGACAAGTCGCCCGAGGAGTTCGCTCGAGTGTGGGCGACCAAGGTCGACGGGGCACGAGCGCTGGCCGGTGCGGTCCGAGACGATCTCGGCTTCCTGGTGCTGTTCGGCAGCGTATCGGGAGTGTTCGGCAACCGCGGGCAGGTCGACTACGCCGCCGCCAACGACGCCCTGGACACACTGGCCCGGATCTGGGCCGGCCGGACTCGGGGCAGGGTGGTCGCGGTCGACTGGGGCCCGTGGACGGCACCCGATGACGGGACCGGGATGGTCTCCGCCGAGGTGGAGCGGGAGTACGCGCGGCGCGGCATCGGGCTGATCGAACCCGGCGACGGCGTCGCGTGCCTGCTCGCCGAACTGGCCGGCGGCACCGAGCCTCAGGTGATGTACCTGTGCGGCGACCCAGCGGCGTTCGAGGTCGGCCAGGATGGCTGAACCAACCGGGGTGGCCCTCGCCGAGATGGCCGCGGACCTTCCCAGGACACCCGCGCCGACCGGAGCGGAGCGGGTGCTGCTGTTGGCCGGGGCCAGTGCCGACGAGCTGCAGCGGCAGCTGCAGAGCTCGGAGACCGATCTGCTCGGCCGCGACGACGGGTGCGCGCCGCCGCGGGGCGGCCCGTGCCGGTTGGCGATCGTCGCGCCCACCGCGCGCCAGCTGACGTTGGCTCGAAAAATCGTCGCTCAGCGCGTGCCGTGGCGGGGGCGCAACGACGTGTGGTTCACCGGCGCGCCGCTGCACTCAGAGCATGCGCCGGGCCGGCTGGCATTCTTGTTTCCCGGTCTGGAACAGGCGTTCACCCCACGGGTGGATGACGTCGCCGACTACTTCGGGCTGGCCCGGCTCGAACTAGGTGACACCGCCGTGCTCGGCCGCCACGGACTCGCCGTGCTCGCTGTCGGGCGGCTACTCGACGTGGCGCTACGAGAGCTCGGCGTGATCCCCGACCTGGTCGCCGGGCACAGCGTCGGCGAGTGGAACGCGATGATTGCAGCCGGTGTGTATCCGACAGCGGCGGTCGAAGAGTTCGGCGCCTCCTTCGACCTCGATGGGTTGCGTGTCCCCGGTCTGGTGTTCGCCGCGCTCGGTTGTGGCGCACAGCAGGCCGCACACGTGATCGACGGACTCGACGGCGTCGTGGTTTCGCACGACAACTGCCCGCACCAGTCGATCGTCTGTGGTGAGGAGGCGGCCGTGGCCGCGGCGCTGGACCGGCTGCGGGCTCGAGGCGCCACCGGGCAGGTACTGCCGTTCCGGTCAGGCTTCCACTCACCCATGCTCGCCCCGTACCTGGACCCGATACTGGACGTCTTCGCCGGCCTGCCGGTCCGCGTACCGACCGTTGCGATCTGGTCAGCCACCACCGTCGAGCGCTACCCCGACGATCCGGCGGGCATCCGCGACCTCGCTGCGCGCCATCTACTCGAACCGGTCCGCTTCGGGCCGCTGGTCCGGCGGCTGTATGCGGAGGGGGTGCGAGCCTTCGTCCAGGTTGGTTCCGGGAGTCTGCCCGGATTCGTCGCCGATGCGCTGGAGGGCTCGGCTCATCTCGCGATAGCTGCCAACACCGCCAAGCGGTCCGGCCTCGACCAGCTCCGACGGGTCATGGCCGCACTCTGGGTGGAGGGTTGGGAGCCCCGGTTCGACCGGCTGCAGGCCAGTTCACCAGCCCGACCGGCGGAGTTTCGCACCGCGAAGCATCCGGTGCTCGCCGAGTTCGAGTCGGTGTTGCAGGACGTGACGGCCGCGGCCCGCGCCATCGTCGAGTCTTGGAGCGCCACGACAACCCGGCCGCTTACCCGGCTTCGCCCCACAACCACCTGGCCGGCTACCCGGACTCGTGCGACTACCCCTCTGGTGCTGTCCCTCGACACGATGCCGTACCTGGCTGACCACTGCCTGGTCAAGCAGCCGGCGGACTGGCCCGAGGCCGCGGACCGATACCCAGTCGTGCCGCTGACCACCCTGATGGAACTGATGATGCAAGCGGCGCGCGACCTTGTCCCGGGCCGGACAGTCGTCGGTGTCCGGGATGTCCGAGCGCTGCGCTTCCTCGCCGTCGCCCCGGCGGTCACAGCGGCGGTCGATGCCGAACTGGACACCGACGGCAACGTCGCGGTGACGATCGATGGGTACGCGCGCGGTACCGCCATGCTCGCTGACGGTTACCCCGAGCCTCCGGACGGGCCCCTCCGTCCGCTACGCGGAGAACGCCCATGTGAGGTGACCACGGCGGCGCTGTACGAGGACCGGTGGATGTTCCACGGCCCCCGGTTCCAGGGAATCACCGAGCTCGGCCCGATCGGCGACGACGGCGTCCGCGGGGTCTTCGCGGCCTCGTCCGCGCCGGGCGCGTTGCTCGACAACGCCGGTCAGCTCCTCGGTTTCTGGATCATGAAGCGGATGTCCGGGAACCGGCTCGCCTACCCGGCCGCGGTCGAGCAAGTGCGTTGGTACGGGCCGCGGCCACACCCTGGCGATCGGGTCTCCTGCGTGGTCCGGATCGGCTCAGTCACCGACACCGACGTGGTCGCCGACCTTGAGCTGAGGTCCGGTGGGCGGCTGTGGGCCCGCATCGACCGGTGGACCAGCCGGCGGTTCGGCACCGATCATGTGACCTGGCCGATGTTCCTCTTCCCGGAGCGGAATCGGATCGCGCAGCGGCAAGCCGGCGGGTGGTTCCTGGCCCGAGACCGGTGGCCGGACCCGGGCTCGCGGGAGCTGATCATGCGCCAGTACCTGGGCGCCGCCGAGCGCGCTGAGTACTCCCAGCGCACCCCGCGAGCGGCCCGGCAGTGGCTGCTGGGTCGGATTGCGGTCAAGGACGCGGTCCGGCAGTGGCTGTGGGACGCCGGCGCTGGCCCGATGCATCCGGTGGAGGTCACCGTCGGCAACCACCCGTCGGGACGGCCGTGGGTGACGGGCCCCTTCACCGAGCCGCTGGAGGTGTCCCTGACGCACACTGGATCGCTGGCTGCGGCGCTGGTCGGACCTCCCGGGCGCGGCCCGCGCGGCGTGGGCATCGACCTCGAGCAGGTCGCAGACCGCGATGAACGCACCGTGGCGGCGATCCTCACCGACGCCGAACGCCACCTGCTCGACTCCGTGTGCTCGTCGGGGACGGAACGGCCGAGCTGGGTGACCCGGTTCTGGGTCGCCAAGGAGGCTGTCGCCAAGGCCGCGGGCACGGGGCTGGGCGGGCGCCCACACCAGTTCACGGTCGAGCGAGTCGACGCAGACCGGCTGCTGGTCACGACTGGCGACGGGGCGTCCACCCGCTGGGTGCAGACCGAGCTGGGCGCTGAAGTTGAGCCGTACGCGGTGGCATGGACCCCGCTGAAGGAAGGAACCTCTTATGACAGTTGACCAGATCCTGGACCAGGTTCGCGCCATGTTGGTCGAGATCATCGGCGCGGAGTACGCCCTGAGCCTCGACATCGAGATGGATACCTCGTTCGACGCGGATCTTGAACTGGAGAGCATCGAGTTCGTCAAGCTGTCGGCGATGCTCGCCGAACACTACGGCGACCGGGTCAACTTCGTGGCTTTCCTCGCGACCAAGGAACTCGACGAGATTATCGAGATGACGGTCGGCGAGGTAGTCACCCACATCGCGAACTGCTTGGTCTTCGCGGACGCGATCGATGGCTGAGATCACCGCGGGCGGCATCCGCTTCCACGTCCAGCGCCTGACACCACGCCACCGCCCAAGCCGACCAGAGCACCCGGTCGTGTTCATCCACGGCCTGGGCATGGACAACCTATCCAGCTTTTACTACACGCTGGCCAACCCGGTGGCACACGCCGGTGCCGAGGTCATCCTGTACGACCTGCGCGGGCACGGTCTGTCCGAACGACCGCGTACCGGCTACCAGGTGAGCGACTCGGTCGCCGACCTCGCTGCACTGCTCCACGCGCTGGACATCGATGGTCCGGTGCATCTGGTCGGTAACAGCTACGGCGGCATAGTGGCACTCGGCTTCGCGGTCGCGCACCCCGACCGGGTGGCAAGCTTGGTGTTGATCGAAGCTCATTTCAGCGTGGCCGGTTGGGCCGAGCAGATCGCGGCCGAGCAGTCCAAGATCGAAAGTGTTTTGGCCGGGAATGCGCTGCGAGGTTGGCTCGACCAGCTCGGCCGCAAGGTCACCCGGCTGACGGAGATGGCCGACGATCTGCTCAACCGCACGACATTCCTGGCCGACCTGAAGACCGTGCAGCCGATCCCGATGAGCCGGCTTCGAACACTCAACTGCCCGGTACGGGCCGTTTACGGCGAGCACTCCGACGTCGTCGACTACGCCCGCGAGCTTGACGAACACCTGCCACACTGCGTGCTGACGGTGCTGGCCGGGTGCGGTCACTCGGTGCTCATGGACGCGACGCCCGCGCTGCGCGAGATCGTCCTGGACTGGTTCGCCGCCCGGATCCCGTCGGGGGTCCGGTGAGCCGGTTCCTGTTCGTGGTGCCACCACTGGCCGGGCACACCCTGCCGACGGTCGCGGTCGGCCGGGAGCTGGCCGACCGCGGCCATCAAGTCGCCTGGGCCGGACCCGCAGAGATCGTCGGTCCGTTGCTGCCACCTGGGACCACGCTGATCCCGGTCGATGCGAACTTCGGTGGCGAGACGCTGGCGCAGCTTCTGCACCGTTGGCGGGGCCTGCGCGGGGCCGCGGCGTTCCGGTCCTTGTGGGCCGATCTGCTGATCCCGCTAGCAGTCTCGATGGTGGCCGGCGTCGAAGCGGCGGTGGACGAGTTCATCCCGGACGTCCTGGTCGTCGACCAGCAGGCGGTGGCCGGTGCGCTGGTGGCCCGCCGGCGCGGATTGCCGTGGGCGACCTCAGCCACCACTTCGGCAGAGCTGACCGACCAGTTCGCCACCATGCCCAAACTCGGGGCGTGGGCACGGCAGTGCCTGGCCGACTTCCAACGCGGCTTCGCCGTATCAGACCCTATCGACCTGCGGTTTTCCGACTACCTTGTGCTGGCATTCACCACACCGACGCTGGTTGGGCCGTGCTGTTACTTCCCAGATCACTACGTCTTCGTAGGTCCATCGGTCGGTGACCGCCCCGGTGCACCGGAATTTCCGTGGGACTGGCTCGACCCGGACCGTCAGCGCGTCCTGATCTCGCTGGGCACGCTTAATCGGGAGGTCGGCCAGCGGTTCTTCGCCACCGCGGTGGAAGCGGTAACGCCGTTGGCGGACCGCATGCAGGTGATCCTCGCCGCCCCGCGCGACCTGGTCGAATCGCCGCCCGATCACGTACTGGTTCGCGAGTCCGTCCCACAACTCGACCTGCTCCGGCATCTGGACGGTGTGGTCAGCCACGCTGGCCACAACACGGTGTGCGAAGCCCTGGCACACGGGTTGCCGCTCGTGGTGGCCCCGATTCGCGACGACCAGCCGGTGATCGCGGGACAGGTCGTCAGCGCCGGAGCCGGTGTCCGGGTGCACTTCGGCCGGGTCGGTGCCACCGAGCTTCGAAATGCCATCGCGACCGTGCTCGACGACCCGTCCTACCGGGCCGCAGCGCGGCGCGTGCAGACCTCGTTCACCACCGCTGGCGGCGCCCCCGCGGCGGCCGACCACCTGGAGAAACTCACATGAACGACCCATACGAGGCGGCCCGGCCGTACTATCAGGCGGAGCTGGCCGACGGCGTCGAACGCTTCCTCGAACCACGCCGGAACACCTGTCCCTGGTGCGGATCCTCCGACCTGTCGATACGACTGCGGACCTCCGACCTCATCCAGTGCAAACCGGGCCTGTTCACCCTGGAGCAGTGCGGAAGCTGCCGGCACATCTTCCAGAACCCCCGCCTCACCCCGGCCGGGCTGGACTTCTACTACCGCGACTTTTACGACGGCCTCGGGCAGGAGGGGGTGGAGAACATATTCAACACGGCCGGGCGGTCATACCGCGGGCGGGCCGACTTGCTGAAGCGGTTCTCCACGCCCACGGCATGGCTGGATGTCGGCGCCGGGCACGGCCATTTCTGCCGGCTCGCTCGCGAGGTCTGGCCGAACACAGTGTTCGATGGGCTGGATCTCAGCGTCACGGTCGAGGAGGCGCAGCGCCGCGGCTGGATCGATCACAGCTACCGCGGAGAGTTCGTCGCGCTCGCTGACGAGTTCGCCGGCCGGTACGACGTGGTCAGCATGCACCATTACCTGGAGCACACCCGGGAGCCGTTCGACGAGCTGGACGCGGCCGCCAAGGTCCTTTCGGCCGGTAACCATCTGCTGATTGAGCTGCCCGACCCCGAGTCGTCCTTCGGCCGCGTCCTCGGCCGCTGGTGGATACCGTGGTTCCAGCCGCAGCACCAGCACCTGATCCCGGTGCGCAACCTGGTGCAGGCACTGACCGACCGCGGGTTCTCGACGGTGGCCATCGAACGAGGCGCGGCCCATCAGAGCGTCGACTTGGTTTTCGTCCTGATATTCGCACTCATCGCCGTCGCCCCCGACCCGAGGCTGCCGTGGCTGGCCACCGAGCCGACGCCCTGGCGGCGGCTTCGCCACACCACCGTGTGGGCCGTGGGGCGGCCGTTATTGATGATCACGCACCTGCTCGATGAGCTGCTTAGCCGAGTGGTGCGCCGTTCCCGCGGGGGCAATACCTACCGGGTGCTGGCCCGCAAAGACGGCTGACGGTGACTGGCATGTCGTCGTTACCCCAATGCGGTGGGAGTCACCCGTTGGCGGTGGATGTTGAGCAGGTCGATGCTCCGGCAAGCAAGCATTTTTCCATCGCGTCGTTGGCGCGTTGGCCGGTGCTGGCGATCGCCGCCGGCACCGGGTTGTTGCTGTTGTTGACCAGCGGCCGGGTTGGCTATTTCGATGACGAGCTCTACCTCTCGGTCGCTGGGCGTCATGTGGATTGGGGATACGCCGATCAGGGACCGCTGGTGCCGCTGCTGGCCCGCGCGATGGACATCGTCTTCCCCGGTTCGCTCGTCGGGGTGCGGCTGCCGGCGACGGTGCTGACTGCGGTAGGTGTGGTGATGGCCGCATTGATCGCACGGGAACTCGGCGGCCGGCGGCGGGCGCAGGCGCTGACCGCGGGAACGTATGCGATGGCGACGGTGGCCGGTGGCCATCTACTCACCACCGCCACGGTCGACGTGTTCTTCTGGTTGGTGACAACATTGCTGCTGGTGCGTTGGGTACGGCTGCGCGACGATCGGTTGTTGTTGTGGCTTGGTGTAGTGACGGCTATCGCGTTGCAGAACAAGTGGCTGTTGGCCGCCTTTTGGGTCGTCGTCGCTGTCAGCGTCCTCGCGGTGGGACCACGGCGGCTGTTGCGCCGCCCGCTGCTGTGGATCGGTGCGGTGCTCGCAATGCTCGCGACGCTGCCCAACCTGCTCTGGCAGGCCCATCACGGATGGCCGCAGCTCGCGATGACGCAGGTCATCGCCAAAGAAGGCAGCCTCATCGGCGGTCGGTGGACATTCCTACCGCTGGTGCTGATGACGGCTGGGATAGGGGTGGGGACGGCGCTGTTCTGCTACGGCCTGTGGCGGCTGCTGCGCTCACCCGAGCTGCGTACCTACCGCTTCCTCGGGTGGACCTTCGTTGGACTGGGCGTAGTCTTCCTCGTTACCGGTGGCCGTTTCTATTACCTGGCGGGTCTCGTGGCGCCGCTGTTGGCCGCGGGCGCAGTGGAATTGCAACGTCGGGAGCCGGCGCGCTGGTGGCGATGGACCTTCACCTGGCCGGTCTACGTCCTCTCGGCAATCATCGCCCTTACCGCCCTGCCGGTATTGCCGGTCTCATGGCCGACTCCCGCTAGACCGGTGTCGCTTTCGAGCCTTGGCTGGCCCGAGCTGACAGATACGGTGACCGGCGCCTATCGCGCGCTGCCTCCCGCCACGCGGCGCACCACTGCGGTAGTCACCTATTCGTATTGGGACGCCAGCGCCCTCGACCGGTACGGCCCGGCCCGCGGGCTACCGCAGGCTTTCAGCCCGAATCGCGGCTACTGGTATTTCGGCGCCCCACCCGATGATGCTGACACTGTTCTCTTCGTCGGCTCCGACCCCACCTATCTGCACCGATATTTCACCGAGGTTCGGCAAGTAGCCATCGTGACCACCGGCCCCGCAATGAATCTCTTCTCGCTGGCCACGCCGATCTGGCTCTGCTCCGGCCAGCGGGCGCCGTGGTCGCAACTTTGGCCCCAGTTGCGTCACCTATGATAGGGACGGGAGATGCTGCGCCGATCGAGGCTCTCTAGCAATGCGGTGGTGACGGCCAAGCCAGGCGATCTGTCGGTGACGGCGCTCTACACCTCGCAGGTGTGGACATGGGGAGGCTTGTCACACGCCCATCTGTTCGCGAGTTCGGATGCCAAGCGGGTGTTCGACGCGACCAACGCGGCGCTCGCGGCAGCGAGGATATTCAATCCCCGGCTCGCGCCGCTGCGCCATTCGCTACTCCATCGCCACTCAATGATCGATCATCTGATGCGTGCGTCGGGTTATCGACACGTTATCGAGCTGGCCGCAGGGCTGTCTCGACGAGGTGCCGCGGCAACCTGCGACGCGCGCGTGGACTACACCGAGTTCGACTTGCCACCCGTCGTCGAGCGCAAACGTGACCTCCTTGCGCGCACCGGCGAGGGTCGCGCCGTGCTCGCGCGGCCAGGGTTGCGCCTCATGGAGGGCGACGTCGAGACCGTGGAGCTCGAACCGTTCGTTCGACATGGCGAGCCGGTGTTCGTAATCGCAGAAGGTCTGATGATGTACCTGGCCGCCGACGCCCGCCGTCGCATGTTCAGGAAGGTGCGGCAACTCGCGGC
>DATAWX010000128.1:0-4248 GCA_036266995.1 Pseudonocardiaceae bacterium | reverse complement strand
ACGGTCCACGTCCTAGATAGCCGCCGGTTGCAGCGCACCCGCATCCTCGGAGGTCTGATCAACGAATACCGATACACCGCCTGAACTGCAGCAACGACTTTCTGAGCGGCGCAGGTGCCGTTTTTCAGACGGGCCCAGCGGGAGCGACTGATCCTCACACGCAGTTGCGCTCTGGGATCATCTGCGTCGGATGGGCTGCGCGTGGTCGGGTTGCAGGGCGAGCACCTCGCTGAACCCGTCGCTCAGACAGCGCAGGAATACGTCGGGTTCGGTAAACGCGGCCGGGTCGAAGTTGATCCCGACGCAGCCGGTGTCGCCGTGGGCCACCATAGTGATCATTGCTGGGCAGCCGGGTAATGGGGCGTAGGGGGTAGACCCGCTCGACGCGGGCGCCGGCGAGGTAGCGTTCGGTTCGGGGTGCGGGCAGCAATCCGGCCTGCAAGTCGTTGCCCGCGGTCATGGGGCCGACGAGCCGGGCGGTCACCGAGCCGGGCAGCCGGCCCAGCACCGGTGACATCAGAGCAATCGTATCGATCGCCGGCTCGCGCCGGGCAGCCAAGACCAGCTCGCGGATTGCTGTGATCCGTTTCTGGGGGTCACCGATGCCGATCGGCCCGGACAATCGCGCTCCGGCGATCCGGTTTCCGCCGGCGGGGTCACCGGGTCGGCGCCGCGATATCGGGATGGCCATCGGGATCGCCTCAAGCTGGCTGCCCATGGCGGTGTGGTAGTGCCGATAGCCACCGAGTAACGCGGCCAGGTAGGTGTCGTTGAGTGTCGCTCCGGCCATCCTGGCCGCCGCCCGCAACTCGCGCAGTGGCACGTCCAGCGCGGCGAAACGCCAGCCCCGACCCCGGCGCGCGAGCAGTGGTGACGCGGGCGCGTCCGGCGGGCTGAGCGTGCGATACAGCGAGCGGCCGTAGCGGCTGGCCCGGCTCACCCAGCCCACCGGGTCGCTCACCGCGTCCCGCGCACCGGCCCCACATACCGCGACCATCCCGGCCACGCCGGTGACATCATGACGTAGCTGCCCGGCGATCGCCCGCAGCACACCGCTGCGCGCCGCGGGCACGGTCGGTATCCCCGAAGTATCTGTGTTGGGTTCGCGGACAGCGGAGTGCAGGTACTCCAGGAGCTGTGCCACCCCCAGCCCGTCGGCCAGCGAGTGGTGCAACTTGAGCACATAGGCGCAGCGCCCGCCGGGTAGCCCCTCACACAGCACCGCCTCCCAGACCGGATGAGTGCGCTCGAACGGATCCAGCGCCCAGCGCGCCGCCCGATCGAATAACTCAGCCCAGCCGTGACCGTCGCACATCCTGGTTCGCCAGACATGGAAATCCAGATCGAAGGTGGGGTCGGCGCTCCAACGGGGCGCGACCAACCCCAGCGGTGCCTCCACCACCCGCTGGCGTAGCCGAGGCAGCGTCCGCACCACTCGTTCGTGCACCTCTCGGAACCGATCCCAGCGTGGAACGGTGTCTAGCTGCTCGATCGCCAACACCGGCGACGGCAAGATCCGATCGGCCCGCCACATCATCGTCTCGAAACCGTTCATGTCCCGGGAACCACCCCAGTCCGACCCGCTGTCGTGTGTGGTCTCAGGAGTTCGTTGACACGAGCGGCGCAGGACACGATTGACGGTCTCGCGACATTGTGGACGCTCGGTTAGAGCTTGGGGGCGTGGATTTTGGCTTTCCAGCGCCGTACCGGCAGTTGGCTGTTGCGGGGGTGAAGGGACAGTTCCCTTTCATCGCAGGTGATGCGGAAATGGGTGTCCTCGACGTGGACTGTCACGATCTTGGCGGCGTAGGCGCGCCCGACACGTAGGCGTTGGCGGGCGACCATGATCACACCGTCGGCGGGGACCTTGCGTTGAACGCTGATCGGCCCGGCGATCGGCGCGGGCAGTTGGGTTGTCGCTATCCGTGCGCCACGGATCGTGGTGCGTTGGTCGGCGGGCAGCGGACACGGCAGGGTCTTGGCGAGGACTCCGTCGTGCACGACGTGAATGAGATGCCCGTCCAAGCGCAGAGTGACTTTCTTGCCGGCCAGTTCGGCGCCGACCTTGAGACGGTGTCCGGCCACGCCGGTGACGCCGTTGATGTCCAGGCAGCGGTCGACTTCGATCACCGCACCAGCCGCGAGGGTGCCAGTAGCGGCTGGCGAGGGCGCGGCCGGTGGAGCCGCGGCGGGCCGTGCGCCCCGCATCCTGAGCTGGTGCAGGTCCTCGGCGGTGAGGTTCGAAGGCACGGTCTTGACCAGTTGGGCGTCGATCAGGATGTGGATGCTGTGCTCGTCGGCCCACACGTGCGCGCGTTGTCCACCGCGCTGTGTGCCCATCCGGATCCGTTGTACGGCCGAGAGAATGGTGAGCAGGCCGCTGGCGGCGATCACCGTGTCGAACTCCACCGCGCCGGCGGACGGCGCCAACACGATGCCGGGCATGACCTCAGACTCGCCGGTGGCGCTGGCCGCCCGCTTCGAGGCGGCTTTGTAGGCGGTGTCGCGGGGGGTGTTGGGGGTGGCCTCGTGTTCCGAGGGCGATGCCAGGGTGACCTTCAATGGTTCGGGTTGCGCGCCCGGGCGGAACAGGCTGGCCGGGGTGGCCATGCCGATCGCCTGGTGTGGCCGACTGGCGTTATAGGTGTGCACCCAGGCGGTGATCGCGGCCTGAGCAGCCGGCAGGTCCGCGAACGGCGCTACCGCATCCAGCAGCTCGCGGCGCAGGGTCTGATGCCAACGCTCGATTTTGCCGGTGGTGGTTGGCGAGTACGGCTTGGTCAGCTTTTGGGTGATCCCGTTTTCTCGGCAGACCCGCTCGAACAACACTTCCGCCGGTCTTGGCTTGGTGAACCGGCCGGTGAACTGTTTGCCGTTATCGGTGAGCACTTCGGCGGGCACCCCGTACACCCGCATCGCCTTCAAAAAAGCGTCGGCCACCGCCCGCCCTGACGGCACCGCCAGCACCGCCGCCACGACCACGAATCGGGAGTGATCGTCGATGCCGGTGAGCATTTTGCATTCCCGCCCATCAGCCAGAAAGATCCCGCCCACCAGGTCCAACTGCCACAAGTGCATCGGCGCCTCCCGTTGCCAGCGCTTGTACTTGCGCTTGTGCCGCTGTTCTTGAGGGCGCACCAGCCCGTTACGGACAAGCACTCGATGCACCGTCGCCCGCGACGGCGCGTCGGCTATACCTGCCCGGTCGAGTTCAAAGGCGATCCGCCGCGCGCCCCACCGCGGATGCGCCCGTCGCATCTCACAAGCCAGCGCCTCCACCTCAGCCGACACACGGGTCGGGCTGGTTTTCGGGCGCCGTGACACCTCCCGCAGCGCATCGATCCCGCCCGAGGCGTATTTGGTCTTCCAGGTGTAGACCGCCTGCCGGGACACGCCGTACCGCACGGCGACTTCGCTCACCGGCGACCCGTCCAGCATCTCCAGCACGGCTCGATACCGCTGCTCCACCAGCCAATCCCGCGCCCGGGACTCCACGTCGTCCACCACGGGCGAAGATCATCACCGACATGATCAACTCTGTCAAGGAACTGACGAGAACGATCAGTCACCTATCTCCTGAGGCCCCACACGACAGGCGTGGGCATGCCGAACCAGGCGTCGGGGTCAGGGCTCGGGCGTAGCCCGACCGCGCAGCGGCCGGAGGGCCTTGACGGCGACGCCGTTCGGCGCACCCTGTTAACAGACGGAGAAAGTTTGTCGTGACCGTCCTTGATAGTAGGGACGTGTGCGGGCCGTAGCGCTCGTCAGTGCCGGTGCCCCGGCAGGTGGCAGTCGGTGGTAGCCGCTGCGCTCATTCCTCCGCCGCCGATCCGCGGGCGGCATGATGGGGTTCGCGTACGTGGGTCGGCGAGGTCAATCACGTGGGGCGACCGCGCCCGGGTGGGGGGTCATGAGCTGCACGACCCGCGCCGACCCGCTACCGGTGCGGTCATGCCGCACACGTCGGATGGGATGCGCGCAGCGCGCGGACCTGGTGGTCACCTAGCGCGTAGTAGACGTATCCCAGTTGCTTGCGAGCGGCGGCCACCACGCCGATGTTGCGGCCTCGCCGCTCAGCAATTCGGTCCCGCGTCGCGCCCACAACAGTGGTCTTGGGCAGGATCTGTACCGATTCCACCGCCGCCCAGCGCACCAACCGTGAACCCTGCTCGGTGATCCGTCCCCGGTGTACGCGGGTGTCAGATTCGCGGTGTTTGGGGGTCATCCCGCACCAACTGGCCAACTTCT
>DATAWX010000127.1:0-8327 GCA_036266995.1 Pseudonocardiaceae bacterium | reverse complement strand
GGACTGCCGTCTGATCTTCCTCGCGGACTGCGCTTTGCGCGCAGCAGCAGGCCAGCTGGCTAGTGCCCTCCAGCGCGCCCCAGATCCCGGCCGGCCGCCGGTTGAGCCGGCCCGTCGTGCGCCCGGCGGCCGGCCGGTCCCAGAGAGTCCGCAAACCCCGCAACACTTCCGGCGGATCCGCCGGAAGTGGTTGGTCAGGTGGAACGCGCCCTCCCGCGCGATGATGTGGACCGCCTACTTGTCTTGTTCGGCGGCCGGAGCGGCGAGGACCTCTTCGTCGAATTCCTCATCAATCTCGCTATCGGTCAGTTGGTCGACGCGGATTGCCTGCCGGGCGGCTACTTGCCCCCAATACCCGAACTTGGACTGCGCGTCGATCAGCATCTCGACCGCGTTCTTGGTGTCACTGGCAGGCCATCCGCGTTGGTCCAGGAGCGCGCCACCGGCGGGTGCCTCAAGGTGGTCCAGTTCGTCCAGGTTCTTCGCCATCTGCTCGATGACGTAAAGAATGTGCTGCTGGAGACGGGACGCCTTCATCGTGGGTGTTTCGGAACGGATTGAGACTGGACGGATCGTCGGCCCGCCGCTCGGGAATCCGTCATAGCGCAGCCACCGGTCGGTCAGCGGCACGGCCAGCCCGTCCGGATCGAGCTGGACATCCCGCTCGTCGTCGAGCACACCATGGGTGATCTGACCGTCCACGTCGACAAGGCGGGGGGCGACACCGGCGCGGCCGTCGACGACTGCCTGCCGGAGCAGCCTGAGCCCACGCTGGTCCTGCAGCATCAACCCGAGGATCTCCTGTGGGCTTCGCTGGTCGGCCTCCCTGTTAAGCATCGGATCTCGCTTCAACGCCTCGTATGCAGTCAGGTGGTACTGCGCGAGCGCGGCGAGTTCGAGACGGTCCCGCCACGCATCGGGGTTTTCCTGCTCGGCCTCGGGACGCCCCAGTTCGGCGAGCGCACCCGCGAGCAGCTCGTCAGGGCTGCGACCGGTGACCGCCCACCGGCGCGCTGTGTAGGCGGACAGGTGAGTGGCCCTCAGGTACGCCGCGCGCATCGCGTTGGCCCGTTCCCGCGCCGGGTCGCCCGGCGGCAGTATGACCGCGGCACTGCGGGTGGGTCGCAACGCCAGCTCGGCCACGACGTCGCTGCGGCGATTGGCCGTGACCGACTTCTTCGCCGTGACATCCATGATTCCTCGGTCGACAAGGTCGCGAAGATCGGGCTGAAGCAGCGTCGCGAGGACGTGCGCAGCTTGTTCGTCACGCTGGGTCGGCAACCCGGCCGCCGCGGCGGCCTCCGGCGTCAGCAGCCCGGCGAGGTAGTCGTGCCGGGTGTCATCGAGCACGCTCGCCGAACGCAAGACCTCCAGGACGGCCTCGGCCATCGCCTCCAGCTTGCCGGTTGGTGTCCACGGCCGGGGCGGATCCACGTGCAGCATGCCGACATAGGCAGCCACGGCTCGGCCGAAGTCGTAGGCCGCCCCGAGCGGGGGCGTGAAGCGCAGGAAAATCCGGGCAGGCGTGATCAATGCGTTACGCTGCCAGCGCAACCTCCGCGCCGCAGTCACGCCGAGAGGTGCGATGTCCGGCGAGGAGATGTTGTCCACGAATCGGCGGTACAAGTCCCGGTTAGCTGGCAGGTCGTAGTGAGTCGTACGAGGGTCAACCAGGTTGAGCACGGCGTGGGCTCCGGTGATTCGGCTTGAGCCGTCCGCCGTTCCTAGCAGCGGCATCGCCGGCTGCCCGTCCCGGTGCCGCAGCTCGAAGTACACAACCGTAACCGGCATCACGATCCCCCGCGCGGCCACGGAGTCCTTGAGCGGGTTCTTCACCAGGATGTAGTCCTGGGCCTGCTTGGCTTCGTCGAGGGCATGCTGAACGCTCTGAGCCTCGATCCATAGCCTGGACGTCTTTCCAGGCTCGGAGCGGGGTCGGATCAGCGGACCAAGGTGACCGGTCACGCCACCCGCCGGGTACACCCGCATATCCATGGTGCGGTTGTTCGTGGGCAGCGGCACGAGGCCGGGGGTGTAGAGGTCGACGTCGATGACCTCGGCCATGCCACCGGCGAGGTTGATCCTTGTCGGGTTGTTCAGCGCGGCCCGCAGCGCGGCGGGATCGACGACGACGTGTGCGAGGGCCGAGGCGAAGCCCTCCGGCAACCCGAAATCCACGGCCGCCCTGTAGGCCCGGTTTACCGCCGCCGTCTTAGGCAGCGCTGGCAGCGGGCCATCGCCGAACCGGGACCAGACGGCCGCTTCGCTGGTCTCGACGTCGCCATCGTTGGCGGAATTGTCGGCATCCTCTACTATTGCAGCGGCGTCCATCGCCATTTCAGCGGGATCTGTGGGGTCCACGGTGGTGGACCCGTCCGCGATAGTCGTGTTGGAGCTGTTCATCGTTTCGCTACAGATTTCACGGGGGCAACGCTGCGCCCCGAGGGTAAACGGGAGAAGTCCAACAGCCGACCAGGGGATTGCGATCAACCCCACGAGGGACAGCTACCTCCGCAATAAGCCGAGGGATTTATCACCCATCACGCCAGTAGGGGCGGTGTCCGACCGTGGCCCGCCTGCCGTGGGGCAAACGGGTGCGCCGCGCTGGTGGCAGTCCGGCGTAGCCGAGCCCCGATCGTGGACCAATCCCCACCGCCGTGCTCAACGCCGCAGCACGGTGGGATTCAGCCAATGGCCACTGCCCGGACTCGTGCACGCCGGTTTCAGACTTCCGATCCCGGATCATGTATGTGGGGGTGGACCCTCCTCGGCCGTGGTCAGGTACAGGAAGGCGGGGTCTTCCCCGTTGTCCGGCTTAGCGGGTCGGGTCGTCCAATCGGCGGGCCAGACATTGTTCGGTTCGGCGGACGAGTCCACCCGCGCGCCCTCAAAGTAGGCCCAGCCGGCGAACTGGGCATCCCTGAAGTTGGCCCTGGCGGTGAACTGGGCATGCAGGAAGTAGGCCTCGCCGGTGAACTGGGCACCCACGAAGTTGACCCAGCCGGCGAACTGGGCGTCCCTCGGGCGTCCCTGAAGTTGGCCTCGCCGGTGAGCTTGGCGTTTCTGAAGTCGGCATAATCGAGCTGACACTGCGCCAGAGAGAACTCAACGAGAACTGCGCCGGTCAGATCCAGGCGGATGCCCCGCTCCTTGCTGGATCGTGCCAGCGAAAGCCTCGGCGAAGCCGGGACCGTCAGGCAGCATGATCAGCACCCGCTCCCCACAAATTCCTGCACGTGCGAATGTTCCAGCCGACCAACGGGTACAGGTGCAGGTGCACGTACTCAGACAACCGCAGGTTCGGATGCATGTGCATTTGGACCAGGCCTGTTAAAACGCGCCGCCACTCAAGTACCTGGTGTCAACATCGCCGGCGAAGGACCGAGCTGTCGGCACCGGGCGGTGGCGGGTGTTCGCCGAGTCGTCGTCTCCCACGGACTCCAAGGTGCGCGAAGGTGACCTCGTTCACCTGCTCAACGGCTACGATGACTGGAACGGCGGCTTCTTGGACACGTGCGGTGCGGGGCCTGCCGGAGGTAAGTACGGGGTGTCTACCAGCGGCTATATCGACCGGGGTGAAGGCACCGGCACATGGAAGTTTTCCAAGGCTTAAGCCACGCGGATAGTTTGAAAAGTTATTCGGGTCAGTTCCCGGTGCCGCGACAGCGCCGGGAACTGCTTGCTGCCGTGGCCGTCTTACTGGCATGCTGGCTGCATGCACTCGATCACATCGACGCGTGGCTGGCGAGTAGGTGTAATCGGCAATCCCGCCGTAGCGGTGGAACGATCTCTCGTTATGTGCGCCCACCGGGGCCGGATGTAAGGACAGCACCAACTTCTCCCAATCTTCCGAATCAGTGAATCCCCTACAAGCCTCGCGTGCGATGGAGAAGATCGGCGCTGTGCCTGTTATACCCTTCCGGTCGGGTGATATTACTGGGGCGACTCAGAGGTCACAACAACCGTTACAGGGGCGGTTCGTTCTGTTGCCGCTCCCTCTCTTGTAGCGCAGTCCAGGCTACTGGGGGTTCGAATGGGCCCCATGTGATACTGCTACCGGGGAATTCCGCAGCGTAGAATGAGACCTCACCACCGGTAAATTCCGCACGTTGGAAGGACACCTCACCACCGATGAATTCCGCGCACTGGAAGGGCACCTCACCACCGATGAATTCTGTCTCGTAGAAGGTGATCTCACCGTCGATAAATTTCGCGCCGAAGAAGGAGACGTCACCGTCGATAAATTTCGCGCTGCCGAAGAAGACCTCACCGCCGGTAAATTCCGCGCCGCCAAAGAAGGCCCTGCCGCCGGAGAATTCCACGTCGTAGAAGGCGACATCACCGCCGATGAATTCTGCGGCGTAAAAGGAGACCTCACCGCCAGTGAACTTCGCGCCGCGGAAGGAGACCTCGCCCCCGGTGAATTCTGCGCCAGAGAAGGAGACCTTGCCGCCAGTGAACTTCGCGCCGGTGAAGTCGCCACCATCGAAGGTGGCGTTACTGAAGTCGAGGTCGCGACCACACCATGCGGTAAGAGCGCTGGGATCTTGCAGATGATCGCGAATGAGGCGAATGATGGTGTGTCGGACTTCTCGCTCACCTTCGCGGTGTTTCTCACTGGCAGGATCGGGATCGTAAGGCATGCGCAGGTAGGCGCACAGGACGTCGATGCAGACCTGGTGTTGGTCGTCCCAGTCGTCGGCGAGTCGGGCCATGGCGTAGACACCAGCGAGGCGCACCGCGGGTTTCTCGTGCCCGAGTTGGTCGGCCGCCGTCGTATATCGCTGGGCAAGTTGCACGGCGTCGGCTCGGCGTGCGTCTCCTTCGACAAGTCGCTGCTTGCGGTAGCCGTAGACGCCGACGAGGACGGCACCGACGAACCCGGCGACGGTGATCGTGGTTTTGATGACGTCGAGCGGGTCGATAGAAGCTGGACCGCCGTTGGGTCCGGGACGTGGCACAGCGACCGCACGTAGTTGCAGGTAAATGACCCACGCTAGGGCGCTGGCTACCGTGACCCAGATGGGCGCGACAAGCCACACGTGCCATAGGGGTGGTGTGTACCGGCCCTCGGCGTGGTCTTGTCGCCGCCACCACTTGGGCCGCCACCACTTGTCGCTCACCATGGGCGGACTCTAAGGGCGTACTCGCCGCAGCCGGCTTGCCCGGCGCCAGGCACAGCCCGTGCGGCGCGCCGTTGATGTGGTGGACCTGCGCACCGGACCGGCACGGTCCACCTGGTGACACCGGAGGCCGCCGTCGCGGGCCGACAGGCCGAAGGCCGTTACCTCGCCCTGTGCGGAGGGGACGTGCTGCCCGCGAGTCTCACCGATCCCGGACAGGGTTACTGCTGGTGGTGCCGGTCGACATCCACGGACTCTGGAACCGGCCGGCCGCCGAGAGCCCGGGGAGCATGATGGGGGCGGCTCCGCTCAACCAACGGCCGGCCGGGGTCTTTATTCGTGGTGCCGAGCGAACCTGCCCGGGGCGTCGGCGAGGGTGCGGGAAATCGCTTGGTCGGCGACAACGCGGGGGCTGAATAGTTCGAGATGCGCTCGGTGCCACACGACACACGGAAAGCGCCGACGCCGCAGCCCTCGCCTGGGGCACGCCGGGCAGTGTCCGTGCCGGGTCGGCTGGTGGCGGAGCAGCAGCGTGCGTAGCGCGGCGATGACGGCGGAAGTCTCCTGGCCAGCACGGTCCAGCTCGGCGAGCCGGGCCCACACTGCAGCGACCGGGTTGCCGCGCTGCGGTAGGGCAGCGATCCACTGCGTGGTGGTTTCGGGCAGTCGCGGGTGCGGGGTGGTCATGGTTGGTCGTGGGGGTCGGGGGGCGGTTCATTCAGGACGATTCGGTCGGCTGGCGGGCCGGCGAGTTCCGGAGCGTCGGGGTGCTGGGGGTGTAACAGGTCAAGTAATGCCCGCGGTGCCCGCTGCGGCGGGCCTTCCTGCGGCCACACCACGACCTCGGGGGTGAACACGTCGATTCGACTGTGTTGGCGGGCGGGGATCCTGGCCGTGGTGACTCGGTCGAAGGACCGAATAGTGACTAGGTCGACGTAGTTTTCCCACTGGTAGGAGGCGAGTAGAGCGCACGGCGCGGCCTTGGGTCCGCAGCGGTACCGGACGAATCCATCGGCGACGAGGTCAAGCAGCAGCAGCTTTACTTTCGATGATAGGCACGCCTCGCCGCCGGAGCGCGGACTGGTTAATAGAGGCGGCTTCACGGACCGACCACCGTCTGACATATTCGCATAGCGGCGAGCCCATCCCGCCATCCGACCATGGCGCGCCACACCGTGTGTGGCCTTAGTCGCGTTCGTGCAGGGAAAACCACGATGTAACCCCTCGTGCTCTGTGGTGGTTTATCGGCACGTTGCTCGTTAGCGTTCCACGCCTGGCATGCCGATGCAAGAGCAGATGCACGAGCATGCAATTTCCTTACGGACGTCGCGTACCGATGCAAGGACGATCACGACGGATGCAATTATTGCCATATGTCGGATTGTGGCCGTTTGTCGTTTCGCGTGATTTGCCCACCCTGGTGGCACCCCGGATAGCTGAAGTCAATTGGCGAAGGAAGATGCCGCAGTCACAACGGTATGCCAGGCCACCTGGCTGCGGTGCCACTGAGAAGGGCGAGGGCGCCTACATGCGGGTCCTGCGTAAGGTGTCCCGCCGACGATCGGCGCGCAACGGCCTGGACAAGGCCCCGATGTTGCAGCTGGAGGGGAAGCCCTGCGAGGCGTACGCGATCACCGACGGCACTGTCTGCCGGGGCTCATGGTGGCGCGCTCCGCAGGTCCGGGCCGCCGCCCACCGGCGGATCATCCAGGCGCAGATCACCGCGGGACTGCTCGCGGGCCAGATGAAAGCGACCCGCCGCCGCGACGCCCTCGGCGACTTCGACTTCCGGTAGGGGCCACGGACCCCTACCGCAGCCCCGGAATAACCGGAGCCAGCGCAGCGACGACTGCCGCCGTTTGATCGACCGGTGTGGAATAGCTCATCGAGTAGTCCATCAGGGTGACAGACGGGTTTTCGTTACGCACGACCGGTTTGTCTCCATTCTCCGATGTGGGGGGGAGAGGGTAACTTGGCTGTCAATGTCCGTCAACCAGCCGCATATGCACGTGCAAGACGTCGTGCAACCACACGATCGTGTCCTCGTCCAAACTTAGGGGATGAAATGCAGGTTATCAGGCGTTATTCTGACCCTATCAGCGTTATGGTTAGTGATTACCACCCGTGGTGGTAGGTATACCGCTCCGGACCTTGGCGGCATGACTCCAGATGACAGCACTCGCATTTGTGTGTGCCACTTCGTATGAAGGAGTACCCGTCATGACCGTGAAAATCGTTCATCGTGGCCTGCTGCTCGCCGCCGTTGCCGGTGGACTGATGCTTGCTAGCCAGCCATTGGCCAGCGCGGCGATACAGCCCGCAGCCATCCCCGCTCCCGCCAGCATCGTCAAAACCGCGCCCGCTGTCCCCGGCGTCCCCAGCGGCGGTGCTGTCGACTCCGGTAAGGGCATCGTAGGAGGCGCTGTCGCCGGGGCTCAC
Source organism: Pseudonocardiaceae bacterium (assembly GCA_036266995.1). GTDB lineage: Bacteria > Actinomycetota > Actinomycetes > Mycobacteriales > Pseudonocardiaceae. Next base: position 765 of record DATAWX010000127.1, on the reverse strand, counting down.
CCCTGACCTCGGCCTCCCCACCGTCAGCCCCGCCATTTAAGAAGCTCTAGAACCTAGAGCCCGACCGACATCCGCCCAGCCGTGGTTGGGCGGATGTCGGTCTGTGTGGTACGTCCGGCCCCGGTCGCCCCGTCGTGGTCTTGTCGCCGCTAACTCTTGTCACGCGCCATGAGCGGACTTAGGGGTCGCCCTCTTACTCACCTGAACATTAGATCTCGTACCCACCTGGGGGTGGGAGCGCGGTGGGAGCGCGGGGCGCCATGCGGCACGGACGCGGGTAGTGAACATATGCAATTGCATCTGAGTGTGCGGGCTAGCTGAACATATGAAATTGCAGATGAGCTTGCCAGCCCTAATCATGCCTTGCTCGCACGGTTCTCCAATTTTGACTCTTAAAGTATATTTGTTCGCGAAGTATGTTGCTCACGGACGCCCCGCAGCGGGAGGCCGACATGGACGTTCGGTGGAAGTTCCGGAGACTCGGCCCGGACCAGCTGGAGCGCGTCGCTGTAGGTGACCCCGATCCCACCTCGGACCCTGGTACGGCCCACGGGTATCGGAGGTGTCGGTTCGAGTGGGCTGACGAGATCGCGCGAACCATGACTCTGCCCTGGCGTTGCACTCGGGAGTTGGGACACCAAGGCCAGCACATCGCCGGCACGGGCGAGTGTGTCGCCGCAGTGCGGGGTCGTGAGCACTGATCGCACCCGGGTGCGGCAATCACGCTCCCGGGACTGCCCCAGAAACAGGGGCCGTTCTCACCCA
>DATAWX010000126.1:0-3187 GCA_036266995.1 Pseudonocardiaceae bacterium | reverse complement strand
ACACCCTGGATCGTCCTTCAGCGCTGGTGGCAGGCATGGTCAGACAGGCCCCCACCCCCGCAGCTGCAAGCCCTGATGACCTCGGTCGCGGCAGGCCACGGCCTGCACCTCTATATCCGGAGTTAACAAACTACCGCTAGTGTCCCGAGTCATAGATTCGTAGCCACCCGGTAGGCTGTCGGGCGTGGCAGCCCGAGGGTTGAACCGCTGGTGCTGGGTGCCGCTGGTCGACCAGGTCGATGGCTGCGGCCACGGGCATGAGCCAGTCGCGATCTCCCGGATCTGGCGGGCGTTCGGCCTCAAGCCGCATCTGGTGGAGACGTGGAAGTTAAGCACCGATCCGCAGTTCATCGACAAGGTCCGCGACATTGTGGGCCTGTATCTGGACCCGCCAGAGAAGGCAGCGGGTCGGTGATCGCCCAGCACTATCGCCGCCATCGCCATCAGGAGTTCCTGCGCTTCCTCAACGTGATCGACGACGCGGTCCCCGATGGGCTGGACCTGCACCTGGTCTGCAACAACTACGCCACCCATAAGACCCCCGAAGTGAAGAAGTGGCTGCTGCGCCACCCGCGGTTCCATCTGCATTTCACGCCCACCAGTCAATGCCGTTGCTTGACTTACTGAACTATCGTTCCGTGACTGGGCAGCTGTGGGCATGATGCTGGTGTGCATCCGTGGATTGGTTTATCTGATGACGTGCGGCTGGGAGTGCTCACCGAGTGGGTGAGTGCCGATCTGGTGGACGAGGTCGTGGCTGAGTGCGGCAAGCGGGACAAGAGACCGGGGGCGCTTCCGGCCCGGTTTATGGTCTATTACGTGCTCGCTCTTGCCCTGTTCCAGCAGGATTCCTATGACGATGTCGCGGAGAACCTGGTGGGGGCGCTGGGGGGGATGGATGAGGCGATCCCGAACAAGTCCTCGTTTACCCGGGCCCGGCAGCGGCTGGGTGCGGGGGTGATCGAGGCGGTGTTCCGCCGGCTGGCCGGGCCGGTGGCCCCGGCCGGCCTGGACGGCGCGTTCTGGCGGGGGATGCGGGTGGCCGCGGTGGACGGGTTCGTGCTGGACGTGCCGGACACGCCGGTGAACCGGGCCGCGTTCGGCGGGCCGGTGGACGCCAAGGGCCAGCCAGCGGGGTTCCCCCAGGCCAGGGTGGTGACGTTGACCGAGACCGGGACGCATTCCTCGATCGACGCCCAGGTGGGCGGGTTCCGCGGCGGGGAGCCGGAACTGGCGATCGCGATGGCCGGCAGCGCGGCCGGGATGCTGGTGATCATGGACCGGGGCTTTCCCGGGGTCGCGCTGTGGAAGGCGTACACGCAGGCCAGGGCACATCTGCTGATCCGGGCACGGTCGAGCGTGGCGCGCCGCCCGGTGACGGTGCTGGACGACGGGACGTACCTGGCGCGGATGAACCTGGCCGGGCAGAAGGGCGCGCATCCCGGCGGGGTGCTGGTGCGGGTGATCGAATACCGGGTCGACGGGGGTGAGGTCGTCAGATTGCTGACCGATCTGACGGATCCTGTGGCCTTCCCCGCCGGTGAGCTCGCCGCCCTCTACCATCAGCGCTGGGAAAGTGAATCTTCATTCCGGCAGGTCAAGACGTTCCAGCGTGGCCCGCAGGAAATCTTGCGGTCAGCAGACCCCGAACTGGTGCGCCAGGAGGCATGGGCGCATCTGGCGGTGCACCACTGCATGACCCAGATCATCATGCGTCTGGCCGGCGAGGAGCGGATCGACCCGGACCGCATCTCATTCGTCAAGGTCCTCAAGCACGTGCGGCGCAGCGTGATCCGTCAATGCGCACAAACATCCGTGCAGATCAAGCAGTTCATAGCCACGATGGCCGCCAAGGTCTGCCGCAAGCTCGACAACGGCGCCCGGCGCTTGCGGGAGGCCGACCGGGTCCTCAAACGCCCGGCCTCGAAGTACTCCTTCCGCAAAGCAGGCCAGGTCCGCCGCCCTACCCGCCGGGTGGCCGCCAAGGTACTCACCCTCCATCCCGCGATAGCGATAGTTCAGTAAGTCAAGCAACGGCATTGGCCCACCAGTTCCTCGTGGATGAACCTCGTGGAGCGGTGGTTTGCCGAGCTGACATAGCCCATGTCGGTGTGCAGGCCGATCATTGTGCTGGGCGCCGAGCGCAGCGGCACCTCGGTATGCGCGGAGATGGTGCACGCCTGGGGCGCTTATGCCGGCGCTCCGGGCGAACTGGCCCCCGCGGACGAGCTGAACCCCCGCGGCCGGTGGGAGTACCTGCCGCTGTGGGACCTGCTCGCCGGCATCGGGGACTTCGCTGCGGGCGTGACGTGGTGGGCCGAAGACCTCCCGGCCCACGTGGCGGTCAAGGCCGCCGACCCTGCCTGCACGGCGCGTGCACAGGCGCTGGTAGCACGGATGGCGGCAACTGGCCGGCCATGGCTGTGGAAAGACCCGGCCCTGTGCCACTTCCTCGGGTTCTGGCGGCAGCTGTGGCACGCGCCGGTCTTCATTGTCATGATCCGCAACCCAGTCGACATCGCCGTGTCGTGGAACCAGTTCCGCATCGCCGGCGGCCGCGCCGCAACATCGCTGGCATGCAACCTGCTGCGCTGGCAGCACATGATGCTGTCGGTACTGCGCGCGGTGGGCACCGAGCCAGCCACGCTGTTCGCCGAGTACGAGGCGATCACCAGCGACCCGCAGGGCCAGGCACGGCGGCTCGCCGCATTCCTCGACCAGCACTGCGCGACGGCCACCACCAACGACACCATCGCCACCATGGCTGAAGCCTGCGTGCCTGGCCTGCGGCGCAACCGCGACGGGCAGCAGCGGGAGGAACTAATGACTGCCCCGCAGCACACGCTGTACCAGTTCCTCCGCCAGAAGCCGCACCAACCCCAGTCGCCCCTCACCGGCGACTGCTCCCTGCCTGCAGGCTGGCGCGAAACTGAGGTGCCCCCAGCTTTCCGGACAGGGATCCAATAGGATTCTCATCTGGAAAGGAACGGGATCAAGTGCCGGAGAAACCGAAAAGATACACTCCCGAGTTCAAGGAGCAGGCCGCCAGGAAGGTGGTCGATAACTCGCTGCCAATCGCCCGGGTAGCGCGAGAACTCAGAGTAAATGATACCACCCTCGGCTTTTGGGTGAAGGCTTACCGGAAGAAGCTCGCCGGGCAGCCGCTGCCGGCGGATATGCCAGCGCA
>DATAWX010000125.1:0-2645 GCA_036266995.1 Pseudonocardiaceae bacterium | reverse complement strand
CGGCGTAGGGCGGCCGCAGCGTCAGGCCACACGCACACCAGTCGCCCGCGCGGGGCCAAGGACGTAGCCAGGTCCAAACCCATCTCGCTATGCGTAGAGCGAACGGCCCCCTGTGCTTGATCTTGCTGTAGTGCTCGTAGTCCCTACGCAGCTTCGAGCGTCGCCTCGTTTGCCCGTTGAAAGTCACGCTGAGCAGCATGGATCGAGCTTTCAAGATCGTAAACGACACTGGATGTATAGCCCTAACAGGGCTTATACCTCGGAGGTTTACCCACCCGTCACGGTGCGTGAACTGCCCTAAACTCCCGTTCATGCGGCATTGCCCAGGCTGCAGAGCGAAGCTCGCCAGAGACCAACCAGCCGACATGTCGATGCCGCGTGAACACTGACCCCCTGGCGCCGGTCGAAAGTTGACCCCCGGCGATGCTGGGGAGTGATCACTGTGGATAGTTGGGCTGAGATCCGTCGTCTACGTCTGACGGAGGACATGCCGATCAAGGCCATCGCCCGCCGGTTGGGGGTGGCACGTAACACCGTTCGCGCGGCTCTCGCGGCGGCGGAGCCGCCGCGGTATCAGCGGCCCGTGAAAGGGTCAGTACTCGATGAGCTGGAGCCGGTGATCCGCGGGCTGCTGGAGGAGTTTCCGGACATGCCCGCGACGGTGATCGCGCAACGGATCGGTTATCGGGGAGCGAGTTCGGTACTGCGTGCCCGGGTGGCGGTCCTGCGCCCGCGCTACCGGCCGTGTGACCCAGCGGACCGCACGACGTATGTGGCCGGGCAGATCGTGCAGTGTGACCTGTGGTTCCCTGCCGCGGTCGTTCCGGTCGGCGCGGGGCAGCTACTTGCGCCGCCGGTACTGACGATGGTGAGCGCGTTCTCCCGGTGGGTGATGGCCACCGCTCTGCCCTCACGCACGACCGGGGACCTGATCGCCGGGATGTGGCTGCTGATCCAGACCCTGGGCGGGGTCCCGAAGACGCTGGTGTGGGACAACGAGGCCGGTATCGGTCAGCATCAACGTCTCACTGTGGGGGCGCGGTCCTTCGCTGGGACGCTGGGCACCCGGATCTGGCAGGCCCCGGCGCGTGACCCCGAGACCAAGGGTGTGGTCGAGCGGGCGAACGGGTACTTGCGGACCTCGTTCATGCCGGGTCGGGTGTTCACCGGCCCGACCGACTTCAACACCCAGCTGCGCGGATGGCTGCCCTCGGCCAACGATCGGCTGGTCAGAGCGACCGGCGCCACTCCGGCCGCTCTGCTGGGCACCGACCGGGCCGCGATGGCCGCGTTGCCTCCGCTGCGCCCGCGGGTCGGGTGGTCCGGACAGGTCCGCCTCGGTCGCGACTACTACGTGCGCGTCACCGGCAACGATTACTCGGTCTGCCCGTCGGTGATTGGGCGCATGATCGACGTGAGCTGTGACCTCGACCGAGTCCAGGCGCGCTGCGCCGGAGCGCTGGTGGCCGATCATCAACGGTCCTGGGCCCGGGCACAGAACGTCACCGACCCCGCCCACGTCGCGACCGCGAAAGACCTACGCACGGCGTTCCAGACCCGCCAACGCGCCACCGGGGGGTCGCGGCAGAGCGTGCTACAGGTCGGGGACGTCATCGCCCGCCGCGCGCTGAGCGACTACGACACCGTCTTCGGCCTCGCACCCACCCCTGAGCCTGACCGTGCGCCGCCCGCCGACCCCACGCCCGCGGCCGGGCATCTGAGGCTGGTCACCCCATGACCATCGCCGACGTCGACGCCGAGATCGCGCTGCTGGCCCGCGAGCTCAAAACCCCCGTCATAGCGAGCACATTCCACGCCCTCGCCGAGCAAGCCCGCACCGAAACCTGGTCTCACGAGACCTACCTCGCCGCGGTCCTGGCCCGCCAGGTCGCCACCCGCACCCTCAACGGCGCCCGGCTTCGCGTCGCCGGCGCGCACTTTCCACAGAGCAAAACCCTGGAGGACTTCACCTTCGCTCACCTGCCCACCGCTGCCCGTGACACCCTTGCTCACCTGGCAACCACGACGTTCGTCGGACGACGGGAGAACGTGGTCCTACTCGGACCGCCCGGACTGGGCAAGACCCACCTCGCGATCGCGATCGGAATCAAAGCCTGCGAGGCCGGCTACCCCGTCGCGTTCGCCTCCACCACCAGCTGGCTGCACCGACTCACCGAAGCCCACGCCCGCAACACCCTCGACACCGAGCTACGCAAGCTCAACCGCTACCGCCTTCTGATCATCGACGAGGTCGGCTACCTACCCCTCGACGCCGCCCACGCGAGCCTGTTCTTCCAACTCGTCGCCAGCCGCTACGAGACCGGCTCGATCATCGTGACCAGCAACCTCGCGTTCTCCCAGTGGGGACACACACTCGGCGACGACATCGTCGCCGCCGCGACCATCGACCGCCTCGTCCACCACGCCACCGTCGTCGCCCTCGACGGCGACTCCTACCGCACCCGAGCACACCGCACACCAAGCACCACCAACAACCGATAAACCGACCCCGAGGGGTCAACTTTCAGACAGCACCAGGGGGTCAAAATTGGCCCGGCGTTGACACGCGTGATCCTGGGTTGCGTGCCAAGCTGCTGGCGCGGGCCACTCAACACCGAGGAATCCGCGTGGCCTACCGCGCCGGT
>DATAWX010000124.1:0-2744 GCA_036266995.1 Pseudonocardiaceae bacterium | reverse complement strand
CCGCCGAGCCGGTGTGGGCGGCCCTCGCGGCGCGTTATGCCGCGCTGCTCGCCAGTGGGCATTCTGCCGTCGCGCCGACCTATCTGTGGCGCTACGCCTACCGCCATGCGGCCGCCGTCGGCGTCGCCGGGTTGCGCGCCTTGCGCGAGCTGGCATCCGCGGCTGATGAGCTACGACTTGATATCGCGCTTGCTGCGCTAGAGGTCGCCGGGGTCTCGGCAACCTGGGGGCACCGCACCGACGCGGTAGCGCCGACCGAAGAGGCGGTCGCGCTCTACCGAGCACTGGCAGCGGACAACCCCGCATACGCACCGGACCTGGCAATGGCACTGAACAACCTCGGTGTCCGCTACAACGAGGTGGGGCGCCGCGCCGACGCGGTAGCACCAACCGAGGAAGCAGTCACGCTGCGCCGCGAACAAGCAGCGGACAACCCCGCATACGCACCCAACCTGGCAACGGCGCTGACCAACCTCGATCGGTGGCATGTCGCGATCGGCGACGTTGCTCGCGCGGATGCTGTCTGGCAGCAGGCTCTCGGCGAGTGCGACCCGCTCACCCGCGCGACGTTGCTGTTACACCGAGCGGCCGCAGCTGACTCGGGAGGTCCTTGGGCCGCTGCGTGGCTCGTGGAGGCGTGCCGCAGCGACGATCGCGGTCTGCTCGGTGCGGCGCACGAGAGCGCGCGCACCCACCGCGCCGCCAACCCGGAGAACTGGGATGTCGCTTGGATCCAGGCCAGCGGTGCGGAACCACCCGAATGGCACACCGTTGATACCGACCTCTTGGCTGTGGCGACTGCATGGATCGACACGCCAACCTACGAAGGCGAGCGTGACCATCTCGCTGCCCACCCCGAACTGCTCGGGCCCGATGCCGAAATCGCGGTCGAAGAGGCCTTGCTTCAGGTTGATGAGAACAAAGCGGATCGCTACCAGCAACTTCGGGCCCGCGCCAGGGCCGAGGGTGTTGATGCGGCCTATCGACCCCTATTCCTTGGCCTGCTGGCGGATCGGTTCTCGGCGGCGAGCCCGGCCGAGCAGCGGGAGCTGCTGGCTGAGCGCCGCTCGGAGCTTCTCGATGATCTCATCCGGCAAAGTCTCGACAGCCGTGCTGGGGCTGACGAGTCCGGCGAGGTAACCCGGGCGGCCGCGTTGCTGGATATCGCCTCACAGGACACCGGCGGGGGGGTGCTGACGGCTACCTTCGATGCTCTCGACCACTCCAGCGGCTTCCCCGATCTGCTTGATGCGACGGCCCGCGACACCGAGTCGGTGGCCACTGTGTTGCAGCCGCTGGCCACGATCGCTCTTACGGCCGCAACCGCTGAACCCGAGGCAGCGGTAGCGGCCCTGTACCTGGCCATCGCGGCAGCAGTCGCTGGTGATCAAGACCGGGCCACCGAGCTGGTAAGCCAAGCACTGGCGTGGGATCCCGGGAGCGCGTCGGCCTGGATCGTGCGGCTTGCCCAGCTCGGTGCGGTGCAGCCAGCGGTACTTCCTCTCATCACCGTCCTGGCAGAGGCTGGTCACGATGGCCGGCACTGACCTGGTCGTCGTGCTGCCGGGGATCATGGGAAGCACCCTGCGCAAGAACCACAACCTGGTGTGGGCGCCATCGGCCGGGGCGGTGCTGCACGCGGTGTTCACCCTCGGCAGGAGCCTCACCGAGCTGCGAGTTCCGGCGGGGATCGGGGACGCGCACCCTGACGACGGTGTCCAGCCGGTGGATTTGATGCCGGACCTGCACGCCATCCCGGGGATCTGGACGCCGATCAAGGGTTACGACCAGCTACTGCGCCGGCTCCGGTCGCTGCAGCGCAGCGGCAAGATCGGTGAGGTGCTGCCGGTGGCGTACGACTGGCGGCTGTCCAACAGGTATAACGCCACCCGGCTCGGCACGATCGTCCACCCGGCACTGGAACGATGGCGGGCAAGCAGCCCGGACCGGGCAGCTGCCCAGCTGGTGTTCGTCTGTCACTCGATGGGCGGGCTGATCGCCCGCTGGTACCTCGAGAAGTGCGGCGGCGCGGAGCTGACCCGCAAGCTGATCACCTTGGGCACGCCCTACCGGGGAGCGGCCAAAGCCGTCGAGCAGCTGGTCAACGGCGTTCGCAAGGGTATCGGCCCGTTGTCTGTCGACCTCACTGAGTTCGCCCGTAGCCTCCCGTCGCTGCACCAGCTCCTGCCCAGCTACGCCTGCATCGAGGACGCCGGGTCGCTGCATCGCCTCGACGAGATCCCGGTGCCCGAGCTGAACACCGCGATGCTCACCGACGCCATGGCCTTCCACGTCGACCTCGCCGCGGCGGAGGCAGCCCGGCCCACGAGCCTGACCATGACACACGCGATCGCCGGGGTGCGGCAGCCGACCTGGACCTCGCTGCGGATCACCGGCGGTGGCGTCGCAGCGCTGGACACGATCGGTGCGGACAACGACTTCGGCGACGGCACGGTGCCGCTGACCGGCGCGATCGGCCACGACCTCCCGATGGACACCAACACTGTCCGGCGGATCGTCGATCAGCACGGCAACCTGCAAGCCAACCCATGTGCGCTCGATGAACTCGAAGAAATTCTCCTCACCACACCCGTGCGCCGCCGCGCCGCCGCCACCGTAGCGGTCCGGGTCGGCGTGCCCGATGTGATTCTCGACGGGGAGTCCCTCCCCGTCGTCGTCGATATCGAAGCTGACCGGCCGCCCGCAGTCCGGATTCAGATCGTCGCGGAGACCGGAGCCGGCGA
>DATAWX010000123.1:0-40772 GCA_036266995.1 Pseudonocardiaceae bacterium | reverse complement strand
CGAGTTCCTCGACGATGCCGGTGAACACGGTTCATCCCTCCCGGGCGGTCTGCCTCACCGGCCGCTGCATGCCCGGGCCTGGGCCCGGAGCGCTTCCATGGCCCGCGCGGGGTCCTCGGCCCCGTACACCGCCGAACCGGCGACGAAACAGTCCACCCCGGCCTCGGCAGCAGCCTCGATGGTGTCGGCGTTGATCCCGCCGTCGATCTCCACCAGGACGGTGAGATGCCCGGTGTCCACCAACCGGCGGGCGGTGCGTACCTTGTCCAGCACCTCGGTGATGAACGACTGCCCACCGAAGCCGGGCTCCACACTCATCACCAGCAGCGTGTCGTAGTGCCGCAGCACCTCTACCCAGGGCTCCAGCGGGGTCTTGGGTTTGACCGACAGGCCCGCTTTGGCCCCGGCGGCGCGCAGATCCTTCGCCAGCTTGATGGGGTCCTGGGCGGCCTCGGCGTGGATGGTGACGTTGTAACAGCCCGCTTCGGCGTAGCTGATCGCCCACCGATCCGGGTTGTCGATCATGAGATGGCAGTCCATCGGGATATCGGTGTACTTCATCAGGCTCTGCACAACGGGAAGACCCAGAGTGAGGTTGGGCACGAAGTGCCCGTCCATCACATCGACATGCAGCCAGTCGGCGCCCGGTACGGCGTTGGCCTCGTCGGCCAGCCGGGCGAAATCGGCGGACAGGATAGACGGCGCGATCATCGGCTGAGGTGGCACAGGGTGCACGGTATCGCGCGGTCAGCTCAACGGGGGTTGCGACTCGGAAACGGTGAGTTCCAACCGGTCTTCGACGACGCTGCCATGGACTTCCTGCCCTGGTCGGAGCTCCTCAGTGAGCAGCATACGGGACAGTTTCCTGTCCAGTTCACGCCCGATGGCTCGGCGCAGCGGCCGCGCCCCGTATTCCGGCTGGTAGCCACGATCGACTATCCAGTCGATGGCGTGATCATCGAGGCGCAGGGTGATGTTCTGCGCGCGCAGCCGCTGCTGGGTCTGCTCGAGCAGGAGCTTGATGATCGCGCGAAGCCCCGGCCGATCGAGGCCACGGAACAGGACGATCTCGTCGATCCGATTGAGGAACTCCGGCCGGAAGTGCCGCCGCACGGTGACCATCAGTGGCTCCCGCACCTCCTCGACTGACCGCCCGGTACTGGTCGCGGCCAGCAGTTGATCGGCGCCGAGGTTACTGGTCATGATGATCACGGTGTTGGCGAAGTTCGCGGTCCGGCCCCGGGAATCGGTGAGCCGACCGGCATCGAAGACTTGCAGCAGGATGTTCGAGACGTCGGCGTGCGCCTTCTCGATCTCATCCAGCAGCACCACGGTGTACGGGGTGCGGCGGACGGCGTCGGTGAGCTGGCCAGGCTCGTCGTGACCGACATAGCCGGGAGGGGCGCCGATGAGCCGCGACACGGTGTGTCTGTCCTGGAATTCGCTCATGTCGAGGCGGATCAGCCGCTCCCGCGACCCGAACAGGGTCTGCGCCAGTGCCCGTGCCAGCTCCGTCTTGCCCACGCCGGTAGGCCCGAGGAACAGGAACGATCCGACTGGCCGGTCCGGGTGGTTGAGACCCGCGCGGCTGGCCCGCACCGCCTCCGCGACTGCCTCGACTGCTTCGTCCTGCCCGACGACCCGCTGCCGCAGATGATCCTCGAGGTGCAGCAGCCGGTGCCGCTCCACCTCGGTGAGCTGCGTTACCGGGATGCCGGTGCTACTGGCGATGATCTCCGCCACGTCGTCGGCGCTGACCTCCGGTGGGTGGGCCGGTGCGGTGTGAGCGGTCTCCAACTCGACGATCGCCAGGTCGAGCTCCCGGGTAAGAGCCTCGGCCCGCTCGTACTCTTCGGCGTCAACCGCGATGTCCTTGGCCCTGGTGAGCTGCTCGACGCGCAGCTCGAGCGCGCGAGTGTCCGCACGCGGGGTCTCGACCCGCCTCCGGGCCCGGGCGCTGGCCCGGTCGATCAGGTCGATCGCCTTATCGGGCAGAAACCGGTCGGTGAGATACCGGTGAGATAGCTGCGCAGCCGCTTCAACGGCCTCGTCGGTGATGCGAACGCGGTGGTGTGACTCGTAGCGTTTGCGCAGGCCGCGCAAGATCGCCACGGTGTCCTCGACGCTCGCTTCGGCCACCAGGATGGGCTGGAACCGTCGTTCCAGCGCCGGATCCCGCTCGATGTGGCGGCGGTACTCGTCGATTGTGGTGGCGCCGACCATCTGCAGGTCGCCTCGGGCCAGCGCGGGCTTGAGCATGCTGCTGGCGTCCATCGCACCGCCCTCGGCCCCCGCGCCAGCGCCGATCACCGTGTGCAGCTCATCGAGAAACAGCACCACCGTGCGGGCCGCGGTGGTCACCTCGTCGATCACCGCGGTGAGCCGTTCCTCGAACTCACCCCGGTATTTGGTGCCGGCCAGCATCGCCGGCAGATCGAGCGAGATCAGTCGCCGGTTGCGCAGCGGTTCCGGGACCGCGCCGTCGGCTATCCGCTGGGCGATGCCGTTGACGATCGCTGTCTTGCCGACGCCGGGGTCCCCGATCAGCACCGGATTGTTCTTGGTCCGGCGGGACAACACCTCGAGGACCTGCTCGACCTCGTCCTCGCGCCCGATAACCGGGTCGAGGCGTCCGGCCCGAGCGGCGGCGGTGAGGTCGCGGCCGTAGCGGTCCAGCTGATGCGTCGACGTGCCCGGCCTGCTCAGCCCGCCAAGGGACTGTTCAAGGCCACCAACCAGCCGGCTTACGAGGTCCTCAAGAGGGTTAGACCCAGAACCGAACGGCCCATCAGGCATGTCGAGCCTCCTCGTCCGCCGCCGACCGCGCCAGCGGTCGCCGACCGCGACACCACCCTTGATAATGCCCCCCGCCCGCCCTCCGCGCTGCGCGAGCTCTACTTGGCGGTGCGTAAGCCCGACAACCTTCGCGTAGACAACATCAGATCTAGGCTTGTCAGTGGCGAAGGGGAGGGGCCGCGATGGGGGTACTGGCCGGGAAGGCAGCCGTGGTGACCGGAGGTTCACGCGGGATCGGACGGGCCATCGTCGAGCGCCTGGCACGCGACGGAGCAACAGTCGTATTCAGCTTCGTGCAGGCCGAGCAGGCGGCCGCCGATGTCTGCAGGGCCGTGGCTGCGGCCGGCCATCGGGCCGAAGCGGTCCACGCCGACCAGGGCTTGGTCAGCGACGTACGCCACCTCTTCGACGAAGCGGAGCGGCGGTTGGGAGGACTCGACATTCTGGTCGTCAGTGCCGGCATCGGTGTGCGAGCGCGCATCGCCGACGTGCGGGAAGAGGACCTCGATCGGGTGCTAGCCGTCAACTTCAGGGGAACGCTGTTCGCCATGCAGGAGGCAGCTCGCCGGATGAGGCACGGCGGGAGGATCATCAACATCTCGACGGTCAACACGGTCCTGCCGGTACCTGGCGTGGGAATCTATTCCGCCACCAAGGCCGCCGTGGAACAGCTGACCCGGGTCGGCGCTATGGAGCTTGGCGCGCGCGGCATCACAGTCAACACCGTCTCACCCGGCGCTACCGACACTGAGCTCTTCCAGCAGTCGAACCCGCCGGGCATGGCCGAATTGGTAGCCGGCATTACCCCGCTTGGCCGGATCGGGCAGCCAGCGGATGTGGCGGACGTGGTGGCGTTCCTCGCAGGTCCTGACGCCCGCTGGTTGACTGGGCAGCACCTGCGGGCCTCGGGTGGCCTCGACGTGGGCCGATCCGCATCCGACGGGTAGGCCCGGGCCGACCGCGCCGCCAACGGGCACGAGCGGACTGAGAGCCAGGCCAACCTCTACCGCATCGTCCTTCGCCGCTTGGAGATCGATCCCACGCTTGCGGTTGCAGCATTCTTTATGACCGAACCGACCGCCAGTGGCGACTGCAACGCCTGATCGAGCCGATCGATAACGCAATCGACGCCGTCTCGGCAATCGACTCCTTTCGGGATGACCTTCTCACGGCGGGTTTTGCTGACGTGCGGGTTTGAAAGCATCGGTGAGAGAGTTTGGCACGGCTTTGACGCCTGGATGGCCCAGACCGAGTTCAAGGGCAGTTGGGGCCGCAACTGGCTGAAGGCATACCACCGTGGACTCATCGACTACTTCCTCGTCACGGCCGCCAAGGAGTAAGCCTCTCAACGACGTAGGAGTGCGCAGAACATCGCGTCGGTGCCGTGCCGGTGCGGCCACAGTTGCACGTAAGGTCCGCCGCCGAGCCGGGGCACGCCGGGAAACTGCGGCCTCGCGTCGAGCGCTGTGGCACCAGTGCGCCGCAGCACCTCCGCTACCACGCCCACCGTTTCGTCCAAGTGCGGCGAGCAGATCACGTAGGCCACCACGCCCCCCGGGCGGGCCAGTCGAAGCGCCGCGATCAACAGTTCCCGCTGCAGCCGGACCAGTCCAGCAAGGTCCTCAGCCTGCCTGCGCCAGCGTGCCTCCGGTCGCCGCCGCAGCGCCCCGAGCCCGGTACATGGCGCGTCCACCAACACCCGGTCGTAGTGTCGTTGCGGCAGCCCGCTGTCCCGGCCGTCAGCCAGGTGAACCGTCACCGGCAAGCCGGCGCACGCTTGGCTGACCAACCGGGCCCGATGCTCGGCCTTCTCCACGGCATCCACGACTGACTCGCGCCTCGCGGCCAGGGAACCCAGCAGGGCTGCCTTGCCTCCCGGCCCGGCGCACAGGTCCAGCCAGCGGGTATCGGGGTCGTCCAGCGGCACCGACGCCAACGCGAGGGTGACGAGCTGGCTGCCCTCATCCTGCACTTGGGCCAGGTGATCGCGTACCGGGGTCAGCTCACCCGGGTCTCCGCCTTCGGACAAATGCACACCTGAAGGCGAATACGGGGCAACCCGGCCGCCGGTCAGCTCGGCCAGCTCGGCGGCGCTGATCTGCCCTGGGCGCGCGGCGAGGTGCACCAGCGGGCGGGTGTCGTCTGCGGCCAGCGCTTCGGCGAGCTCACCCAGGTCACCGCCGAGGGCGTCGGTGAACGCCTGCGCGATCCACCGCGGATGGGGGTGCGCCATCGCCAGGTGGCCCACCGGGTCGTCGTCAGCGGCCGGCGCCACCGCTGCTACCCAGCCGGCTTCATCCTTGCCGCCGACCCGGCGCAGGACCGCGTTGACGAAGCCAGCCGCCGCGCTACCACGACCGGCTCTGACCAAATCCACAGTGGTCGCGACCGCGGCGTGTGGCGGCACCCGGGTCCGCAGCAACTGGTAGCTGCCCAGCCGCAGGGCGTCCAGCAACTCGCCGTCCACCTCCGAGAGCGGACGATCCGCGCAGGACTGCAGCACCGCATCCAGCAGACCCTGCGCGCGGCATGTTCCGTAGCACAGCTCGGTGGCCAGCGCGGCGTCACGGCCGTTGATCCCGCGCTGCCGCAACAGGCCGGGCAACACCAGGTTGGCGTACGCGGCACGCTCCCGCACCGCAGCCAGCGCGTCCAACGCCGCCTGCCGGGGTGGATCGTTCACCGGTGGCCGGGGTGGCCCGGAGCGTCGCCGAGGTGGCCCGGGACGAGGCGGCCGGGACGGCTTGCGGGGCACGGTCACAGCAAGACCTCGACGTTGGCCGTCACTCGAACCGCTCCCCAGGCTCCGGTCGGGCACCGCGAGCCCAATCCGGGGCGGGCATCGCTCGCTTGCCTGGCGCGGTGACATCACCCAGCCGCACCGCCCCGGTGGCCGTGCCGACGAGCACCTCTCGTTTGGCCACCTGCAGCTCCCCTCGGGCGAGGCCATCGACGTCGCGGACGTCGGCGACCCGCACTGGGCCGAGGCCGATGCGTTGGTCCCTGAATCGGGTCCAGGCTCCCGGGGATGGCGTGACCGCTCGTACTTGGCGGTGCACCGCGAAAGCCGGAGCGCTGAAGTCCACATGAGCGTCCTGCGCGGTGAGCTTCGGGGCATACGAGACGCCATCGGCTGGCTGAAGAACCGGGCGAATGGTCCCCTCCGCGATCCCGTCCAAGGTGGCCACCAGTAGGGCTGCTCCGGAGTCGGCCAACCGGGACAGCAACTGCCCCGCGGTGTCGTCTGGACGGATCACCTCGGTGACCGTGCCGTACACCGGCCCGGTGTCCAGCCCCTCCTCCAACGCGAAGGTCGATGCGCCAGTGATCTTGTCCCCGTGCCGGATCGCGGCCTGCACCGGAGCCGCACCACGCCAGGCGGGCAGCAGCGAGAAGTGCAGGTTCACCCAGCCATGTTGGGGGATGTCCAGCGCCGCCCGCGGAACCAGCGCGCCGTAGCCGACGACCGGGCAGCAATCCGGGGCAAGCTCGGACAGCCGACCCAGGAAGTCCGGTTGTCCCGGGCGACGCGGCGTGAGCACCTCCAGCCCCGCGTCATCGGCCAGCGCACCCACCGGGGAACGAGTCGATCGTCGCCCGCGTCCGGCCGGCGCGTCCGGCCGGGTCACCACTGCGACGACATCGTGCCGGTCGCAGCCCAGAAGTGCCTGCAGTGATCGCACCGCCACATCGGGCGTACCTGCGAAGACGAGCCGCACTACTCAGCTCGCCTTACCGAGGCGCGCGCGCGGACCGAGTCGGAAGGGTTGGACGGGCACCGGTGCAGTATGCCCGGCATGTCCGTCAGCCCAACTGCTGCGGGTCGAGCTGGACCCGCAGCGAGTCGGGCATTTTGCGCGCGCTGCGCCCCGCCTGCAGCGCGGCCAATGCGCTGGCCAGGGCCGAGCCAGCGGAACGGGGAACGCGGATCAACAGCCGTTCCCGCTCGCCCTCGGAATCCCCCAAGACGGGCACCGGACCCAGCAGCACAGCCTCCGGCGGCAGGTCAAGCATCTCGCCGGCGTCCTCCACGGTGGCCGGCGCGCCTTCCAACGCGGCCATCCGGGTCGCCGGCGGGAAACCGACCTCGGCGCGCGCGGCCAGCTCGGCCCGGGCGTGGCCGGCCGGATCCCATCGGATGAGGGCCTGCACCGCAGCAAGCGACGCGTCCGCGACCACCACCACCTGGCCGCCGTCGGCGGCCGGCTGCACCATCGCCGCTGCGGCCATCCACCGCCGCAACGCCTCCTCCACCGCGCGAAGATCAGGACGAGCCAGCAGCGCGGCGGCATCCAGCAGCAACGCCGCACCGTAGCGGGCCAGTGGCTCCGCCCCCGGCGTGGAGATCACCAACGCCGGCCCCGGCGGGATGCCGGTCGGCACCTCCCGTCCGCCGGAGGTATACAGCGGCACCCCGGGGAAGGAACGGCCGAGTTCCTCGGCGGTGCGGCGGGCCCCGACCACCGTCGCTCGGAGCCGGCCGGCACCACAGGCCTGGCACCGGTAAGCGGCCTCGATGGTGCCGCACCACCGGCAGCTGGCCGGACCAGCCGTGAGCAGCGCCAGCGGGCCTGCGCAACGCCGGCAACGCGCCGTGGCCCGGCACTGCTGGCAGGCCACCGCGGGAACATAGCCGCGCCGTGGCACCTGCACGAGAACCGGCTGATCGCGGCTCAGCGCCGCGCGAGCCGCTTCGAATGCCACGGCAGGCAGCCGCGCCGCGCGGGCCGCGGGGTCCCGGGCCAGCTGGGTGTCCCCGATCGCGGTGACCCGCGGCGCTGCGGCCCGTACCGCATCCCGAGCTGCGACGATCTCGTGCGCCCATCCCGTCTCGGTCGACAGCTGCGTCTCCGCGGTGCGGGCGTAACCGGCCACCAGCAGCGCCCCCCCTTCCAGCACGGCGCGCTGACCGAGCACCAGTCGGCTGTGCGGGTAGGGAGCCCGCGGTTCGGCATGCAGGTCGTCGCCGTCGTCCCAGAGCACCATCAGTCCTAGGCCCACGACCGGGGCCCAGGCCGCGGCCCGGGTTCCGACCACGATGCGTACCGCGCCCCGGCGCACCGCGAGCCACCGGCGGTACCGCTGCGCGGGTCCGGACTCGGCAGCGAGGGTGACCACGGCGTCGGACCCGGCCAGGGCCACCACCGCGGCGTGCACCCGGGCGGTGTCCCGGTGGTCGGGTAGTACCAGCAAGGCACCCCGACCGGCGGCGGCGACGGTGACGGCGGTCTCCGCGAGCCGGGCGGGCCAGTCCTCCCCCGGCAGCGCCTGCCAGCATCCGTGCGCCGCCCGGCCCTGATGCAGAGCGTCCAGGAACGCCGGCCCCCGGGGATAGCGTCCCCATTCATCGGCCGGGGGCCGTTGCGGGCGCGCCGCGGGAGCTGCGGGCGGCTCCGCCTCCGTGCGGGCATGCCGCGGGGGCACCGCCAACCGCAGGACGTCGCTCATAGTGCCCGCACAGCGGTCGGCGACCGCCCGGGCGAGTGCGGCGACCTCAGCGCTGAGCGCCGGCTCGGCGGAGACCACCCGCTCGAGCCAGGCCAGCTGACCCGGGTGGTCGGAGTGCTCGGCTCGGGCAAGCAGCCATCCGTCCACCAAGCGGCCGGCGAAGCGCACCCGCACCCGCACGCCGGGCGCTGCGGTTTCGTCGAGCTCAGCGGGTACGAGATAGTCGAACGGGCGGTCGAGGTGGGCCAGCGAGGTGTCCACGCACACCCGTGCAACGGGCAGCGCGGCGGCCGGGCTGCGCTGCCCACGGCGCAGCGCAGCCCGTGAGTGGCAAACAGTGTCATGACACTGTTTGCCACTCACGAGGTGGGCTCCAGGCGGGCGGCGACGGCGTCCCAGACGTAGGAGGCAAGCAGATTCTTGGGGCCCTCGGGTAGCTCGGACTCCACGCCGTCGTCGCCGAGTAGCCAGCCGGTGTTGTAGTCGCCCTCCAACGCCCCGCCCTGCCCGACAGCGTTGACCACCAGCAGGTGGCAGCCTTTCCGGATCAGTTTGGCCCGACCGTGGGTCAGCACATCGCCCTTGGAGTCACCGGTCTCGGCGGCGAAGCCGACCACCACCTGCCCCTCCGGGCGGAATCGGACCAGCTCGACCAGGATGTCCGGGTTGACGATCAGCGACACCGGATCCGGAGCGGAACCCAATTTTTTGATCTTGCTAGGAGAGGTGCTGACCGGCCGGAAGTCGGCAACCGCGGCCGCCATCACGACCGCGTCGGCGTGCGGCGCCGCCTTGAGCACCGCCTCCGCCATCTCACGCGCGGTGCCAACCCGAACCACGTCAACCCCGGCCGGATCGGTCAGGTCAGCCGTGTGCGCCGCAACCAACGTCACGTGGGCGCCGCGCTGCGCCGCCACCCGGGCCAGTGCGTAGCCCTGCCGGCCGGAGGACCGGTTGCCCAGGTAGCGCACCGGGTCCAGCGGCTCGCGAGTGCCGCCCGCTGAGATCAACACATGCCGACCGGCGAGATCCCGTGGCAGCGCGTCCGCGCGGCGTAACAGCAAGGTGGCCAGGTCGACGATCTCGGCGGGCTCCGGCAGCCGGCCAGCACCCGAGTCGGCACCGGTGAGCCGCCCCGACGCAGGTTGGGCGACGACAGTTCCGCGGGAGCGAAGCACCGCGACGTTGTGCACGGTCGCGGGATGCTCCCACATCTCGGTGTGCATCGCCGGGACCAGCAGAACCGGACAGCGGGCGGTGAGCAGGGTCGCGCTGAGCAGATCGTCGGCACGGCCATGAGCGGCGCGAGCCAGCAGGTCCGCAGTGGCCGGGGCGACCAGGATCAGCTCCGCAGTCTGCCCCAGCCGCACGTGGGGCACCTCAGGGACGTCGGTGAACAGACCTGTGTGCACCGGCAACCCTGACAGTGCTTCCCAGCTCGCGGCGCCGATGAAGCGTAGGGCGGCCTCGGTCGGAACGGTTCGGACCTGGTGCCCCGCCTCGGTGAGTCGGCGGAGCACCTCGCATACCTTGTAGGCGGCGATGCCGCCCCCGATGCCGAGCACGATCCGCCGGGGTGGGTCCGGCCGGACAGGCCCGGCTTGGGTCACTGGCCCTCGGTGTGTTCGAGTAGTCCAGCGTGGATCTCACGCAACGCGATCGACAACGGCTTCTCCCGCGGCCCTGGCTCGACCAGCGGCCCAACGTACTCCAGCAGGCCCTCCCCGAGCTGCGCGTAGTAGTCGTTGATCTGGCGAGCCCGCTTAGCCCCGAAGATCACCAATGCGTATTTCGAGCTGACCTTGCTCAGCAGATCGTCGATGGGAGGGTTGGTGATCCCCTCAGGGGCATTAACCAAGGACGACGTGCCCTGCGCGTCAAGCGCGCCCAGTTCGGTGGGGATGCTCACTCACTGTCTCCAGATGCCTTCAAATATCATCGTGGTCAAGCCGGAGGTGTCCGGATGCCCGTACCGCTCATCAAGTTTATCAACTCCTGCGCGGCGCGCTGCACGTCGTCGTTGACCACCGTGGCATCGAATTCTCCGACGGCGTCGAGTTCGGTGCGGGCCACCCGCAACCGGTAGTCGCGCGCCGTGGAATCTTCCGTGTCGCGCTCGGCCAGCCGGCCGTGCAGCACTTCCCAGGACGGCGGTACAAGCATCACCAGCAGCGCGTCGGGCATCGCGGCTCGGACCTGCCGGGCACCCTGCACCTCGATCTCCAACAGGGTCGCCCGCCCGCCGGCCAGCGCCGCACGTAGCGGCGCTGCGGGAGTGCCGTAGAAGTTGCCAGCGTACTGCGCGTATTCAAGAAATTCGCCGCACTCGATCATGCGGGTGAAGGTGGCATGATCCACATAGTGGTAATGCTCGTCGGGCCGTTCCTCGGCACGGGGTGGCCGCGTGGTCACCGAGACGCTGACGAAAAGTTGCGGCCAGCGCCGCACCACCTCGGCAACCACGCTGGACTTGCCGACCCCGGAGGGCCCCGAGACGACGGTGAGCCGGGGCCGGACGACCGCACTCGGCCCCGGCTCACGTACCGTCACAGTATGGTCACAATGACTGACCACCTTGAGATGCTGATTACCTTCGAGTGATTACGCTCGGGACACCCTGGGCTGCTATTCGGGGCCGAACTCGCTGAGCAGGGCCTTGCGTTGACGATCGCCGAGCCCGCGCAGCCGCCGGCTGGTGGCGATTTCCAGCCGTTCCATGATTTGTTGGGCGCGGACCTTGCCCACGCCCGGCAATGCTTCGAGCAAAGCCGAGACCTTCATCTTGCCCAGGATGTCGTCACTGTCGGACTTGGCCAGGACTTCTTGAAGGTTGGTCCCGCCGCGCTTGAGGCGCTCCTTGAGCTCGGCCCTGGCACGTCGGGCAGCGGCCGCCTTCTCCAATGCAGCGGCCCGCTGCTCCTCGGTCAGCTGGGGAAGGGCCACGGTCTCCTCCGTCGATTGCTAGTGCTGAGGGATGTTCCTGATTGGTGCGGCGACCGTATCCCCCACGCGACCAGGCGCTTAACCCGGGGTACCACCGCCGAGCTGCCCGGTCGGTGGATGGAGCACAGCGCCAGCCTGGTCAGCGACTCGCCGGGCGGCGCGTCGCAGCGATGCCGGTCCCGGCCCATGCCGCAGCAGATCACGTGATGTCGTCGCCACGACGCGGCGAGTCGCCACACCGAAGATCTCCGGCAAGTCGGTCAGGCGGGCGCCCTGCGCGCCTATCCCGGGGGCCAAAATCGGCCCGTTGAGGGCGTCTAGACACAGGGTCCCAAGCGGTGCGGTGGCACCCACCACCACCCCGACGTTGCCGCCGGGACGCTGACCGGCGTTGCGGGCGGCGACTGCGTCGACCACGGACTGCGCGACCGTGGCCCCGGTAGGGGTGACCGCGGCCTGCACGTCGGCACCCTCTCGGTTGGAGGTCAGCGCCAACACGAACACTCCGCGCCCGGTCCGACCGGCCAACTCGAACGCCGGATCCAGCGCACCGATTCCAAGATAGGGCGAGACTGTGATCGCGTCGGCCGCCAGCGGTGCGCCGTCGCTGAGGTAGGCGGCGGCATACGCGGCCATGGTGGAGCCGATGTCACCGCGCTTGACGTCGAGCAACACCAACGCGCCCGCATCCCGAGCTGCCAGCAGGATCCGCTCCAAGACCGCGATACCCCGCGCCCCGTGCCGCTCGAAGAACGCCGATTGCGGCTTGATCAGCGCCACCTCCGGCGCCAGCGCCTCGACCGCGTCCAGCGCGAACCTCTCAAGCCCCCGCACGTCGTCGCTGAGCCCCCAGTGACCCAACAGTTCGGGATGCGGATCGATCCCCGCACACAACGGCCCCCGAGCCGTCACCGCTGCAACCAACCGCGCGCCAAACCCGCAGTCAGCGGGCTCCGCGGTGCTATTGCGCACCGGATACCCCCGCTGAGCCCGCTGACTGCGGGCGGGCGGAGGTGGCGTGGAGGGCAGCGTGGAGAGATTGGAGGGGGCGGACGCTGATGTCGCCGCGGATCAGGGCTTCGATACCTTGGACGGCGGCTGCGGCGCCCTGCATGGTGGTGATGCAGGGGATGGACCGGGATACCGCGGCGGTGCGGATCTCGTAACCGTCCACCCGGGGGCCCGGGTTGCCGTAGGGAGTGTTGATGATCATGTCGACCTGCCCCGCGTTGATCAGGTCTACGATATTGTCGGGTCCTTCGAAGTGCTTGCGCACCACGGTGCAGTGGATCCCGTTGCGGCGCAGCGTGTTCGCCGTTCCGCGGGTGGCGAGGACTTCAAAACCCAGATCAGCCAGCCGGGCGGCCGGAAAGACCATGGCCCGCTTGTCTCGGTTGGCCACCGACACGAACACCCGCCCCGATGTGGGTAGCGACCCGTAGGCGCCGGCCTGCGACTTCGCGAAGGCCTGGCCGAACGCTACGTCGATGCCCATGACCTCGCCGGTGGATTTCATCTCCGGCCCCAGCAGCGAGTCCAGCCCATGA
The DNA here is from genome assembly GCA_036266995.1 of Pseudonocardiaceae bacterium. Classification (GTDB taxonomy): domain Bacteria; phylum Actinomycetota; class Actinomycetes; order Mycobacteriales; family Pseudonocardiaceae. Next base: position 28,038 of record DATAWX010000123.1, on the reverse strand, counting down.
CCCTCCGGCGTTCGGAACCGGTGAAATGGCAGCACTGCCTCCTTCACCGCCACCGGAGCGTCCGCCGGGAGGTCCCCACCGTCGCCGTGTGGCAGCAGTAGGCCCTCGGCTCGCAGTTGCGCGATAGTGGCGCCGAGCATGATCCGAGCGGCGGCCTTGGCCAGCGGCACAGCGGTGGCCTTGGAGACGAATGGCGCGGTGCGACTGGCCCGTGGGTTGGCCTCCAGCACGTAGAGCACGTCGTCCTTGAGTGCGTACTGCACGTTGAGCAGGCCGAGCACCCCGATCTCTCGGGCGATCGCCTCGGTCGAGGCGCGCACCGCAGCCAGGTCGGACTCGCCCAGTGTGATCGGCGGCAACGCGCAGGCGGAGTCGCCGGAGTGCACCCCGGCCTCCTCGATGTGCTCCATGATCCCGCCGAGGTAGACCTCGCTGCCGTCGCACAGCGCGTCGACGTCGATCTCGATGGCGTCGTCGAGGAAGCGGTCCACCAAGACCGGGTGCTCGGGTGTGATCTCGGTGGCTCTGGTGATGTACCCGGCCAGGGTCTGTTCGTCGTAGACGATCTCCATGCCGCGGCCGCCGAGCACATAGGAGGGGCGGACCAGGACCGGGTAGCCGATCTCGTCGGCGATCTTGCGGGCCTCCGCGAACGACGTGGCGGTGCCGAAGGCCGGGGCGGGCAGCCCGGCGCGCTCCAGCACCGAGCCGAACGACCCACGATCCTCGGCGAGATGAATCGCCGCCGGAGACGTACCGACCACCGGGACACCGGCGTCGGCAAGCCGTTGCGCGAGCCGCAGCGGGGTCTGCCCGCCCAGTTGCACGATCACGCCCGCCACGGTGCCCGAGCCCCGCTCGGCGTGGACCACCTCCATGACATCTTCGAAGGTCAGCGGCTCGAAGTAGAGCCGGTCTGCGGTGTCGTAGTCGGTCGAGACGGTCTCCGGGTTGCAGTTGATCATCACCGTCTCGTAGCCGCGACCCTCGTTATCCGGGGCAGCGCGCAGTGCCATCGCCGCATGCACACATGAGTAGTCGAACTCGATGCCCTGGCCGATCCGGTTCGGCCCAGATCCCAAAATGATCACCTTGGGTCGATCCCGCTGCTCACTGACCTCGGTCTCGGCGTCCGGATCGCTTTCGTAGGCGGAGTAGTGGTACGGGGTTTGGGCGGCGAACTCGGCGGCGCAGGTGTCCACGGTCTTGTAGACCGGACGGACGCCCAGCCGGTGCCGCAGCGCGGCGACCTGCGGCTCGGTGAGCTCGGCACGCACGGCGGCGAGCTGCCGGTCGGAGATTCCGGCGCGCTTGGCGCGGCGCAGCAGCGGCTCGTCCAGTTCCCGGGCGGCCACGAGGTCGACCCGCAACTCCACCAGACCGGCGATCTGGTCGATGAACCACGGATCGATCCCCGAAGCCGCGGCGACTTCAGCGACCGTCGCGCCCAGCCGAAGCGCCCGCTCAGCGGCGTAGAGCCGGCCGTCATGCGGGATTCGCAGCGCGGCCAGCTCCGAGGCCAGGGTGGCGTCGGGCGGATCGGGCCTGGTCCAGAACCCGGCGGCGGAGGTCTCCATCGACCGCAGTGCCTTGCCCAGCGCCTCGGGAAACGAACGGCCCAGCGCCATCGCCTCCCCGACCGACTTCATGGTGGTGGTCAGCGTGGGGTCCGCGCCGGGGAACTTCTCGAAGGCGAACCGGGGCACCTTGACCACCACGTAGTCCAGGGTGGGCTCGAAGCAGGCCGGGGTCTCCCCGGTGATGTCGTTGGTGATCTCGTCGAGGGTGTAGCCGATCGCGAGCTTCGCGGCGATCTTGGCGATGGGAAACCCGGTCGCCTTGGACGCCAAGGCGCTCGATCGGGACACCCGCGGGTTCATCTCGATCACGACCAACCGGCCGGTGCTGGGATGCACCGCGAACTGGATGTTGCAGCCGCCGGTGTCCACCCCGACTTCGCGGAGCACCGCGATGCCCACGTCGCGCATGTGCTGGTACTCCCGGTCGGTGAGAGTCATCGCCGGGGCGACGGTCACCGAGTCCCCGGTGTGCACGCCCATCGGGTCGATGTTCTCGATCGAACAGACCACCACCACGTTGTCCCGGTGATCGCGCATCAGCTCGAGCTCGAATTCCTTCCAACCCAGCACGCTCTCCTCGATGAGCACCTGGTGCACCGGACTCTCGGCCAGACCCGCGGTACCAAGCCGCTCGAGCTCAGCCGGAGTGTGCGCCATCCCGGAACCGAGGCCGCCCATGGTGTACGACGGCCGGATCACCACCGGCAGGCCAAGCTCGACGGCGGCCTCGCGGACCTGGTCCAGCGAGCCACAGACGGCGCTGCGCGGCACTTCGGCGCCCACCGCGTGCACCACGTCCTTGAACATCAACCGGTCCTCGCCGCGCTGGATGGCCTCGATGTCGGCACCGATCAACTCGATGCCGTACCGTGCCAGCACCCCGAGCTCGTGCAGCGCGACCGCCGTGTTCAGCGCAGTCTGCCCGCCCAGGGTGGCCAGCACGGATGTCACCGGGAACCCGGCGGCCTGCTCGGCGGCGATCACCTTCTCGACGAACTCCGGGGTGATCGGCTCGATGTAGGTCGCATCGGCGAACTCCGGATCAGTCATGATCGTCGCCGGGTTCGAGTTCACCAGGCTGACCCGCAGCCCTTCCTCGCGCAACACCCGGCAAGCCTGCGTCCCGGAATAATCGAACTCACAAGCTTGCCCGATCACAATCGGCCCAGACCCGATCACCAACACATGCGAGATATCCGCCCTCTTGCCCATCAGCTCACCCCCCGAGCGCCATTCGGAGCCGAATCACAGTCTGGCTGGGACATGAGCTGGCAGAAGCTGTCGAACAGGTACGCGGCGTCGTGCGGGCCTGCGGCTGCTTCGGGGTGGTACTGGACGCTGAAGGCCGGGGTGTCCAGGCAGGTAAGGCCTTCTACGGTGTTGTCGTTGGGGCAGTAGTGACTGACTACCGCGGCACCGAAGTCGGAGTCGAAGCGCTCGCCTGGCTCGCCCGCTACGGCGAAACCGTGGTTCTGCGAGGTGATCGCCACCCGCCCGGTGGTGTGCTCGATGACCGGGACGTTGATGCCGCGGTGCCCGTAGCGCATCTTGTAGGTGCCCCGCCCCAGGGCCCGGCCGAGAATCTGGTTGCCGAAGCAGATCCCGAACAGCGGCACCCGCCGCGCCAGCACTTCGCGGGTCAGCGCCACCGCGTGGTCCGCGGTCGCGGGATCCCCCGGGCCGTTGGAGAGGAACACCCCGTCTGGTGCGCGCTCCAGCACCTGGTCCAGGGTGGCGGTGCCGGGCAGGACGTGCGTCTCGATCCCCAGCGTGGCCAGCATCCGAGGCGTATTGAACTTGATCCCCAAATCCAACGCCACCACCCGGAACCGCGGCTCGACGGCCTCGGCGGGCACGATGTAAGGCTCGGTGGTGGTGACTTCGCCGACCAGGTCGGCGCCGGCCATCGAGGGGCTGGCCAGCACCCGCGCCACCAGCTGCGTCGAGTCGACCAGCGCGTCACCGGAGAAGATCCCGGCCCGCATCGAGCCGTGCTCCCGAAGCCGGCGAGTCAGACCGCGGGTGTCCACCCCGGAGATCCCCACGACACCTTGGCTGGACAGCTCGTGGTCTAACGGCCGCAGTGAGCGCCAGTTGGACGGCACCCGGGCCGGGTCGCGCACCACGTAGCCGGCCACCCAGATCCGGTGCGACTCGTCGTCCTCGTCGTTCCAGCCGGTGTTGCCGATGTGCGGGGCGGTCTGCACCACGATCTGACGGCGGTAGGACGGGTCGGTGAGGGTCTCCTGGTAACCGGTCATGCCGGTGGCGAACACCGCCTCACCCAGCGTCTGGCCTACTGCACCATAGGTCTCGCCGCGCACGATGGTGCCGTCCTCCAGCACCAGCAGCGCCTGCCCGCGCGTCACCGCCGTTGTTGTGGTCACCGCCGTTGGTCTCGTCAACACAGCACCTTCCCGTCCTGCGCGGTGACTTCGCCGCGGAGCATCGTGACCAGCACCCGCCCCGGCAGCTCCATTCCCTCAAAAGCAGTGTTATGAGCCAGGCTGGCCAGCTGCGCCCCGCGCACCGTCCAGATGGCGTCGGGGTCGACCAGGATCAGCGTCGCCGGCTGGCCCACCGCGATGGGCCGGCCCTGCTCGGTCGCCCCACCGATGCGGGCCGGGCGCTCGCTCATCACCCGCGCCACCCCCCGCCAGTCCAGCAGACCGGGACGCACCATGGTGGCCACTACCACGGACAGCGCGGTCTGCAATCCCAGCATCCCGGGTCGCGCCGCGGACCACTCGCAATCCTTGTCCTGGGGAGCGTGCGGGGCATGGTCGGTGGCCACGCAGTCCACGATGCCCTCAGCCAGCGCGGCGCGCAGCGCCGCGGTGTCAGCGGCGGTGCGCAGCGGGGGGTTGACCTTGTTGACCGGGTCGTAGCCGGCCAAGCGCTCATCGGTGAGCAGCAAGTGGTGCGGGGTGACTTCGGCGGACACCCGGATTCCACGCTCCTTGGCCCACCGCAGCACCTGCACCGTGCCTGCGGTGGAGACGTGGCAGACATGCAACGCCGCCGCGGCGTCCCGGGCGAGCAGGCAGTCCCGTGCCACGATCGACTCCTCGGCGGCCGCAGGCCAACCGGCCAGCCCCAACCGGGCGGCGACTTCCCCCTCGTGCGCCTGGGCGCCGGCGGTGAGTCGGGGATCCTCGGCGTGCTGGGCGATCACGCCGCCCAGCCCACGAACGTATTCCAGGGCACGGCGCATCAGCAGCGAGTCGTGCACGCATACCCCGTCGTCGGAGAACATCCGCACCGCAGCGGCGGACGCGGCCATGGCGCCCAGCTCGGCAAGCCGCTCACCACACAGGCCGGCGGTAACAGCGCCGACCGGATGCACGTCGACCAGGCCAACGTCACGACCGCGCCGGTACACGTGCTCGACCACCACCGCCGTATCGGCCACCGGGTCGGTGTTGGCCATCGCGAATACCGCGGTGTAGCCGCCCAGCGCCGCGGCCGCCGAGCCGGTGGCGATCGTCTCGGCGTCCTCCCGGCCGGGTTCACGCAGGTGGGCGTGCAGGTCGACCAGACCGGGCAGCGCAACCAAACCCTCGCCGTCGAAGGACTCGGCGCTGGCTCCGTCCAGGTGAGGGCCCAGCTCGGCGATCACCCCGTCGCGAACCAGCAGGTCCACCGGGTCGCCCTCGCCGTAGGGCCGGATCCCGCGAACCAATAGGGGCCGCCGGCTCTGGCCGATGGTTCGCTCGCTGCGCGCTCTCACGCGAGATCCTCTTGGGCTGCCAGGAGGTGGTAGAGCACCGCCATCCGCACGTGCACCCCGTTGCGGACCTGTTCGGTGATCGCGGCTCGGGGTGAGTCGGCGACCGAGTGCGCGATCTCCATACCGCGCAGCATCGGCCCCGGATGTAGTACGACGGCGTGTTGCGGCAGCAGCCGCAGACGCGCCTCGGTAAGCCCGTAGTTGATCGAGTATTCCCGGACGGAGGGGAAGAACTGGCCGCGCATTCGCTCGGCCTGGACCCGCAGCATCATCACCGCGTCGGTCCCAGGTAGCGCGGCATCGAGGTCATGCCCGATCGTGACCGGCCAGCCGCGGTCTTCGCCCACACCCCAGTTCTCGACACCACAGGGCAGCAGGGTGGCCGGGGCGACGAGGTGGATCCGGGCACCGAGCGTGATCAATAGCTCGATGTTCGAGCGGGCGACCCTGCTGTGCAGCACGTCGCCTACGATGGTGACGGTCCGCCCATTCAGGGTGCCTAATCGATCACGTAGAGTAGCGGCATCCAGCAGCGCTTGGGTCGGGTGCTGATGGCTGCCGTCACCGGCATTGATCACGTGCGTGGGTATCCAGCCGGCCAGGCGGTGCGCCGCGCCTGAGGCGGGATGGCGGAGCACCACGCAGTCCGCGCCCATCGCGGCCAGGGTGAGCGCGGTATCGCGCAGCGACTCCCCCTTGGTCACTGAGGAGGCACTGGGCGAGATGTTGACCACGTCGGCACTCATCCATTTGCCGGCGATCTCGAAGGAAGCTCGGGTGCGGGTGGAGCTCTCGTAGAACAAGGTGACGACAGTCCGCCCGCGCAGCGTGGGTAACTTGGGCACCTCCCGCCCCAGCAGTGACTGCTTGAGCGCCTCAGCGGTGTCCAGCAGCGCTGTGACGGCTTCCCGCGGTAGATCAGTGGTGCTCAACAGATGCCTCACCGCTGACTCCGGCGGATCACGACGGCATCGGTGCCGTCGGTCTCGACGAGTAGCACACCGACCTCCTCGTCCCGGGAGGTCGGCAGGTTCTTGCCCACGTAGTCGGCACGAAGCGGCAGTTCACGGTGGCCGCGGTCGACCAGTACGGCGAGTTGCACCGCCCGCGGCCGGCCGTACTCACGCAGGGCGTCCAACGCGGCGGCAACGGTCCGGCCGGAGTACAGCACGTCGTCGACCAGGACGACGAGCACATCGTCGAGCCCGTCAGCGGGCAGCTTCGTAGTCTGCAGCGCCCGGGTCGGGCGCCGCCGAAGGTCGTCCCGGTAAAGGGTAATGTCCAGGGTGCCGACAACTGGCGCGACGCCGCAGAACTCCTGGATCCGACCCGCCAGCCGGTGCGCCAGCGGGACGCCGCGAGTGGGGATACCGACCAGCACCACCGGCTCGGGGGCGGTGCGTTCGATGATCTGATGAGCCATACGGGCAACGATGCGCGTGACCTCGGCCGCCGAAAGCAGCTCGCGCTGCCGCGGTGGCCCTGCCTCGCCCACCGCGCCCGCCCCGGAGGGGGACGACACGGTGGACCTCCTTTCCCGCCTCGCTGGACGGGCCTTAAAGGATGTCAGGTGCGCCGATCGGCGCGGACCCAGACCGACATTATCAGGAGATCGTCCGGAGGCGCCGCCGCTCCGACGCTGCCCCGTCCGGGTGGTGTGCGTGACTCTGCGCGGTCTTCGACCCCCAATGGCTTGACCTGGGGGGTTACTCAGCGCAGCATTACTCTCCGTATCATCGTGATTTTCGCGTGGCACCCCAAGGCGGTGGCTGGTCGGGGTCTGAAGAAGGAGAAGGGGCCAGATGGGCGACTACGCCAAGGCACTCGGGTCTAAACTGCGCGGCATCCGACAGCAGCAGGGTCTGTCGCTGCACGGTGTCGAGCAGAAGTCGGCAGGCCGTTGGAAGGCTGTGGTGGTCGGCTCCTATGAGCGCGGCGACCGGGCGGTCACGGTGCAGAAGCTCGCCGAGCTTGCCGACTTCTACGGGGTTCCGGTACCCGAGCTGCTGCCTGAGGGGCGAGTACCGTCCGGCAGCGAGCCGGCTACCAAGATCGTCATTAACCTGGAGCGGCTGCAACAACTGCCAGTGGACAAGGTGGGTCCCCTAGCCCGCTACGCTGCGACGATTCAAAGCCAGCGCGGCGACTACAACGGCAAGGTGCTGTCCATCCGCACCGAGGACCTGCGCTCGCTGGCGATCATCTACGACATGTCACCGGGCGATCTGACTGAGCAGCTGATCGGCTGGGGTGTGCTGCCTCCCGAGGCGCGGCCGGTGAAGGACAAAGAAGAGGCCTGATCTGCGCTGTCTCCGCCGCGCTGTCTGGCGCCGACCACCGCTCACGTGCCGCGCGGTAGCGCCGCCAAGGCGCCGAGGACTCCGTTGACGAAGCGCGGCGAGTCATCGGTGGACAGCAACTTGGCCAGCTCGATGGCCTCGTCGATGGCTACTGCATCGTCGACCTCAGCAGAGAACAACAATTCGAACACACCCAAACGGAGTATCGCCCGATCGACCGCGGGCATCCGGGCCAGGGCCCAACCATGGGCTTGCTCGGCGAGCAACTGATCGATGTCGTCGGCGTGCTCGACCACACCGTGCACCAACGTGATCGTGTACTCGTTGACCGGTGCCAGCTCCGGCGCTCCAACCCGCTCGGCGAGCAGCGCCATCGGGTCCAGTCCGCGCAGGTCGGATTCGAAGAGGATGTCGACGGCGCGTTTGCGGGCCTTGCTGCGGGCGCCCACGTCAACTACTGACGCGACCGAGGTAGCGGCCGTCCCGGGTGTCGACCTTGACCCTGTCGCCGGTGCTGACGAACAGCGGCACCTGGATCTCGGCGCCGGTTTGCACTGTGGCGGGCTTGGTGCCACCGGTCGACCGGTCCCCCTGCAGACCCGGGTCGGTATGTGAGATCACCAACTCCACCGAGGTGGGCAGTTCGATATAGAGCGGAGTGCCGTCGTGGACGGCGATCAGCACGGTCTGGTTGTCCAGCAGGTACTTCGCCGCATCTCCGACGACGTCACCGGGAACGGTGATCTGGTCGAATGTGTCGGCGTCCATGAACACGAAGTCCGCGCCATCGGCGTACAGATAGGTCATATCGCGCCGGTCGACGGTGGCCGTCTCGACCTTCGTGCCCGCGTTGAACGTCTTGTCGACGACCTTGCCGGATAACACGTTCTTCAGGGTGGTCCGAACGAAGGCCCCACCTTTGCCCGGTTTGACGTGCTGGAACTTCACGACCGACCACAGCTGGCCGTCGAGGTTGAGCACAAGCCCGTTCTGCAGGTCGTTGGTGCTGGCCACGTCAGCCCTTCGTTCTCGAATCAGGTCACGGTTAGCGCGTCACGGCTAGCAGGGCACGACCACGAGATCCTTCGTGGTCAGGGTGAGGAGCTCTGGCTCGCCGTCGGAAACGACGAGAGTGTCCTCGATGCGCACGCCGCCACGCCCGGCCAGGTAAACACCCGGCTCGACGGTGACCGCCATGCCTGCTGCGAGTGTACCGACTCCAAACTGCGACAACGCCGGAGCCTCGTGGATCTGCAGGCCGACGCCGTGGCCGAGGCCGTGCACGAAGTCCTCGCCGTGTCCGGCGTGCACGATGACGTCCCGGGCAGCCGCATCCACGTCACGGAGCTGCGCCCCAGCCCGCAGTGCAGCGCGACCGGCCGCCTGCGCCGCGGCGACCAGGTCATAGAGCTTCCGCTGCCAGTCGGCTGGTGGACCGAGCACCACAGTGCGCGTCATATCGGAGTGGTATCCGTCGACCAGGGCACCGAAGTCCATCTTGAGCAGATCGCCGCGGCGCAGCAGGGTGTCGGTCGGGCGGTGGTGCGGTACCGCCGAGTTCGCGCCAGTCGCCACGATGGTCTCGAACGACGGGCCGGCTGCACCCGCTGCCACCATCCTGGTCTCCAGGTCACGAGCCACCTCGCGCTCCGTACGGCCCGGGCGCAGCCCGCCCTCGCCGAGCAGTTCGGCCAGGGCGGTGTCGGCCGCCGCGCAGGCCGCGCGGAGCACGGCGAGCTCACCATCGTCTTTGATCAGCCGCAGCGCCTCCACCGGCCGCGACGCGGCGACCAGCAGATCCGCTCCGGTGACCTTCGCCAGCGCGGCGTGCCCGTCGACCGTCACCACATGGCTTTCAAAACCCAGCCGGCGGATTCCCGCCTCGATGCCGTCCTTGGCCAACCGCGAGCGGATGGACCTGTCGATCACCCGGCGCAGGTCGGGCACCTGCCACTGCGACTGCGTGTCGTACCGGCCGTCGGTGGCGAACACGCTGCGCTCGTCGCCCTCGGCGTGCACCAGCAGAGCGGCGTTGGAACCGGTGAATCCGGTGAGGTAGCGAATGTTCAGCAGATCGGTGACCAGGAGCGCGTCGAGCTTCGACTGACGCAGCCGCTCGCGGAGAGCTTCCCGGCGCCGGGTACAAGACCGGGTGTAAGACATGGCTACAGACGCTAGCCGGTCGCGTCGCGGCCTCGTTCAGATGCTGGCGCGACCGGCGATCCAGCGCAGCGCGAGCGGGTAGCCCGCTACTCCCAAGCCGACGATGACCCCAGAGGCTATAGCCGAGACATAGCTGTGCTGCCGGAACGGCTCGCGTGCGTGCACGTTGCTGATGTGCACCTCCACCAATGGTGCTGCCAGCTCTGCGGCGGCGTCGCGGATCGCGATCGAATAATGCGTCCACGCCCCGGCATTGAGCACCACCGGGGTGGCGGTGTCAGCGGCCTCGTGCAACCAGCTCATCATGACGCCCTCATGGTCGGTCTGCCGGACGTCCACATCCAGCCCCAGCTCGGCTCCGGCCCGCTGGCACAGCGACACCAGGTCGCTGTAACTCGTCGTGCCATAGACATCGGGCTCGCGGCATCCGAGCCGGCCCAGGTTTGGCCCGTTGAGCACCAGCACCTTCATTGCGAACTCTCCATCTCACCGGCCACCGCGGCGTAGGCTCCGGCGAGCAGCGCTGGGGATGGGTCTGCCAGCCGCCCAGGCTTGGCCAAACCGTCGAGAACCACGAAGCGCAACGCTCCCGACCGGGCCTTCTTGTCGTTACGCATGCCTTCCAGCAGCTCCGGTAGCGCGTCGGCGTCGTATCCGGTGGGCAGCCCGACCGAACTGAGCACGGCGCGGTGCCGCTGCGCGGTGGCGTCGTCCAGCCGTCCGGCGAGCCGGCCCAACTCCGCGGCGAAGACCATGCCTACGCTCACCGCGGCGCCGTGGCGCCAACGGTATCCCTCCCGACGCTCCAGCGCGTGAGCCAGCGTATGCCCGTAGTTCAGCACCTCGCGCAAATGGGATTCCTTGAGGTCAGCGGCCACCACGTCAGCCTTGACCCGGATCGCCCGACCGACCAGCTCCGCCAGCACCGGCCCAGACGGGTCGAGTGCGGCCGCGGGGTCTGCCTCGATCAGCTCCAGGATCACTGGATCGGCGATGAACCCGGCCTTGACCACCTCAGCCATCCCGGCGACCAGCTCGGCTCGCGGCAGCGTCGTGAGGGATACCAGGTCTACCAACACCGCGGCAGGCTCATGAAACGCACCGACCAGGTTCTTACCCGCGTCGGTGTTGATACCGGTCTTTCCGCCCACCGCGGCATCCACCATCGCCAGTAGCGTGGTAGGAACCTGCACTACCCGGACCCCACGGAGCCAGTTAGCGGCGACGAAACCGGCAAGATCGGTCACCGCCCCGCCGCCGAAGCCGATCACGGTGCCGGTGCGGTCCAAGCCCACCTGCCCGAGCACGTCCCAACAGAACCCTGCCACCGCCAGCTTCTTGCCATCCTCGGCGTCGGGCACCTCGATGCGGTAAGCCTGCGAGCCGAGGTGCTCCAGCACTGTACGCAGCGCCTCGGCGCCCTCGATCAGCGTCGGCTGGTGCACGATCGCCACGGCGCCGTTGCCCACCGCGTCGAGCAGCTCAGCCCGCAGATATCGCCCGACGATGACGTCGTAGGGCTGCGCGGTCTCAACTCGAATCCGCCGCGGCTCGGTATCACCAGCCTGGTCCGGGCCGCCGGTCTCTGTCATCGGCGCTCCTTCGTGGTCGAAAACATCTGGTCTAGCGGGTCCCCCCGACCGCTCCGATCGCGTCCAGCACCTCCTCGGCAACCTCGTCTGGACGGCGACCATCGGTGGCCACCTCCACCGTGGCCACCTCCCGGTACAGCGGTAACCGGGCGTCGAGCAGGGCGGCGAACGTCGCCCGTGGGTTCACTCCGGCCAGCAGCGGCCGAGCGGTGGACAACCCCGTGCGGCGCACCCCCTCGGCCATCCCGACCGACAGGAACACCACGCGACGCCCGTGAATCCTCGTCCGCGATCGCTGCGAGAGCACCGCCCCGCCGCCCAATGCGAGCACTCCGTCGCGCCCGGCCAGTGCGCCCGCGACCTCGGCTTCCTCAATCTCCCTGAACACCGGCTCCCCGTCGGTGATGAAAATCTCGGCGATGCTACGACCGGCACTGGCGACGATGAGATCGTCGACGTCGGTGAAGTCCACTCCCATCCGGGCCGCCAGCAACCGGCCCACCGTTGACTTGCCGGCCCCGGGTGGCCCGACCAACACCACAGCGGGACCCTGTGTATCGCTCACCAGCGCCAGCGTAGTCGGGCCACCCCGCTGGGTGCGTGAAGCAAGAGCTGTGTCGGCCACCGCCCACAGTTCAGAGTATTCGAACCGGAGCGCGCGTTGGCCCCGGACTGGTCGTGGCCGTAGCGGACAACCGATCGGTTGCTCTTACCATCGCCGTCACATCCGAGGGGGCCCCGGCCGTACCCATGCGCTCATCCACACTGCGGTCAAACACACCATTCGTTATATAGCGGCCCGAATACAACCCCCGCTGCGTTATCAGTGGTTACGATGAGCAACCGGTTCGCATCGATACTAGGTAGTGGTCCTCGATTAGACTACGCAGTAATCACTGATTTGCACTCGAACAGCGCACGTTGCGCACATACCTGCCGCGGCTAGTGGGGACCGACGTTTCGTGCGGACCGCGCCGCGGGCGGCGTTTGGCGCCACCTGCTCGCAGCACCAGCATGGGTGCTGACCTGCACATTGTCGACCTGGTGACATCTCAGCCAACCCCCATCGGTGTAGCACTCTAGGTAGTTCGGTGCTCAGCCTACGTACCGATGGTCCGTGACTAGGTAGTCGCAACCAGCTTGACGGTACTAGGTGGCGGCGAGCAAAGTTTTACGTAGCGACGTGTGACAATGTTAAGTGAAATGGATGTTGCCATCCGAGCTTACACCTCGCCATGGCGTCGTCATGGAGGCTACGAAGACAGTTCCATGAGAAGTCGGACGTCGCGCCGAGTAACCGTCAGGGCAATCTCAAACAGAGAATTGACGGGGCGAAAACCGAGACGGCCCAAGTTGCCGATGAGGTGTTCCATTCCCGGCCCGCTGGGGGCCAGTGTGAGGAGGACTCATGTCTGATGCATTGAGCTTTGCCGAGATCGACGAGCAGCACGTAGAGCTGCTTCCCCCGCGTACCGTCATGTCCATGTTCATGACCGGCGATTGCGGCTGCGGGGACGAGGCCGATGAGGGCGGCCTCCTCGACCTCGACCTCGACATTCTGTGATCAACGTCGCCGGTAGCGGCTTCGGCGGCTGAGGCGGTACTGGGGCAGACCGGCTGCAGCCCCAGTCGGGCAGTGCCGCCACGCGATCATGTGATCGTGTGCGATGCCGTCGGCGCTGGAGGGGTGGCTGCAACGCGGTCACCCCTCCTAACTGGTGCGTGCCACGCCGCCATCGCACACGCTATTTCTTACGTGGTCGCCGGCCACATCTACGTAGATTCCTGACCCGGGTGCTGGCACGTGTCGAGGTAGGCACGGGCGTTGCGGATCGTTTCGGGTAGCGCGTCACCGCCGAACTTCTCCAGCGCGGCGTCGGCGAGCACGAGGGCAACCATCGCCTCGGCCACCACGCCCGCGGCGGGGACCGCACAGACGTCGGAACGCTGGTTGATCGCGACGGCCGCCTCGCCGGTAGCCATATCCACCGTTGCCAGCGCACGGGGCACCGTGGAGATCGGCTTCATCGCCACCCGAACCCGCAGCACCTCTCCATTGGTCATGCCACCTTCCAGCCCACCAGCCCGGTTACTGCGGCGCACGACACCGTCGGGCCCAGGCACCATCTCGTCGTGCGCCACGCTGCCTCGGCGACGTGCGGTGGTAAACCCGTCGCCCACCTCAACACCCTTCATGGCCTGGATGCCCATCAGCGCACCGGCCAACCGAGCGTCCAACCGCCGGTCGGCGTGCACGAAGGAGCCCAGACCCACCGGCAGCCCATACACCACGACCTCAACGACCCCACCCAGCGTGTCCCCATCCTTCTTCGCCGCATCCACCTCGGCGACCATCGCGGCCGAGGCCTCCTCGGCGAACGCACGAACCGGACTGGCATCGACCCGCTCCAGGTCACCCGGTCCGGGCAACAAATCCGCGGGAGCGTCCACCTGCCCCAATGACACCACATGGGACAACACCTCCACAGCCAGCGTCTGGCGCAGGAACGCCTTAGCCACAGTCCCCAGCGCGACCCGGGCAGCGGTCTCCCGAGCACTGGCCCTCTCCAGCACCGGCCGAGCGTCATCGAAGCCGTACTTGGTCATGCCGGCGAGGTCGGCGTGCCCGGGTCGAGGTCGGGTCAGCGGCGCGTTGCGGGACTGTGCGGCGAGCACGTCCGGATCCACCGGATCGGCCGCCATCACCGTCTCCCACTTGGGCCACTCGGTGTTGCCGATCCGGACCGCCACCGGACCGCCCAACGTCCGGCCGTGCCGGATACCTCCGAGCAGGTCCACCTCGTCGGCCTCGAACTTCATCCGCGCGCCACGCCCGTAACCCAGGCGACGGCGGGCCAACTCAGCCTGGATGTCCTTGGAGGTCACCTCAACCCCGGCGACCATGCCCTCCAACACAGCCACCAGAGCAGGACCATGCGACTCCCCGGCGGTGATCCAGCGCAACATGGCGTCATCGTGCCACGAACTGCTATCACCGCCGGTTTCATGCCTCTGCTGCGGCCCCAGCAACGGCCGCCGGCCTTCGCTGAGAACCAAGCAATCGGTGCACCGCCGCGCCTATCACCACCAGCGCGGCCACGAACAGCAGCGCCAGGTACTGCAGAACCCAGCTGGTTCCCGCCGGGTCATACACCGCCTGCCGTGGCCAGGCGATATTCACCATCATCGACACTCCGTATGCCACCGCGAACACGTTCACCGCGAGCCCCCAACGGCCGAGCGAGAAGCGGCCCGGTTGCTTCGGCGGCATGTGCCGGCCCAGCCGTGCACCCAAGGCCGGCACGGTGACCAGCAGGTACGCCAGGTACACGATCACCACTGACGTGCTGGTGACCGCCGCGAACGCCGCCGGGTTACCCAGGTTGATCAGCAGCACGCCGATCGCGAGTGCACCCACCGCGATGCCGGTGAGGATCGGCGTCCCGGTCTGCGGGCTGACTCTGGCCAGCAACCGCGCGCCGGGCAGCCGGCCGTCGCGTGCCATGCTGAACATCACCCTCGACGCCGAGTTCTGGATCGCGAGGCAGGCAGACACGATCGAGATCGCGACCACCGCGAGCAGCGCCCGACCAAGCGTCGAATCGAGCTGGCTGGTGATGACATAGGCGATGCCGCCGGTGGACAGCTGACCATCGGTCAACGAAGGCGCCGCCATCAGCGCAGCGACGATCATGAAACCGCCACCAACGAACGAGACCAGCAGCGCACGCAAAATCGCTGATGGCACCACCCGGCGTGGCTCACTGGTCTCCTCGGACAGCTCCGCGGCGCTGTCGAAGCCGTACATCACGTAAGCGGCCATCAGCGTCGAGGCGAGGAAGGCATACAGGTAAGGACTATTGCCGGACACGTTGAGCGTCTTGGTGACCACCCCGGGACCACGTTGCGCATGGCCGAACAGCAGCACCAACAGCAGCACCACACCAACGAGCTCGCACGTCACACCGATTCCGTTGATCAACGCCATGAAGCGCACCCCGACTGCGCTGATCACGGTGGCCAGCGCGATGAGTACCGAACCCAGCAGGATCCCGTTGGCCGCGCCGGACGCTGACGTGATCGACGGATCGGTGCCGACCATCTGGAACCCTGACCACACCGCGGGTAGCACCGCCTGCAGCGCGATGCCGATGGCCGCCACGCTGACGATGTACCCGATCATCATCGCCCAGCCGGCGAACCAGCCGACAGTCTCACCGGCCAGCCGGCGCGACCACTGGTAGATGCACCCGGCCAGCGGCCAGCTCGCTGCCAGCTCGGCGAAGACCAGCGCCACGCACAACTGGCCGGCGAATACCAGTGGCCAGGTCCAGAAGAACGCCGGACCGCCGAAGGAGTAGCCCAGCGCGAAGAGCTGGAACACCGTGGTGAGGATCGAGACGAAGGAGAACCCCGCGGCGAAGGAGGAGAATGCGCCGAGGCGGCGGTGCAGCTGCTGCCGGTAACCGATACGGCGGAGATCATCGGCATCCGGGCCACCGGTCGGGCTGGTGGTCGCCAGTTGTGTGGTCATGGGATCGCCTTTCGCGGTAAGTGTCCGGCGCGCACCAGGCAGCCGAGGGTGTCGCAGATGACCCGGGTTGCGATGAGCGCGGTGATCTCGGCGTTGTCGTAGGGCGGGGAGCACTCCACGACTTCGATGCCCGCCAGCGGGCGTGCGGCAATGAGCTGGATGAACTTCAGCACCTCGCGGGGCAGGAACCCGCCGGGCTCAGGCCACCCCGTGCCAGGGACGAAGGCGGCGTCCAGGCAGTCGACGTCGAACGACAGCCACACGGCGTCGGTGCCGTCCCACGCGACGTCCAGGGCACGCTGTGCGGCTTCCTCGATGCCCATCTCGACGCAGTCGGTGACGGTCATGATGGTCGTGCCGCGTTCCCGGCCGACCTGAACGCCAGGTCGCGGCGCCTGCCAACCGCCGATGCCGATCTGCACCAGGTTCTGCGGCGGCACGTTGGGGATGTCCGTGGCGTGAAACCACGGCGTGGTGTGCATCCGCTCGTCCAGGTCGGTTTCCTGGGTGTCGACGTGGCGGTCGAAATGAATGATGCCGAGCTTGCCGCCGCCTAGGTGTTCGGCGACCGCGCGGGTGGTCGGGTAGCCGATCGAGTGGTCGCCACCCAACACCACCGGAAAGGCGCCAGCGGCGAAGACGTGCCCGACTGCCTTGGAGATCTGATCGAAAGTCTTCTCGATGTTGCCCGGAATGGTGAACACATCCCCCAGATCGGCAATGGTGATCGACTCCCGCAGATCGACGCCGAGCTCGAAGCTGTAGGGTCCGTATAGTGCGGAGATCTTGCGGATGCCCTGGGGACCGAAGCGCGTTCCGGACCGGTACGTAGTGCCCCCGTCGAAGGGGGCGCCGAGCACAGCCACGTCGTATTCGTCGCATCGTCGGACGTCTTCGACATAGGGAGCCTTGAGAAAGGTGTTGATGCCGGCGAAGTGCGGCAGCTCACCACGGGAGAAGGTGGGGATCCTCCGGTCGACGATCGAATCGGCACCCTGTAGGCCCAATTCAAGGCCCCGAGCGACCTCCTGTTCCCATTTTGTTGTCGGCAGCGCCGCTTCGGCCTCGACGGCGTATCGCGCCTCCGGACCATAATTGTCGTGCAGTTCTTCCACGTAGGGCCTCCGCGACCACGGGGCCCGGCCGCGAGGCAGCCGGGCGTGGCTGACCTCCCGGGCTTCTATCCCGCCGTGGAGCGGGCAGCGTGCCGCCCGCCTGCACCTCTCGGTCCAGACTCACTGCGGACAGCGACGGAACCCTAGGTGCGCCTCACTCACACGAGTGAGTCAGAACTATCACACGACATCACTGTGACCGTGACGTAACCACCAAGTTGCAGTCACATCTCCTGACGCGGATCAGGCTGTTTGCCAGGGGTCGATCACGTCGACCCCGGTGTCATCGAAGTCCTTGAGATTGCGCGTCGCCAGAGCCGCGTCGTGGGTGCGGCAGATGGATGCGATCTGCGCGTCGAATCCGTCGATGGGTAATCCCGCACGGTCACGACGGGTCACGATCATGGGGTAGTGCGCAGCCGCTGCCGCATCGAAAGGCAAGATCTGTTCCTCGAACGCAGCGAAAACGTCCTCGGCGGTCGCCATCAGCAGGTCTCGGCGGCGCCCGGGGGGAAGCCGTTCGATGCCGTAACGGATCTCAGCGAGCGTGATCGACGTCGTGTACAACTCATTGCCCCGCCGGACCCGGATCCAATCCCGAACGGCCGGAGCAGGGAACGGCTTCATGAGCTCCGATGCGACATTGCTATCGAGGACGATCATGACGAGAAGTCGGCTGCTCGCACCTGAGTCGTTCGCGGCGGTAGTTCCAGCTCGACTCCACCAATCTCGCCGAAGCGATCCAGCATCGTCTCGAACAGGCCGGCTGTGTCGTTCGGTTCGCCGACTGCTTCTATGAGGATGGCGCGGATCTCAGACTCCATCGACCGGCCGTGGCGAGCAGCCCTGATCCGCAGCAACTCCTTCACATGATCGTCCAGGTTCCGTACACTGATGGTGGCCATCGGGACCACCTCCTCACTGCTATCAATGCTAGCATCGCTCGTCCCGGCCGGCTTAAGCATGTGACCTGTCGAGGAGCCGAGTGACGTCGGTGGCCCGATCACCGAGCGCGAGCAGCAGCCAGCCCGGACCGTCCAGCATGGAGCATGCCCAGCGCAATCCCGGTTCCTCGCCGGCGTCATGCACTGGCCCGTCGATACCCTCCCCCACCACTGCGAGCATTCCGACGACGCGCGCCCTACCCGTGCCAGCTGGCCCGGCGAGGACTGGATCAGCACCATCCAGCAGCAAAGTGTGGTTGAGCAGTGGGGCACCATCGAGGTCGACGGCGAGCTCGCCGTGGTACCGCCCGCCGTACTGACTTGCGCGCCCGAGCACCACCACCTCACGCAGGATGGCCTGCGCCCCGCGCTGCACCGTGACAGTCATGCTGCTGCGCAGCTCTGCGCCATCGCAGATCACGGTCGGTTCCGGGCGCCAATCCAGCACGGCCCCAGCGGCCAGCACCGCAGCAACCGTCCACTGCGCAGCCGCCTGATCGCCGCCCGCCTGCACCACCATGGCCGCTGCCGAACGCAGCTCCAGAGCTGCGCCAGCGCCGAGGTAGACGTCCAACGCCAGCTCGTCGCCGCCCAGCGGACCGCCTGCAGCCTGCACCAGGTGCACCCGGTGAGGACCGGTCCGGCGCACCACGATCGGAGGGGCGCAACGCCACCGGATGCAGTCAGCATCGGAACCGCGTTCGACCGCAAGCTCCGTCCGAGCTCTCACCGGTTTACGACCGGCCGCAGCAGGCTATGAACCCAATCCACGACCGGTCCGGCATCTGGGCGCTCCCGCAGCGAGATCAGCACGGTAGGCCGATCACCACGGACCGCCAATGCGTCGCGGCGCATCACCTCCAGGTCCGCGCCGACCAGCGGAGCGAGATCGATCTTATTGATCACCAGCAGGTCAGATCGAGTAACCCCGGGTCCGCCCTTGCGGGGCACCTTGTCACCACCGGCCACATCGAGCACGAAGATCTGCGCGTCGATCAGGCCGTAGCTGAAGATGGCAGTGAGGTTGTCCCCGCCGCTTTCTACCAGTACCAGGTCGGGATCATGGCGGGTGGTGAGCTGTTCCACCGCATCCAGGTTGGCGGTGATGTCGTCGCGGATCGCGGTGTGCGGGCAGCAGCCGGTGCGCACCGCCCGGATCCGGTCGTCGGATAGCACGCCGTTGGTACGCAGGAAGTCGGCGTCTTCGGTGGTGTAGATGTCGTTGGTCACCACCACCAGCGACAGCTCCTCGCGCAGCGTCCGGCACAGCGCCGCGACCAGCGCGGTCTTGCCGCTACCCACCGGCCCCCCGACGCCGATTCGCAGCGCCCGGTCCTCATGAGGCAAAAAGAGTCACCCCCGTGCGCGTGTGCAGTTCGGCCAGTACCTCCGGCAGTGGAGTGCTGGTGCTGGGCAGCAAGCGGGCGTCCTGACGGGTGACGGCCTCGCGCCCCACCCGAGCCGCAGCCAGACCGACCTGCTCGGCGGACTGGTTCGCGCGCGCCTGCACAGCGGCGACAGCGATCGGGTCCAGCCCCAGCAGCCGTACCGCGGCCGCGCAGGCCCCACCAAGCAGGTGGTGCAGTGCGAGCGACGCGGCAACGTCGGCACTATCTCCAGCTGCGGCCACGACGACGCCGAGCACGAGCGGGTGGTGCGGGCGGCCGGTGCGATGCAACGCCTCCAGGGCAGCGGACGGCCAGATTCGACGAGCGGTGCGCAACAGCGCGCCGCCCTGCGCTCTGGATGCCTCCCGCATGGCGGCTGACGGGGTACGGGCACTGACCGCAAGATCCCAGCGCCCCCAGTCCACCGGCGCGGTGTCCGCCGCCAGCAAGCAGCCGGCCGCGGCGACCGCGGCGACCACCGGCCCGGTACCGCGCAGCCGGCCGGCCAGGAACAGCGTGAGGTCGGATTCGTCACGGACCAGACCGCGCTCGACAGCCGCCTCCACCCCACCCGAATGCGCGTGCCCACCTGTGGGCAACCGCGAATCCGCCAGTAACAGCGACGCCAGAGCAGTCATCAGAACAGGAAGTAACGTTGCGCCATGGGGAGTTCCTCCGCTGGCGCAGGTTCGACTACCTGGCCGTCGATTCGGACCGTGAACGTCTCCGGGTCGACCTCAATGCGCGGCAGTGCATCATTGCGCGGCATATCAGCTTTGCCCAGCGCACGGGTGTCGCGTACCGCTACCAGCCTGCGCCGTACCGCCAGCCGGTCGGCGAGGCCATCCTGCACGGCAGCGGGAGCCACGAAGTGCACCGACGTAGCGGCGGCAGTCGCCGCGGCAGCTCCGAACATCGGCCGCGGTAGCACCGGCTGCGGGGTCGGGATGGAGGCGTTGGAATCGCCCATCGCCGCCCAGGCGATCATGCCCCCCTTGAGCACGATGCTCGGCCGCACTCCGAAGAACGCCGGTTGCCACAGCACCAGGTCAGCGAGCTTGCCCACTTCGACCGAACCGACCTCACCGTCGAGCCCGTGCGCGATGGCCGGGCAGATCGTGTACTTGGCCACATAGCGCCGCGCCCGCAGGTTGTCCGAGGTCTCCGGGTCCCCGGGTAACGCGCCGACCCGGCGCTTCATGACGTGCGCGGTCTGCCAGGTCCGCAGGATCACCTCGCCGACCCGGCCCATAGCCTGCGAGTCCGACCCGATCATCGAGATGGCTCCGAGGTCGTGCAGCAGGTCCTCGGCCGCGATGGTGGACGGCCGGATCCGGCTTTCGGCGAAGGCGAGGTCCTCCGGCACAGCCGGGTTGAGGTGGTGACAGACCATGAGCATGTCGAGGTGCTCATCGAGGGTGTTCACGGTGTGCGGGCGGGTCGGGTTGGTCGAGCTGGGCAGCACGTTAGGCAGCGCAGCGACGGTGATGATGTCCGGCGCGTGGCCGCCGCCGGCGCCCTCAGTGTGGTACGCGTGAATGGTTCGCCTGGCGATCGCGGCCACCGTGTCCGCGACGTAACCGGCCTCGTTGAGGGTGTCGGTGTGGATGGCCACCTGCACTCCGGTGCGATCGGCGACTCGCAAGCAGGCGTCGATCGCCGCTGGGGTGGATCCCCAGTCCTCGTGCAGCTTAAAACCGCTGGCCCCGGCCGCTACCTGCTCATACAGCGCCGCCTCGCCCACCGTGTTGCCCTTGCCGAGCAGCGCGATATTCACCGGAAGCTCGTCTAAGGACTCCAGCATCCGGGCCAGGTACCAGGCACCGGGCGTCACGGTGGTCGCCTTGGTGCCCTCGGCGGGTCCGGTACCGCCGCCGATCAAGGTAGTGACACCCGACCCCAGTGCCTCAGGTACCTGCTGCGGGCTGATCAAATGCACATGGCAGTCCACTGCCCCGGCGGTCAGGATCATTCCGTTGCCGGCGATCACCTCGGTCCCCGGGCCGATGACCAGTGCGGCATGCACCCCGTCCATGATGTCCGGGTTCCCGGCCTTGCCCAGGCCGACGATCCGGCCGTCTCGCACCCCGATATCAGCCTTGACCACCCCCCAGTGGTCCAGCACGACCGCGCCAGTGATCACCAGGTCCGGTGCACCGTCCGCCCGGGAAGCCCGGGCCTGGCCCATCGACTCCCGAATCACCTTGCCACCGCCGAAGACTGCCTCATCTCCACCGTGCGGCCCGCGGCAGCGGTCCTCGGTGACCTCAACTAGCAGGTTGGTGTCGGCTAGGCGCACCCGGTCACCGCCGGTGGGGCCGTAGAGCGTGGCGTAGCGGCTTCGTTCGACCGTCCATCTGGCTGAGCTGACGGCTCCATGGGCTACCGTTCTGGGATCCGGTGCATCCAGCCTCAGGCCGGGCACGGTGCGGGCACCGCCCAGCGGCACAATCCGCACTATCCGTTCGATACCGGGCTCGAAACGCACCGACGTGCCGGCGGGAACCGCCAGCCGCATCCCGAGAGCGGCTCCCCGATCCATCTCCAGCGCCGGATTCGCCGCGGCGAGGTGGTAATGCGACCCGACCTGGATCGGCCGGTCGCCGGTGTTCAGCACGACTAGCTCACTACCGGTCCGCGACCCTAATTCGACGGATTCATCGGAGAGCAGCAGCTCACCGGGTATCCCGGGCCCGTCGGTCACTGGACCGGCCGATGCACGGTGACAAGCTTGGTGCCGTCCGGGAAAGTCGCCTCGACCTGCACCGAAGTCATCATCTCCGGCACGCCGTCCATGACGTCCCTTCGGCTGAGTACGCGCTGGCCGCCCGCCATCAGGTCGGCGACGCTGCGCCCGTCACGCGCTCGCTCCAAGACCCACGAGGTGATCAGCGCGACCGCTTCGGGGTAGTTGAGCCGCAGTCCCCTGGCTCGCCGCTCCCTGGCCAGCTGTCCAGCCACGTGGATGAGAAGCTTCTCCTGCTCATGCGGCGACAGCAACATGGCGATCCCTTCCTCACCAGCCCAGCGGCGGTCAATGAGTGTGGGTCACTGAGTATGACCGTCAGACCGCTTCGGCGTGCCGATGGACGGTCGAGCTGCCACCCGCCCGAGGTCGAGGAACGGCCACCGCGTCGTCGCGGGTAGCTGGTCTTGCGGCCGGATGCTCAACCAGGGCGAGGACGCGGGAGGCCATGAACCGCGCGGTGCGTACCGCCGTGCCGCCACGGGTGACCTCGGTGACCTCCACAATGCCGCGCCCATGAGTGATCTCCACCCGACGACCGTTGCGGGTCGCTTCGATCTCATATGTCCGGGTGGTGCCGCCGGCGTCGATAACAATCTCGGTGCGATCACCCTTCATAACGCGCCATCCTTAAAGTTGCTGAGCGAAGACCGTCCGGGCCGAGCGTGCTGGTCGCCTCTCGGCGAAGGGCACACCGCGGCTTCGGCCGAACGATCTTCCGCGGTGGCGATTTTGATGTGGACCCGGGGGACACAGTCCACCCGGCCCGGACATCCCATACAACCACCCACACCCCCCGACCATTCCAGGTCCACGGGAGGCTGCGCCGATCATCCACCGCAAGCGTTCACCGGCAACCGCGTCAGCCATCAGCAGCGTGCCGGCGGCGACCTCCGCTGGTACCGGAGTCGAGCGCCACCTACCTGATGTCACTGTCCGTGATACCCGGGTAAGGACTGTCCCAGCGTGGAGACGTGCCACCAACGGCACCTTCTCCCCCAAAGTTGCCATCCCTGGCACATCTGCAAACGGATCTCCACACCTCCTCGGGGACAGGAGTGGCTGACGAGACGAGACTAACGCCGAGGACTTGCATTACCATCCCTGTTGATGACAGGAAGCGTGCCGAACCTAACCAGCAGTGTCGCAGCGGTAGCCATCGGCGACTTGCACAATGAGAGGCGGATTTCGTTGTGAGCGGACAGGTCAACCGCGGCATCTATGACGACTTCCACGGTTACCGCCTGCCGACGGAAGACGAACTGAACTCCGCACTGCAATCTGCACTTGTGGTCCTCGACACCAATATCCTGTTGAACCTCTACCGCTACAACGAGTCGACGCGAAACGATCTCTTGGGAGTAATGCGGAGCCTGGGTGAGCGTCTCTGGGTTCCACATCAGGTGATGCGAGAGTTCTGGCGCAACAGAGTCAGTGCGCTCGTCAGCCGGGGCGCAGGCACCGAACAAGCGCTCAACGCCTTGGAAAAGCAACGGAACGCGGCGGCGGAAGCTCTCCATCAATGGGCTAAGACAACGGCGATCGAGGCGTCCGAGCGAGACGCGCTGATCGACAAGATCACCACCCTGTACGGTGAGCTCCAGCAGATCATCCAAGTCCATGCCCCTGGGACGCCACAGATGGTCGGTAGCGCGAGCGACGAACCTGTCCTGCAGGAACTCGAGGCTCTCCTTGACCGGAAGGTCGGTGCTGCGCCAGACGAAGCCGACTGGCAGGCAGCTGTCGATGAGGGCAACACACGGGTTTCTCGTCAGCAACCACCGGGTTACCTCGATGCCGAAAAGATCGACTCCACTCTCCCGGAAGGCGCCGCGGGAGACTATCTCGTGTGGCATCAGACACTTCAAGAAGCCACTAGACGAAACCTCGATGTACTCCTCGTAACGGGCGACGAAAAGCCGGACTGGTGGTGGCGATACCGGTCCGAATTTCTTGGCCCGAGAGTCGAGCTCACCGCCGAGCTGCGCGACACTTGCGGACGACGATTTTTCATGATGCGCCCCATTGACTTGTTGAAGCGTGCTGCGACTCTGAAAATCACCGTAAGTCGCGAGTCAGTGGATGACGTAGAGCGGGTTAGCCGAGAAACCACGACGGTCCCTACCTGGTCCGCACCAGGAGTAGCCGCTCTCCTTGAGCATCTTGAAACGGAGGGTTGCGAACAGGCAGACGTCATCCGTGTCGCAGCCGCCCGAGGCGGCACGATCATTCGTGACGAGATCTACCAAATCTGCGGCTACGACGATGACCGCATGTTGCGCGGCTTCACCAGGCCGACCGCACGCATCACCGCCGAACTGCAGAGCGCCGATGTTGTCGCCGATGGTGTCGAACCCGCTCTCACGCCGGTCTACCGTGGGGTGAAAGCAGAAGCGTTCCGGATCCCTACCGAGATGGTCACCATCCTGGCCGCCGAACAGGGCACAAAACCGGAGGGTGGTGTTTGAGGCGGCTCGGTGTCGCCGCCCATGCGTTCTCAGATGGCCATGGCTGCTCGGACGTCGGCGTGGGCGGTGGCGCCACCGGTGCCGGTGGAGGTGATCCGGCCGGCTTCCATGACGTAGTAGCGGCTCGCCGCGGCTAGGGCGAAGCCGACGTGTTGTTCGACCAGGAGGATTGACAGGCCGCCGCGGGAGGTCAACGACAGGATGGTCTGCTCGATCTCCGCCACCACGGACGGCTGGATGCCCTCGGTCGGCTCGTCCAGAATCAGCAGCCGCGGCTCCGTGATCAATGCCCGGGCGATCGCCAGCTGCTGCCGCTGACCGCCGGACAGCAGGCCCGCCCGGCGCGCCAAGAGTCCACCCAGGGCCGGGAAGAGGTCCAACATCTCGGCGATCAGCTTCTCGCCCTCGCGCCGGGTGTCCGCTACCAGTTGCAGGTTCTCCTGGGTGGTCAGTTGCGGGAAGCATTGCTGTCCCTGCGGCACGTAGCCCAGGCCGCGCTTGACCCGCTCGTTGGGCCGCATCCGCGTGATGTCCTCGCCGTCGAACACGATCCGCCCGGAACGGGGCTGGAGCAGCCCGACCGCGGCTCGCAGCAGGGTCGTCTTGCCGGCGCCGTTGTGCCCCATCACGGCGATCACCCCGCCGGACGGCACTCCGATGGTCGCGCCGTGCACGACGGTGGTCCGCCCGTAGCCGACGTGGATGTCCGTCATGTGCAACATCGCCGTATCCAACGTCGCCGCCTTCAACTTCGCCGCATCCAATGTCACCGGGCAACCTCCGCACGGCCGAGGTAGACCTCTTGAACCTTCGGGTCGGCCTGCACCTGGGCGACCGTGCCGGCGCTGAGCACCTTGCCGGCATGCAGCACGGTGACGGAGGTGGCGAAGGAGCGCATGAAATCCATGTCGTGCTCGACCACCACGACGGTGCGCTCGGCGCCGATCCGGCGCAGCAGTTCCCCGGTCTGCACGCGCTCGTCGGCGCTCATCCCGGCCACCGGCTCATCGAGCAGCAGTACCCGCGCGTTCTGCACCAGCAGCATGCCGATCTCCAACCACTGTTTCTGGCCGTGCGCGAGCGCACCTGCTGGGCGGTCCCGCTGCGCGGTCAGGCCGACGGTGTCCATGGTTTCCTCGACCACCGGTGGCACCGATGAGCGGCGGCGCAGCAGCGACAGCGCAGAGCGACCTGCCCCAGCCGCGATGTCGAGGTTCTGCAGCACGGTCAGCTCCTCGAAGACACTGGCTGTCTGGAAGGTGCGCCCGACACCCAGCCGGGCGATCCGGTGCACCTTCTTGCCGATCAGTTCCGTCCGGCCGAACCGAACCGACCCGGTGGCGGGGGCCAGTCCGGTGATCGCATCGACCAGCGTGGTCTTACCTGCACCGTTGGGGCCGATCAGGAATCGCAGGTCGCCTTGCAGCACGGTCATCGAGACTCCGTCGACAGCGACGAACCCGTCGAACACCACCCGCACGTCGGAAAGTTCCAGATAGTCGGCGTCCATTGTCATCCGCCGGCCTCCGATCCGGCGTTGATCTCGGAAAGCCCGGGCTCGGGGGACACCGGGCGCACCGGGCCGGACGACCGCGTCGAAGGTGCCGGCGCAACGCTCTCGGCTCGGTCACCAGCACGCAGAAATGGGTTACGCAATAGATTCACAGACGACAGTCCGGCGGGCAGGAAGGCGATCACCAGAACGAACAGTGCACCTTGGAAATAACTCCAGAACGACGGGAAACCCTCCGAGAGCGCGGTCTGGGCCCAGGCTACTAAGATAGCTCCGAGGGCCGGACCGAACAGCGTGGCGCGGCCGCCGATCGCCACTCCGATCAGAAATGCGATCGAGGGTACGACTCCGACACTGGCCGGGGAGATGATTCCTACGATGGGCACGAACAACGCACCCGCGATGCCGGCCATCGCCGCCGCCAACACGTACGCCACAATCTTGATGTTGGCCGGGTCATAGCCCAGGAAACGGACCCGCTCCTCCTGGTCTCGGACCGCTATGAGCAGCTCCCCGTACCGGGAGCGGTAGAGTTGCCAGACGATGGCCAGCATGACCAGAAGCGTGATCGCGGCGATGAAGAACAGCATCCGTTTGTTCACCGGATCGAACAGGTTGTAGCCGAAGAACGAGCGGAATCCATTGAGCCCGTTGGTCCCGCCGGTGGTGGTTTGCTGGCCGATCAGTAGGATTGCGAAGGCTGCCGCCAATGCTTGGGACAAGATCGCGAAATACGCGCCGCGAACCCGCCTGCGGAAGATCGCGGCACCGAGACCGAAGGCTACCAGCGAGGGGATCAAAACTACTCCCGCCAGGGTCACCACCGGGGATCGGAACGGCTCCCACCAGATGGGCAGGCGACCCGATCCGTAAAGTCGCATGAAATCGGGAACCCCTGAGGGTCCGGCATCGGCGAGCTTGAGGTGGATCGCCATTACATAGCCGCCCAAGCCGAAGAACACGCCTTGGCCCAGCGTGAGCATCCCGCCGCGCCCCCAGGCCAGGCCGATGCCGACCGCTACGATCCCATAGCAGACGAACCGGCCCAGCAGCGAGAGCCGGAAGTCCGAGAGCACTGCGGGCGCCACCACCAACAACGCCAGGGCGCCGAGCACGAAACCGAACAGCACGCCGTAATTGCGCTTGAATATTCCGGGGAGCCGTGCAGTGCTGACCGTCATGCCAGGCTCCTGGTCCGGACGCTGAAGATGCCCTGTGGCCGGATCTGTAAGAAGACCACGACCACGATGAAAACCATCACCTTCGCAATGCTTGCTGTGGTTGAGTACTCGAACGTCGCCTGCAGCAGGCCGAGGCCGAATGCCGCGATCACGGCACCCTTGATCTGCCCGATGCCGCCGGCCACCACAACCAGGAAAGCGTCGACGATGTAGCTGGTACCCAGAGTGGGGCCCGTGGAGCCGAGCAGGGTGAGCGCCACACCGGCGATACCAGCCAGGCCGGAACCGATGAAAAACGTGAGCCGGTCGGTGCTGCGAGTGGAAATCCCCACGGTCTCGGCCAGGTCCCGGTTCTGCACCACGCCGCGGATCCGGCGGCCCAGCGATGTCGTCCTCAGCAGAAGGGACAGCCCGACGACGGCGGCCACTGCCAGCACCAGGATGAACAGCCGGGCCGCCGGCAGCTGGATTGCACCGACATTCACGCTGCCTGATAGCCAGCTCGGGGCGCGGACATCGACGTTCGGGGCACCGAAGATGTCGCGAGCGGCCTGTTGCAAGATCAGCGAAACACCCCAGGTCACGAGCAGGGTGTCCAACGGACGGTGGTACATCCGGCGGATCAGGGTGGCTTCCAGGGCCATGCCCATCACGCCGCCGACCAGGAAACCGATCGGGACAGCCAGCAGCAGCGAGGTTCCCGCGTCGGCAATCAAGCCCTGAGCCACGAAGGCCGTGTAGGCGCCCGCCATCATGAACTCGCCGTGGGCCATGTTGATCACGC
>DATAWX010000122.1:0-7106 GCA_036266995.1 Pseudonocardiaceae bacterium | reverse complement strand
TCGGCACCAGACACGGGCCCCGGATACGGGCCGTCGGTGGTGGTGCCGTTCCCGAGCTCGCCGTAGGTGTTCTGACCCCAGCAATCCACCCCTCCGCTGGTCAGCAGGGCGCACAGGTCGATACCGTCACCGACCACACTCATCACACCGGACAGCACGCCGACTCCGCCCGCTCCGGGGACAGGCACCGGGACGAGACTGGGATCGGGCCCAGCGCCCCAGCAGTCGACCCCACCAGAGGACAGGACGGCGCAATAGCCTGACCCTCCGTTGCCGGCGAGGCCCGCTACACCGCTGAGCTGGCCGGTTCCGCCGACTCCGCTGACCGGGACCGGCGTGTCCGCGCAGGCGCCCTGCGCGCAGTTGTCAGGCCCCGTCATCGTTCCGTCGCCCAGCTGGCCGTCCGTGTTGCCGCCCCAGCAGTCCACTCCACCCGAGGTCAGCAGGGCGCAGTACCCGGTATCGGCCACGGGTGTGAGGCTGAGGACGCCACTGAGCGTCCCGGTTCCGCCCACGCCGACAACCGCGGTCGGGACGGCGCTGTAGTAAGGCGTGGTGCCGTCGCCGAGTTCCCCGTGGTCGTTGATTCCCCAGCAGGCGACGCCGCTGGAGGTGAGGACCGCGCACGTAGAGGCGTTGTCGTCGCTCACGACACTGACCGCGCCGGTCAGCACGCCGGCGCCGCCGATCCCGGACACCGGCTGGGCGACCTTGCTGTAGGAGACCGAGGTGCCGTTGCCCAGGGTGCCGTAGTCGTTCCATCCCCAGCAGTCAACCCCGCCGGACGACAGGAGGCCGCAATAGCCGCCGTAGTTGCTGGCCGTGCTGACGAACCCCTTCTGGGTGCCGTCACCGGAGACCACGAACTTCACCGGCCTGGCCGTGACCGTGGTGCTCCCGGTCACGGCCAGGCCGAACGTGTACTTGACCGGCGTGGTCGCCGCGTTGGCGGGAAGGGTCACGTTCTCCTGCACCGTGCCCGACGAGCAGGCCACCGTGGCGGGCAGCCCGCTGACCGCTGGTTGCGCGGAGAAAACGCAGCTCGTGGCGTTCTTGACGACCGCGGACAGCGTGATCAGTCCACCCGCGGAGCCGAGGGCGGACGGGCTCGCGATGAAGTCCGCGACCCTGGTCACCGGTGTGTCAGGCGCCGTCGAACTGGATGAGCTGGCCGACGCCGCAGCGGCTGTGGCCGGTAATACCGCGGTTAACGCAGCGGCGGCAACGACGGCTCGGAGCGGCGTGATCCTGGTGGCGAACATGCGAACTCCTCACTCGCCGGGCGCATGGCCCGGCGCGCGGCAGACAGCCTTCACCCAGCTTCCCACCGGGCACACCACCTGCCCACCCCCGGAGACACGGCATCGGGTTCGCGTGTCGGGGCGGTCAGGCGCCGGCTTTGAAGGGGGACTGGGCGATGAGGTGCAGTCCTGCCTCGTTGGGGTGCAGGATCCGGGCCAGGGTCAGGGACTCGCCGACGTAGCAGGTGCCCTTGCTGAGCCATGGGAACGTCAGCGAGGTGTCCGATGGGATGCCGGGGTCGGATTCGGCGGCCTGCCAGGAGCCGAGGTCGCCGTCCCAGTTGGCAGGCAATGTGCCCGGGTGCAGCCAGGGGCCGAGGCCGTCGGGGTATTCGGCCATGACCGTGCTGCCGGTGGCCGGCTTGTAGAAGACGTAAGGCACGCCGACGGTGGTGTAGTAGTCGGCCTGGGTGCTCAGCCAGACGTAATCTTCCTTGGTCTTGCTCTCGTTGGTGTAGTTGTACGTGGTCTGAGTGCTCTCTTCCTCGCTGGCGCCGAGGGTTCCGGTGCCCGCGAGCGTGGGCAGGCCGATGCCGCCGGTGAACCCGGCGCCCCCGCCGTTGATGCTGGACGGGCTCTTGACCGTGGCCGAGACCTGCTGGGTGGCGGTGAACGCCTGCAGGGCGTTGAAGGCCAGCGTCTGGCGGGGATCGGCGCTCGAGCCGCCGCCGGCGTAGTACAGGGTGGGCACGTCTTGCGCGGCCAGCCGCCACGGATTGGAGCCGCTGTAGTCGTGCAGCGCCTGGGTGACCACGTTGACAGCCTCCGTGCCGCACGCCGTCAGGCTGCCCCGCCCCTTGAATTGCCACATCAGCGGGTAGGCGATCTCCGGGTCGGAGACGGCGTACGGGTTGAGTATCAGCGGGTTTTCGGACAGCAGGTAGTACTGGCCGGGGATGGTCAGGCCCTCGAACTGGTTGATCGACAACTGTGGCGCCGCCGTGCTCACGTGCGACAAGATCGCCTTTCCGCCCGGCGCGGTCGGCTTGATCGCCGGCAAGTTGTACCAGCGAGCGGTGACGTAACTGGGCTGCGAAGCATGCGCCGCGCCCTGGTCGTGCCCGTAGAAGTACGAGCTGACGCCGGGATGCTCGGGCACCGATGTGAACTGCGGCACGAGGAACCCGCCGGTGAGCTCGATCGAGGTGGTCGGCACCGCACCGGGCACGGCCGGGACAGTACCCGGCGCGGTCCCCCCCTGAGCCGACTGCGCGGCTTGCGCGGCCGGCCCGGCTCCGGTGATCGCCGCGCCGGCGGTGACACCTGCGGCGAGGGCGAGTGCTGCGAGACAGTGGGGGAGATGTCTGGCCATGCCATGAATGAGATACTGCCCAGTACACCACTGTCAAGGGAAGAAATGGACGAACTCGCGCCCGGCGACGTCTCCGGCGTGCCGGTCACGCTCCCGCGTGGGCCGCACCGGCTGACCGAAGAGCAGGTCGCCGAGTCGCAATGCACCCGGCTGATGTCAGCGCTGACCGATTTGATGGCCGAGCGTGGCTACGCGGCCGTCACTATTGGCGATCTCGTCGGCCGGGCCGGCGTCTCCCGTACCAGCTTCTACCAGCATTTCGCGGGCAAGCAGGAGTGCCTGTTCGCCGCCTACGACCGGTTCGCCGCGATCATCGCCGTCGCCATTACTCCGGATTTCGACCCGGCCGAGCCCTGGCGCCGCCACGTCGAGGCCATCCTCGCCGGGTATCTGGGGGCGCTGTCCCGCGACCTCACCGCCACCCGGGCCTTCCTCCTCGAAATGGACACCGCCGGGCGTGCCGCGCGCGAGCGCCGCTGGGTAGCGGCCCGTGGCTTCGCCACCATGCTCGCTGCGCGGCACGCAGAGATCCGCACCCGCCATCCTGGGCTGGGACCGCTCCCGCACCGCGCCTACCTCGGTGTCGCGCTGGCCGCGCGGGACCTCGTCTGCGAGGCTCTCGAGCGAGAGCCCGAACCCGACCTGCACGAGATCGCCCCCGACCTGGCCACCATCGCCACCGCCCTGTTCGAAGGCGCCGCAGCCGCCAGCACGTGAATCGCCGATCCAGTTATGCCGTACCGCAGGCCCAGGCCGAGGCGAGCCGGGACGTACTTGCTACCGGGACCGTCGTGCCGCGTCCATCAGGGTGCCGCATGATGTGATGGCTGCCTCTTACGCGGGCCACCTTGAAACCGGCTCTCTCTAGTGCCCGGACGATCCGCTCGCCGGGCAGAGATGGGACGGGTGGCATCAGGCGACGTCCACCATGAGGGTGAGTTCTTGCGGTGCACCGAACTCGGCGATCAGCCCTTCAAGCGCCTCCCGCAGGTCGGCGACCGCGGCCTCAGGAGTGTCGCCTTCGCCGTTCGCGCCCACGCCAGGTCGCAAAAGCGCGTGCGCGCACCACACCCCGTCCTCGTCCTGCTCCACGGTGTAGGGGATGTGCACAGCCCGCGTCATGATCTCCGGCTCCCTGCGTCGGCCTACTTATCGTAACCCGCCTCGCTGCGCGGACGGGGGCTGCGCCTGCTGGTGCCTGTACGCGGGTGCCAGAATCTGACACCGTTTCGCTGACTATGCGCGAGCAGTGGACAGGCGCAGCTCAGGTCATGACGGTGTTCTGCTCGGGGCTTCCCCGGCTCACATGTCTACCGTCCGCAGACGCAACTGGAGGCACTGTGTCTCGTGGAGGCGGATTCGTGAATTTACACCGGGATGGTGCCGTTCGACGTGGTCGGCTTGGTCGCGGCCAAGGGCGGTGACACGGCGATGGCCGACTACCTGAACACGACGCTGGCCTTGGGTTCGCCGATGTTCATGTCGGCAGTGGTGACGTTGCCGTCGGGTAAGACGCTGACGATTCACGGGAATGGCGCGGCGGATGATGCGCCGTACGTGCAGTCGGCGACCGGGAACGGGTCGGCGTGGAATGACGCTTATGCTCCGTCGGCTGCGCTCACCAGTGGCGGGACGTTGGCTTACACGCTGGGGACGTCGGCTGATACGTCATGGGCGTCGGAGGCCTCGGCGGCGCCGCCGTCCTACACCGCTAATACGGTGGCGCCGCCATCCCGCGGGTGGGTGCTGTTACGTCTGGTGTTTTGTCGTCGCTATGCATCGACGACAGCCAGAGCAGCACGTCGCCGGGGAATCCGGTGCACATCTGGGGCTGTGACAACACCGACGCGCAGTCGTGGACGATCGCACCGAACGAGACGATCTCGGCTCTTGGGCTGTGTCTGGATGTGATCGACAGCAGGACGTCGAACGGGACGTTGATCGAGCTGTGGCAGTGCAACGGGACCGGGGCGCAACAGTGGCAGATCAAGACCAACGGAGCGCTGGTGAACCCGGAGTCCGGGCTGTGCCTGGACGATCCGAACTCGTCCACGACGTCGGGGACGCAGTTGCAGCTCTACACCGGCAACAGCGCCGACGCCCAAGACTGGACCTTGCCCAGCCGACTTCCGCTGGTGAGAGCCCTAACGGCCGACCAGAGATGGTCGCTAGGGTTAGGACGCTCGAAGCTCGTGCGGTGTCGTGGATCTACAGCGTAATCTGCACTGGTTTGAACATCCGCCGACGGTCAGGGCCGTACCCGGCTCTTGCGCGCCGCCCGGTTAGCCGTTGCCGTCGCCGCCTTCGCAGGTCGCGTCCTCGTATTCCTGCTGATTACAGAGGTCGTCGTTCGTGTCGGTCTGTAGCTGCTCAATCTGGTGGGCGTTGCTCTGAATTGTCCGAGTGTCGCTCCGCATCGCCGTGTAGCTAACGACGCCGAGCACGAGTGACGCGACCACATAAACTGTCGCGAGGATGGCGAGATATAGCCACACGCCCCGCAGCCTCGTGCGCCGCGCCGGCGGAACATTCGCTGCTTCATCGATAACTTGTGGCTGGCTCATTCTGAAGGTCCTCTCGATTAATTGGCGAACTGATGGCACAAGGCGTAGCGTGCAGACCAGCAAAGCAGGCGAACGGCCGCACGTCGTGTCGCGGAACAGGGTCTGACTCAAGTAGTGGAAACTATCGGCTTAGCGTTGGCGCCCCGAGGAGTCGCTGCTGATGGCCGCATTGAATTAACCGGGACGGAGGTTTCTTCGTCCAATGCCGATATGATCGACGCCACGGTCTTCAGATCTTCTTCGACCTCAGCCACGCTGATAGTCGCGCGACTCCTCCCCTTCCTATCGCCAGTATGAGCTATAAGATTACGACGTTCCACTATCTTCTCGAGTGCGTGCGTGGACGTACCCTTTGGAACTCTCCGTCGTACGTCAATGCGGTTGAGGAGATTCTTCTGTCCGACGATCCCGAACAGCTCCCCGATCTGTGCTGGAGCTGGACTGGCTCGTTTGCGTACTTCCAGCTCGACGACCTGGCGCAGCCCCCACGAGCGGCGTTCGTATCTCTCCTCTATCGCGATGTAATTCTCGACGGTCATAGTCAGCGCCAACAGACGAGATGGTGGTGGGCTGCTCTTTCTTGCGGTGCCGTAGAGCTCCATCACTCGATCGGCGCAGAAGGTCTCAATAGCCGCACACGCTGCGACGAGCGCCTGCCGAAGCAGGGGGCTGAGATTCTTGCTTTCCAGTTGTCCTCGCCACTGCGCATGCCCAGGTTTGAAAATGACGAATATTCTGTCATTTTCTAGGCATTCCATCTCTGGCCATCTACGTTTGGCGATACCGAGAACGGTTCCAAGGCGCTCTCGGAGTTCGAGTCGCATACGACGAGTGCGTCTGTTATCCAGTAACTTAGCGAGCTCGACTAGCATCTCTGCGTCTGACATGTTAAGGTCAAAAGCTTCTCGAGCACTGCTCTTTACTGTGTTACCCATCAAACTCTCCGAATCCTCGATCGGCTTGGCCGCGGCGATCGCAGCAGCGCATCGACATTTCATAGACGCGCCACATCTGTCCGAGGAGTACCTAGTGGGCAATCCGGCTGATAATCGACCTTCCGATGCAGGTGGGGGACTGCTCAGGTAGTTCGGGCTGGTAGGCGTCCGTCCAGTCGCGCTCTTGGCGTCAGGACGCCTTGAACACCTCGTCCAGGTGCCATTCCAGGAACTCGGGGTTTGGCCGGTCGGCCCGGCGGTCGGGTAGCGCGATCACCTGGTTGGCCTGAGAGTAGAACTGCTCGCCGTTGCCGAAATCGTCGCGTAGCCGCGGGCTGACTTGCAGACGACAGCGGGGGTCAACGCCGATGTACCCGCGGTCGAACAGTGTGTGGACGTCCGACCGGAGCAACAGCCCGTTGTCCAGCCGGTGCTCGCCTCCGGAGGTAACCGGCCGGATGTGAGCGGCCTGCAGAACCGGAGGTATGTGTGTTCCGGTGATTGCGCAGCGCCGGTGGTAGGCGTTGAGCACGACGGCTTGAAACGACTGCTGGCCTAGCCGGTAGGGCGCCAGTCGTGGGTCACCGAATACCGGCCCCTCGCGGTGCCAGGGCTGGCTGAGATCAATCTCGATATCCGTGCCGAGCAGCCATAGCAGCAACTCTTGGAAGTATGGCTCCACAGCCTGATCGGCCAAGTCGTAGCTCTTACCCTGCACGATGTTAGGCGAGAAGGCGGGTGGAGCATCGGCTGCGGCGTCCTCGGGGAAGAATCGCACGTCCCTGACAAACAAGCACCCGATGACAGGATCCTCGCCCGAGCTGATCGGCGTGCGTCTGTACCGTCCGATCCGGGCGCGCATCTCTCCGACGCTCCCCACCCCGTTGGCCTCGCCAAACAGTTCCCATGCCTCGGAGACGGCCAGCCGGGCTGAGCTGCTGAAGAAGCCTCCGCCCACGACCTTGTTGTGTGGGTAGTGCGTCTTGAAGAAGAA
>DATAWX010000121.1:0-34725 GCA_036266995.1 Pseudonocardiaceae bacterium | reverse complement strand
AAAGCCAAGTCCACCAACACGGCCTGGTCAACGTCGACCACGTCCTCAGCGACGACAACACCACAGCACACGTCCTCTAAACCCACCCACCAACTCGACTCCGCCATCCCCGCCCCGAGATGGCGGAGTCGACCACGTTCGCCATGGTGCCCGCCTGGGAGTCTCCTGCCTACCGCGACCCACGCTGCTTCCATAGTGTGCGGGAATGGACCGCTGTGAGCAGTGCGGCTTCGAGTACAGCATGACCAAGGTGCCTGATGCCGCTTCGTTGATCGTCACCGGTGTCGCCGAGTTCGTAAGCCTGCTGGGTGGCCGCGACGTCGACGTGCGGTCCCGCGCCGAGCCCGCCACCTGGTCGCCGCTGGAGTACGGCTGCCACCTACGAGACGTGTTACTGGTGCAACGGGAACGGGTGCTCGCCGGCCGCCGCATGGATCGGCCCGCATTCAACCCCATGGGCCGCGACG
Source organism: Pseudonocardiaceae bacterium (assembly GCA_036266995.1). Lineage (GTDB taxonomy): Bacteria > Actinomycetota > Actinomycetes > Mycobacteriales > Pseudonocardiaceae. Next base: position 34,258 of record DATAWX010000121.1, on the reverse strand, counting down.
AACGAGCCGACCATGACGGCTACGCCGACCAGCAACCGGCGGATGTCGGCCGCCAACTCGGCGACGCGGCGCAATTATTCAGCAATGTCCTCAACCGCCTGAGTCCCGAGGACTGGGACCGCCGCATCATGTACAACTACCCGACGCTGGCCGAGCGAACTCTGCGATGGGTAGCCGTACACACCCTCCATGAGGTCAGCCATCACCTTCTCGACATCCGGCGCCAACTGACCTGAGCCGGCTGAACTGAAGCAGGCGCGGTCCCACCACCCAAGACCCCGACGTTGGTGGCTGTTGACAGCGCCGGCGCCCCAGGTTGGCGGTACTTGGAGAGCGGCCAACTGGGGCGGGAACATCGGTCCGTAGGATCGTGTTGTGGCCAACGTGAGCGATCAGATCCGGGACGTCATTATCATCGGCTCGGGTCCGGCTGGTTACACCGCCGCGATCTACACCGGTCGGGCCCAGCTGGACCCGCTGGTCTTCGAGGGAAGCCGGTACGGCGGCGCGTTGATGACCACCACAGAGGTGGAGAACTACCCGGGGTTCCGCGACGGGATCATGGGCCCGGATCTGATGGAGCAGTTCAGGGCCCAGGCCGAGCGCTTCGGTGCCGAACTGCAGCCCAAGGATGTCACCTCGGTCGAGCTGACCGGTGATATCAAGCGGGTCATGGTGCATGAATCCACCTACCTGGCCCGGTCGGTGATACTCGCGATGGGCGCACAGCCCCGCTACCTCAACGTCCCCGGAGAGCAGGAACTGCTCGGCCGTGGCGTCAGTTCCTGCGCGACCTGTGACGGTTTCTTCTTCCGCGACCAGGACATCGCCGTCATCGGCGGTGGGGACTCCGCGATGGAGGAGGCCACCTTCCTGACCAAGTTCGCGCGATCGGTGACCGTGGTGCATCGACGCGACGAGTTCCGCGCCTCGAAGATCATGCTCGAGCGCGCGCGGGACAACGACAAGATCCACTGGCGGACCGGGGTGACCGTCGACCGGGTAACCGGCGATGGCGGCGTCAGCGGCCTGGAGCTTTCCGACGGTGAGACGCTGGCGGTCTCTGGCATGTTCGTGGCGATCGGGCACGACCCGCGCAGTGAGCTGGTCCGCGGCCAGCTGGACACCGACGCAGCCGGCTACGTACTGGTCGCGGCACCGTCCACGGCTACCAGCGTCGACGGCATATTCGCGTGCGGCGACCTGGTGGACCACACGTACCGGCAAGCCATCACCGCCGCGGGTACCGGATGCGCGGCCGCGATCGACGCCGAACGTTGGCTCGCTGAGCATGCCGACCCGCGTGCTCAGGTGGCTGCCGAGTTCGTCGGCGGTGGCTACGGTGCCACATCCTGATCTCCCATTCCATCCCGCGCGCTGACCACACGCGGACCACGCCGACCACGCGCAGGACCACACACAGGAGATGAAATGGCAGACAAGTCGACCGTGATCGTGACCGATGATTCGTTCGCCGACGACGTGCTCGGCAGCGAGAAGCCGGTCTTGGTGGACTTCTGGGCCACCTGGTGCGGCCCGTGCAAGCAGGTGGCGCCGGTGCTCGAAGAGATCGCCTCGGAGCACGCCGACGAGCTCACCATCGCGAAGATGGACATCGACGCCAACCCCAGCACCCCACGGGACTACAAGATCATGTCGATTCCGACCATGATTCTCTTCTCGGGCGGCAAGCCGGTGAAGCAGATCGTCGGCGCCAAGCCCAAGGCTGCGCTGCTGGCAGACCTGGCCGACTACCTGAGCTGATCTGTACCCGCTGCGCTGAGCAATGGCCAGGCTCTTCGTCGCGGCAGGCAACCGATTACCCTGGGACGCGTCCTGTCCGGCGGGGCGATCCCTAGTGATGCTTCACCGCACTCCACCTGTTCCGTACCGATCTGAAGCGAGGCTGAATGCAGCTGCTACGCCGCGGCGACACCGGGCAGACGGTGACACAGCTGCGAGCGCTGCTGACCGCGCAGAGGTTGCTGCCGCCGTCGAAATCTGGCGGCGAGGCAGCCGCCGCAGAGCCCGACATCTTCGACATCACCGTGGAGCACGCGGTCCGCGCCTTCCAGCAGCGCCGCGGTCTGATCAGCGATGGGATCGTCGGGCGGGCCACCTACCAGGCTTTGTGCGACGCGCGTCTGGGATTCGGATGCCGGCTGCTCAGCTATCTCACTGCTTGCCCGATGCGCGGCGACGATGTGTGCACGCTGCAGGAACGGTTGCTCGAGCTGGGTTATGACGCCTACCGGGCGGACGGGGTCTTCGGCTCGAAGACCGAAACCGCATTGCGCAGCTTCCAACGTGACTATGGCCTGCTGGTCGACGGGGTATGCGGGCCCGCCACCCTGCGGGCGCTGCGCCAGCTGCAACCCAAGGTACGCGGTGGTAGGCCCGTGTTGCTTCGCGAACAGGAACGGGCCCGCCGGGCCGGGCCGGCGCTGCGCGGCAAGCGGATCATCATCGATCCCTGCCACGGCGGCTCCGAACAAGGCATCGTCGTCGACGCAGCGACCGAGGCAGACCTGATGTGGGACCTGGCCCAGCGGCTCGTGGGCCGGATGGCTGCTACCGGGATCGAGACGCTGCTGTCCCGCAGCCGGGACACCAACCCCACCGAGGCCGAGCGCGCCGCCTTCGCCAACACCGCGGGTGCTGACGTGGTGCTGTCCCTGCACACCGACAGCCATCACACGGAGCTGGCACATGGCTTGGCGACATTTCACTTCGGCACCAGCAACGGGACCAGCTCCACGCTCGGGGAGGCGCTGGCCGAGTTCATTCAGCGCGAGCTAACCGCCCGTACCGGGATGCTCGACTGCGGAACCCATCCCAAGACCTGGGAGCTGCTGCGGATGACGCAGATGCCCGCGGTACGGATGGAACTCGGCTACCTGACCAACTCTGAGGACCGCCGCAAACTGCTCGAGCCGGCGTTCCGCGATGTGGTCGCCGAGGGGCTGGTGGTCGCCGTCAAGCGGCTCTACCTGCTGGGCGAGAACGATCAGCCGACCGGCACGTTCACCTTCGCCGACCTGCTACGCGGCGAGCTCGCCCGCGCGGAGTAGTCCCGTCAGGCCGGCCGCAAACTGGGCTCGACGTTGTGGAGCGTCACCGACGTCAGCAGCCGTTCCAGGGCAGCCTCGACGTCTTCCTTCCAGGTCAGCGCGGTGCGCAGCTCCAAGCGCAGCCGGGGCCAACGCGAGTGCGCGTGCACCGTCTTGAAACCGACCTGCTGCAGGAACTCGGCCGGGACCACGCAGGTGGACTCCTGGGTGGGGCGGGCATCACCGAAGGCCTCGATGGCCTTCACACCGCGCCGGGTCAGATCCTTGGCGACCGACTGCACCAGTATCCGGCCCAAGCCGCCACCGCTGAACTCAGGCAACACCTTCAACGCGGTGAGCAACACGGCATCGGCGCTGACCGGTGAGGTGGGAAACGCTGACGCCCGCGGCACCGCGCCGGGCGGCGCATAGAGCACGTAGCCAGCGGGCACGTCTCCGGACATCACGATCCGCCCGCAGGAACCCCACTCCAGCAGCACGCTGGAGACCCAGGACTCCTTCTCCAGTTCAGTCTGGCCGAAGTCCTCCGCTTGCTCCCGGATATGCGGGGCAAGTTCCCAGAAAACGCAACGCCGACACTGCTTCGGCAGCAACTGGAGATTGTCCAGGGTGACGCCGACCACTCGACGTGACACTGGGCCTCCCTGAACTCCACGAGCGCGCGCCAGCGGTGGGCACAGCGCCTGGCGCAGCATATGCCGATGTGCGGCATGGAGTGAAGACGGCGGGCACCGTGACGCTGACCTCTACACTGCCAGGGGACCCGCAACCGCAGCGAAGGCGCACATATGACTCCCGCCCCCACGCCTGATCCACCCTGCCGCAAACAGCCCACCCAACGAGACCTCGATCCGCACCTGCACCGTTACGCCCAGCGCACCGCGGGCATGACCGCATCGGAGATCCGAGCGCTGTTCGCGGTGGCCAGCCGCCCCGAGGTGGTGTCCTTAGCCGGCGGAATGCCGTACTTGCCGGCTTTGCCGTTGGACTCGTTGGCTGACGAGCTTGCCCAGATGGTCGCCACCCAGGGGATGACGGCGCTGCAGTACGGCTCGGCGCAGGGCACTCCGGAGCTTCGCGAGCGGATCTGCGAGGTGATGGCCCTGGAGGGGATCCGGGCACACGCGGACGACGTCACGGTGACCGTCGGCTCCCAGATGGCGCTGGACATGGTGACCAGGATCTTCTGCGACCCGGGAGACGTGGTGCTCGCTGAGGCACCGTCCTATGTCGGGGCGCTGACCACCTTCGCCTCGTACCAGGCGCAGGTGGTGCAGGTGCCGATGGACGACGAGGGGTTGATACCCGAGGAGCTGGACGCCGCGCTGCGGTCATTAAGCGCTGCGGGGCGCACCCCCAAGTTTCTGTACACGATTCCGAATTTCCACAATCCGGCCGGCGTCACGCTGGCGGTGCCGCGCCGTGCCGAGGTGCTGCGGTTGTGCGCCGAGTATCAGGTGCTGATCGTCGAGGACAATCCCTACGGGCTGCTGGGCTTCGACGGCCAGATCTATCCGGCGATGCGCGCCACCGACCCGGACAATGTGGTCTACCTGGGCTCATTCTCCAAGACCTTCGCGCCTGGACTGCGGGTCGGCTGGGCGCTGGCCCCCCATGCGGTACGGGAGAAGTTGGTGTTGGCCGCGGAGTCGGCGACCCTGTGCCCCCCGACATTCACCCAGTTCGTGGTGGCCCGCTACCTGGCTGCGCATGACTGGAAGGGTCAGATCAAGGCCTACCGGGAGGCCTACCGGATCCGTCGAGACGCCATGCTCGACGCGCTGGCGCACCACCTGCCGCCGGGGTGCCGCTGGACCCAGCCCGCGGGCGGGTTCTACGTCTGGCTCACAGTGCCCGAAGGCTTGGACACCAAGGCCATGCTGCCCCGGGCGGTAACCCAGCGGGTGGCCTACGTTCCGGGCACCGCCTTCTACGCCGAGTCGGACAGATCGCCGGCCGGACGGCTGATGCGGCTGTCGTTCTGCTACCCGACGCCGGAACGGATCACTGAAGGGGTTCGCCGGCTCGCCGCGGTACTGGACAACGAGCTCGAGTTGCAGCGCACGTTCGGTAGCCTGCGCCCACGCACGGTGTTCGGTCCGCAGTCCCCGTCCCCGGACACTGCTTAAGACTGAGGAGTCTTCGGGTGACCGATCGCACCGTCGCTGTGCTGGCCGGTGGGCTATCGCACGAGCGAGACGTGTCGTTGCGCTCCGGACGCAGGCTGTCCAGCTCGCTGCGGGATACCGGGCTACAGGTCGAAGAATGGGACATCGACGCGAAGCTGATCAGCCGCCTCACCACCGGTAGACCGGACGTCGTCGTAGTCGCGCTACACGGCGGGGCGGGGGAGAACGGCGCCGTGCAGTCGGTGCTGGAGATGTTGCGGGTGCCCTACGTCGGCGCCGATCCGCGGGCTTGTCGCCGGGCCTGGGACAAGCCGACCGCGAAGGACGAACTGGCCCGCGCTGGGCTGAGCACGCCGGATTGGATCACGCTGCCACACGCCACCTTCCGTGATCTCGGAGCCCAGGACGTGCTCGACGCGATGGTCGCCCGGCTCGGCCTGCCGCTGATTCTCAAGCCACCTCAGGGGGGCTCCGCACTCGGCCTGCACCTGGTGCGCGAGGTCGCTGACCTACCAGGTGCCGTCGTGGGCTGCCTGGCCTACGGGGACTCGGTGCTCGCCGAGAGCTTCGTCGACGGCGTTGAGGTGGCCGTCACAGTGTTGGACGAGCCGGACGGATCCCGGGCGCTACCCGCGGTGGAAATCGACGCCACATCAGGGTTCTACGACTACGCCGCCCGATACACCGCTGGGCTGGCGACCTTCCACACGCCGGCCCGGCTCGACACCGCAGCGGCCGCAGCAGTAGCCGACCTGGCAGTCAGCGCGCATCGGATACTCGGGCTACGCGATGTGTCCCGAACCGATGTGCTGGTCACCCCGGACGGAGTGGCTCATTTCCTCGAGGTCAACGTCGCCCCGGGGCTTACTGAGACGTCACTGCTCCCGATGGCGCTCGAATCCGACGGCTTGCACCTGGGCACCGTCTACGCCGACCTCATCGAGCGAGCCATCGCCCGCGCCGCGACGTCATAGGGACGGGGTCATCAGCGCGACGATGCGCTCGAGATCGTCCACTGAGCCGAACTCCACGACGATTCGGCCCTTGCGCCGGCCGAGTTCCACCTTCACGCAGGTGTCGAAGGCGTCGGAGAGGTTCTCCGCGAGCTGCTCCAGCCCCGGCGCCCGCATCGGGCGGGGTGGCGCCGGCTTCGGGGAGTTCTGGCTTGGCTCCGTACGGCTGAGCGTGACCGCTTCCTCGGTGGCCCGGACCGACAGCCCTTCGGCGACGATCCGCGCCGCCAGTGTCTCCTGGGCGAACGACTCCTCCAGGCTGAGCAGCGCTCGGGCATGCCCAGCGGAGAGCACTCCGGCCGCAACCCGCCGCTGCACCGCAACCGGCAACTTGAGCAGCCGGATGGTGTTGGTGATCACCGGTCGGCTGCGCCCGATTCGCGACGCCAACTGCTCGTGCGTCACGCCGAAGTCCTCCAACAGCTGCTGGTAGGCGGCTGCCTCCTCCAACGGGTTGAGCTGGACCCGGTGGATGTTCTCCAGCAACGCGTCGCGCAGCATCGCGTCATCGGCAGTGCCCCGCACGATCGCCGGGATGCAGTCCAGTCCGGCCAGCTGTGCCGCCCGCCACCGTCGCTCACCCATGATCAGCTCGTAGCGGTCGGCGACCAGTTGCCCGATCGCCGGCTCGGCCGGCAGTTGCCCGATCGCCGGCTCGGCCGGCAGTGGCCGGACCACGATGGGCTGCAGCAGCCCGAACTCCCGGATCGAGTGCGCGAGCTCAGCCAGCGCGTCCTCGTCGAACACCTGCCGAGGCTGCCGCGGGTTGGGCACGATGGCCGCCATCGGCACCTCTTGGTAGATCGCCCCGGCGACCTGACCAGTCGCGGCTTCCCGGTGGCCGTCTGGGCCCGGCCGCGACGCTGGATCGCCCGCGGTGCCGACCGGGCCGGTAGGGATCAACGCCGCCAGACCGCGTCCGAGCCCACCTTTGCGCTGCGCGCCAGGAATGGGAGATCCAGGAGGCTGCGAAAGTGCGCTGCTGGGGGGCATCAGCGGGACACCCCGCGACCGCAGTCCAGAAAACGCTCATCCAGCGCGATTTCCCGGGCGGCGTCCAGGTAGCTCAGCGCCCCCCGGGACCCGGGATCGTAGACGAGCACCGTCTGCCCGAAGCCCGGCGCTTCCGAGACCTTGACGCTGCGCGGAATCACCGTGCGCAGGACCTGATCGCCGAAGTGTTCGCGGACCTCGGCGGTGACCTGGTCAGCCAGCTTCGTGCGTCCGTCGTACATCGTCAGCAGGATGGTGGACACCGTCAGCGCGGGGTTGAGGTGCGCCTGCACCAGCTCGATGTTGCGGAGCAGCTGACCGAGCCCCTCCAGCGCGTAGTACTCACATTGAATCGGGATCAGTACCTCGGGAGCTGCTACCAGGGCGTTCACCGTGAGCAGTCCCAACGACGGGGGGCAGTCGATGAAGACGAAGTCGACACCCAACTCGTCGAGCGCGACGCCGGACAGCGCCCTGCACAGGCGCGACTCGCGGGCCACCATCGACACCAGTTCGATCTCAGAGCCGGCCAGGTCAATGGTGGCGGGGATGCACAACAGGTTCGACGACTGCGGGCTTACCGCCACAGCGTCGATGATCCCGATCTCCCCGAGCAGCACCTCGTACACCGACGGAGTACCGGCACGGTGCTCGATTCCCAGCGCGGTCGACGCATTGCCCTGAGGATCCAGGTCGACCACGAGTGTCCGCAGCCCGTGCAGCGCCAGTCCAGCGGCGATGTTGACCGTGCTCGTGGTCTTACCAACACCGCCCTTCTGGTTTGCCACCGCCAGTACCCGCCGCCGCGCCGGGCGGGGTAGCTGGTCGGTGGGGTGTTTCACCCGAGTGGCCCGCTCCGCCTCCTCCGCGATTGGCGTCCACCCGCCTACAGAGGGCAGTGCGTGGGCTGAGACGCCTCCGACGACTCCTACGGGGGCGCTAGGGGGGGAGGGCACGTGGTGGGCTCCACTCTGTCTAGTCGAGTGCGATGGGCGAATCGAGTGCGACGGGCGAGTGAGGGCGTGCCGCGGTCCCGATCTGACTAACGCGCCATCCTGCGACACGGTTTCACGTGAAACACGCAGATGTGCCGCGGCGGACGACTCGGTGGGCTCAGTGGGCGCGCTGGGCGGCGCCGCAACATCATCCAATCCGCTGTCGGACTGGTGCGCGGCGTCCGATCGGGTCGCGCTGTCCGGCCATTTCGGGGCGCTCACGCTCACCGATCCTTCCTCTTCCGTGCCCTCGCTGAGCTAGGGACACGCTGGGCAGGCCGACGCACCACGATGACCGTCGTAGGCGGCTGCACAATCGTGACACCGCAGTACACGATCTCCACGGCGACCCCCCCGGCAGCCCGTACTGCGGCGAGATCTCGCGCGGCCTCGTCGTCGGCGCTGGCGCCCTTGACGGCGAGCAGTCGGCCGCCCGGTGCCACCAAGGGAAGGCACCAGCTCGCCAAGCGCCCCAGCGGGGCGACCGCACGGGCAGTCACGATGTCGTTGCCACCAAGCTCATCTCGTACCAGCGAGTCCTCGGCGCGTCCACGACGAACTCCCACGCTGAGCCCGAGCGTGGCGACCACCTCCCGCAACCAGGCCACCCGCCGGGCCATCGGCTCAAGCAGGACGATCGACAGGTCCGGGCGGGCGAGCGCAAGTGGGATCCCCGGCAAGCCCGCCCCTGAGCCGACGTCGAGAATCCGGCAGCCCTGCGGCACGAGTTCAGCCAGCACCGCGGAGTTCAGTAGGTGGCGTTCCCACAGCCGGGCGCCTTCTCGGGGGCCGATGAGGCCTCTGTCGACGCCGGAGGTCGCGAGCAGCGCGGCATACCGTTCGGCGAGCGGGTACCGATCACCGAACACCGTCCGAGCGGCTGCGTGAACGTCCGGCGATATCGGCTGTTTCACGTGGAACATCGACTGCCCACGACGACGCGCACATCAGGTCGGGACAGAACCGAAAAGTGCGGGTCACACAGTGGGGGACACCACGACGCAGCGTTGCGGCTCCTCGCCCTCACTCTCGCTCTGCACCCCGTCCACGCCTGCCACCGCGTCATGCACGATCTTCCGCTCGAAGGGAGTCATCGACTGCAACCGGACCGGCTCGCCGTCTTCGAGTACCCGCTGCGCAACAGACCGGCCAAGCTCACTGAGATCATCTCGCCGGGCAGCCCGCCACTGAGCGATATCGAGCATCAGCCGGCTGCGAGCACCGGTCTGTTGCTGTACCGCCAGTCGGGTCAGTTCCTGGAGGGCCTCCAGCACTGTGCCGCGAGGCCCTACCAGCTTCGCCAAGTCCGCTCCGCCATCGATGCTCACCATGGCTCGGCCGGCCTCGACGTCAAGATCGATGTCGCCGTCGTAGTCCACCAGGTCAAGCAGCCGTTCGAGATAGTCCCCGGCAGCGTCGCCCTCCTGAACGAGAAGCTCCTCGCTCGCCGGCGCGTTGCGTATCGACTGGCCGGTCCCAACCTCGTCATCACCGTCGAGCGGCGAATCTGCTTCAGTCACCACTGCCTCAGTCGCCAGCGTCTCCGCCACAACTGTCTCCTTTCCGGGCGATCACGCCCCCTCAACGGCGCTTCCGGTTTGTCTTCTTCCGCGGTCGTGGCCGCTGCTGGATCATGCCAGGTGGAACGGAACCGTCCGCCTTCGCCGAGCCTTGGGCGCCCGACGGCTTTTCTGACACGCCGGGCGGGGTCGGCCCGACCCCGTTCGATACCGCCCCATTCGACCCGACCCCGTCAGTCCTTGACTCCCCAGGGGATTCCCCGGGGACCACTCCGTCAGCGCCGTCATCGTCCACCACCGCCTGGGGCCCGGTGGCGTCCCTCTTCGGCCGGATCGGTTTCTGGCCTGGTCGGGGGCCCAGAGCTTGCCGCTGGGCGATTGCGACTTCCTTCTTCTCGGCGTCCTCAGCCTCGATCCGTTGGTAGACCACCCGCTGCTGGGCCAGTGTCCACAGGTTGTTGGACAGCCAGTACAGCAGGATCGCCAACGGGAAGAACGGACCACCGCCGACCACGCCGAGCGGGAACAGGTACACCATGAGCTTGTTCATCATGGCGGCCTGCGGGTTGGCGGCGATCTGCGCTGGGTTCTGCCGCGCCACCGACTGCTTGGCGGTGAGGTGGGTGAGAACACCGGCCACGATGGTCAACGGGACAGCCACCAGGGCGATCTGCCACCGGGAGATATCCGCCCCGTACCGGGTCAGCAACTCAGCAGGTTCGGTGATGAACGCCGACAGCGGCACCCCGAAGACCCGGGCGTCCAGGAACGACTGCACATCCACTGCGCTGAACACGTAGTTAGCGGTCTGGCGGTTCAGCTCGGGGCTCAGCCCCGGTCGGTTGAACGATCGCAGCACGTGGAACAGACCGATGAACACCGGGATCTGCACCAGCACCGGCAAGCAGCCGCCCAACGGGTTGACCCCGTGCTCGGACTGCAGCTTCTGCATCTCGGCGGCCATCTTCGTGCGGTCGTCGCCGTACTTCTTCTTCAGCTTCTGGATCTCCGGCGCGAACTCCTGCATCTTGCGCATCGATCGGACCTGGCTGACGAACGGCTTGAACAGCACCGCGCGCAACGTGAACACCAGGAACACCACGGCCAGGGCCCAGGCGAAACCATTGCCCGGACCCAGCACGTAGCCGAACGCCTTGTGCCAGAACCACAAGATTGCCGATACCGGGTAGTAGATGAAGTTCAGCACTACGACTCACTCTCGGCGTGGGAGCGGGGTGATCTCGCTGGAGGGACCGGGTCCATCCCTCCAGGGTGCCAGGGTCCGCAGCGAAGTAGCCGTCGCACCGTCAACCAGGACCCGCGCAGCACCCCGTGCACGGTCAGCGCCTCGATCGCGTACGCGCTGCAACTGGGGAAGAACCGGCAGCTCGGCGGGAACACGGGGGAGATCCACCGGCGGTAGAACCCCAACAGGACCACCAGCAGCCGAACCACCGGGCGAGTCGCAACAGTCCGACCGCTTGCCTCAGTCGGATCCGTCGCAACAGCTGGTTGAGTCCCGGGAGGCGGTACCGTCATCGTCGGCCACCGTGCTTCGCCGCGCCTTGGGCCCGGGCGCCGATCAACCGCCGCAACGCGCCGTCGAGGTCATCACCCAGGGCCGCGCTACTCGCGCCGGCCGCCGCGGGCAGCGCGCGCACGACCACCAGCGATCCGGCCGGAAGGTTCGCCAACCGGGACCGCATCAGATGCCGCAACCGGCGCTGCACCCGGTGCCGGACGACGGACCCGCCGACCGCCCGACCGACCACGAATCCCACTTTTGGACGGCTCACCGGCGGCAAGGCATCGTTGGCGCCGGTACGGGCCAGGTGTACGACCAGGGAGCCGCGAGCCGCCCGACGGCCCTGCCGCACCCCCGTCGCGAAGTCGTCGCGGCGGGTCAGTCGGCTGGCAGCGGGCAGCAACGCGAGATATCCGGCAGGAGAAAGTCAGGCCGACAGCTCGATGCGACCCTTGCGGCGCCGCGCCGCCACGATCGCGCGCCCGGCGCGGGTACGCATGCGCAACCGGAACCCGTGGGTCCTCGCGCGGCGACGGTTATTCGGCTGGAACGTACGCTTGCCCTTGCTCACGGCTGTCGTTCTCCCGGTGCTGTGGTGCGCGTCGCCATGGGCGAGGGCGCGCAAGAATGCCCGCCGGTGGGCGGGAGACGGGCCCGAGCCTAGGCGGCCGAGACCGAGCCGTCAAAACCAGCGTCTCGCGTCACTGTCCGGGCGACACGCCGTTACATCGATGGTGCTTGCTTACACGGGGTTCTTGTGGCAGCACCCCAGGCTTGTTAGCTTGCGGCGCCCGAGTAGTGCTGGAGGCGCGCCCGGCAAGCTGGCACGTCGGGGACCCGGGGAGAGCGGCGATCACCGTTGTCCACAGCTGTGGATAACTCTGTGGACGCGCACCGTGCTCCTGAAGTCCACCACCGGCGGAAGGGGAGTCAGCGGGTGTCAGAGCGGCAATCCGATCTCGGCCAAGTGTGGAACGAGGTCGTGCGGGAGCTCTCCACCGGGACGCTGTCGCCCCAGCAACGTGCCTGGATGCGCGTCACTCGCCCGATCGGTCTGCTGGACGGCACTGCGTTGTTGGCTGCACCCAGCGACTTCGCCAAGGACGCCATCGAACGGGCCCTACGCGAGCCGATCAGCGCGGCACTGTCCCGGCGCCTGGGTCGCCAGGTGTCGCTCGCGGTGAAGGTCGACCACCCGCTGCCGGTGCCACCGCAGCTTCCGCCGCAGTTCACCGCACCCGGTGCCGCAGAAGCTGATAACTACGGCCGGGACAGCGTGCTGCGGGATGCAACGGCCGTCGGCACCGTTGCCGACTCCGGCGGGCAGAGCGAGAAGGAGGTCGCGGTGGCCACCGTGAACGAGATCCTGCCCACCTTCGCCGGGCCGGCCGCAGCATCGACCCGGCCGCCGAGGTCGCAGACCAGGCTCAACGAGAAGTACACCTTCGATACCTTCGTCATCGGAGCGTCCAACCGCTTCGCGCATGCCGCCGCGGTGGCGGTGTCGGAGGCACCGGCGCGGGCGTACAACCCACTATTCGTCTGGGGCGAGTCGGGGTTGGGCAAGACACACCTGCTGCACGCCGTCGGGCACTACGCGGAGCGGCTGTTTCCCGGCATGCGCGTGCGGTATGTCTCCACTGAAGAGTTCACCAACGACTTCATCAACTCCCTGCGCGACGACCGCAAGGTCGCCTTCCAGCGCCGGTACCGCGACGTGGACGTTCTGCTCGTGGACGACATCCAGTTCCTGGAGGGCAAGGAAGGCACCCAGGAGGAGTTCTTCCACACCTTCAACACGCTGCACAACGCGAACAAGCAGATCGTGATCTCCTCCGACCGTCCACCCAAGGGGCTGGGCACCCTCGAGGACCGGTTGCGCACCCGGTTCGAGTGGGGCCTGATCACCGACATCCAGCCACCCGAGCTGGAGACCCGAATCGCCATCCTGCGCAAGAAGGCCGCCGGCGATCGGTTGGCCGCACCTGACGAGGTGCTCGAGTTCATCGCCGCCCGGATCGAACGCAACATTCGCGAACTGGAGGGCGCACTGATCCGGGTCACCGCTTTCGCCTCGCTGAACCGCCAGCCGGTCGACAACCAACTGGCTGAGATCGTGCTGCGGGACCTCATCCCCGACGACCAAGCGCACGAGATCGGCGCACCGAACATCATGGCGGTGACCGCGGAGTTCTTCGGGCTCACCATTGACGATCTGTGCGGGCCGGGCAAGACCAAGCACGTCGCGCAGGCCCGGCAGATCGCCATGTACCTGTGCCGCGAGCTGACTGATCTGTCGTTACCGAGGATCGGCCAGATTTTCGGTGGCCGCGACCACACCACGGTCATGCACGCGGATCGCAAGATCCGTAAGGAGATGGCCGAACGCCGCCGCACCTATGACCAGGTGCAGGAACTCACGTCCCGGATCAAGCAGCGTGCCCGATCCTGATCAGGGTTCAGGGTCCACCCAGGGTTGCAATGGGGGTCAACCCTCATGTGTCTGGCAGCGTGGTCCGGCAAGCTTTTCATTATCGGTCGGTTGCCTGGGCGCCACGCCGGAACGCCCAGGCAACCGACCGAATGCTCTGTCCTATCTCCTGAGCTACCGTGGTTGGCATGGCACAGCGGCAGAATCGTTGGCGATCAGCGCGAGTCGACCGTGGCGTGAGCGCTCGCGAGGTCCAGGCCCTCACGGGGCGGTGGGGCAGCACCGGGCCGTAGCAGCAGGGCGGCCAGTGCTGCGGCCGTGCCGGCGAAGAACGCCCCGACCATGAAGGCAGCGTGGTAGCCGCCGGTGAGGGCGGCGAGCCGGCCGACGCCGGCGGCCGTCAGCGTTGTGGTGCGGGCGTCGGCAAGGCTGGCGAGCACGGCCAGCCCGAGTGCGCCGCCCATCATGAACGAGGTGTTCGCCACACCCGAGGCGAGACCGGCCTCGCTCGGCTGCACCTCGCTCATCGCAGCAAGGAGTACCGGGTTGAACGATATCCCCATTCCGAGGCCGAGCAGGAGCATGCCCGGCAGCACGTCAACGGCATAGTTCCCGTCGACGGGGGCGCGCGCGAAGAGAGCGAGACTGGCGGCGACGAGCAGCATCCCGATCGCCAACGGCGCCCTGGTCCCCCATCGCAGGACGATTCTCTCCGACAGGCCGAGCGAGAACGCACCCATTATCAGGTTCGCGGGCAGGAATGCGAAACCAACCTCGAGCGGGCTGTAGCCGAGCACGAGCTGCAGATAGAGGGCGGACAGGAAGAACCACGCGAACATGGCAGCCGCCCACAGCACACCGACGGCGTTCGCCGTCACGACGCTGCGCAGGCGGAACAACGCAAGCGGCATGACCGGCGATGGCACGCGGGCCTCGATACGCAGGAAAGCCGCGAGCAGCGCGACAGCGACGACGAGCAGGCCGATCGTCCGAACCGAAAGCCACCCGGCCTGGCTACCGTCCATGATCGCATAGACGGCGATCATCAGAGCCGCGGTCACCGTGCCGGAGCCGGCCACGTCAAGCTGCCCGACCCCCCGCTGACCGGGCGACGCGGGAAGTAAGGCGAGGCAGCCAGCGGTGACCGCGACACCGATCGGGATGTTGACCAGGAAGATCCAGTGCCAGTCGAGTGCGCCGGTCAACACGCCGCCGAGCAGCACACCGATACTCCCGCCACCGGCGATGACGAATCCGATGAAGCCCATCGCCTTGGCGCGCTCGGCCGGCTTGGTGAACATAGTCATGATCAACGACAGGGAGACCACCGAGACGACCGCCCCACCGAGGCCCTGCACCGCACGCGCCATGACCAGGAACTCCGGTGAGCCGGCCAGGCCACAGGCGAGCGAGGCGAAGGTGAAGACGGTCAAGCCGGTCAAGAACAGGCGACGGTGGCCGAACAAGTCCCCCATCCGCCCGGCAAGAAGCAAGAACCCGCCGAAGGTCAGCATGTAGACGTTGACCACCCAGGCCAGCGAGGTCTCCGAGAACCCGAGATCCGCGCGGATCGAGGGCAACGCGACGTTCACGATCGTGCTGTCGAGAACGATCATCAGGTCACCCAGGCACAGCACCAGCAGCGCCAGCCACCTTCTCCGCTCGGCAGTCACGATCGCTCCGTCCGTCGCCGGCTCCTGGGTCCTGGTCCCGGCTGGGACGGGGCGAGCCGTCGACATCATGACTGACGGGTCTGCGGGAAGTGGAGTCATTTAGCTGGCAGCGGACTCACCGAACTCGAACCGACCCCGCAATGTCCACTGCCCCTCGAAGACCAGCAGCCAGGCTTCGCGCAGCTCAGCGCAGATCGGCAGCTCTGCGGTCACCTCCTGCTCGATCCGCATAGCTGTCTGCTCCGAACAGCGCATCGCGACCGTCAGGTGCGGCTCGACATCCCCGTAGACGCCCCCGTAGGGCACCACAGCCGGCCACCGGCGCCGTGCCTTGCTCATCAGCTCCATGAGCCCATCGCTCGGATCAGGGCGCAACGCCACGAACCCGCCACGCCGGTAACACTCCCCGAAATCGACCGGGATCGGCACCTGGTCGATGACCAGCTCATTGCACGCAGCGGTGATGCGGTCGTCGAGCTCGGCCGCGACGACGAACGGATACAGCAGAGACACGTGCGCCGGAACGCCGTCACGCACTGTCCCCGGATACCGAGCTCCCACCGACGCCAGCAGAGCATCCGCCGCCGGAACGGGGATCACCAGACCGGTTTGACCGGGTGTCGGCATGGTCACCCCCGTCGGTCCGGAACGCATGAATGGTGGGTCCGCAAGTCATCGGATACAACGGGTAACCGATCTACCCACACCTGAGGACAACTCTGTGGATAACTGCGTGCTGCTGTGCATCCCGAGTTTGCGCCATGTCGCCGTCCACTGCCGGCCTACCCGCTCGATGAATGACAAGAGGAGCTGTCCACACAGCACCACACCGGGGGAACAGGGCAGATGGCGGGTGTCCACACCGCCCACAGCACCTACTACTGCTACTGATGTTTTCTCTCCAGGAGAAGACCCAAACATCAGGGCGGTGGATACCCAGCCCAGCGGGTGCCAAAACCCGAGCTGTCACACCTCGCCGCTACGGTGGGAGCTCGCACAATTGGGAGGATGCGTCGTGCAGCTCGGACTCGTTGGACTCGGCAAGATGGGTGCCAATATGCGCGACCGGCTACGGGCTAGCGGCATCGAAGTTCTCGGCTTCGCCCGCACCGCCGGTACCCGCGACGTCGACTCGTTGGCCGAGCTGGTCGATCGACTGTCGGCACCACGCACCGTATGGATCATGGTGCCGGCCGGAGACCCGACCCGGAACACCGTGACCCAGCTGGCCGGGTTGCTCGCCGAGGGTGATCTGGTTGTCGATGGCGGTAACTCGCGCTACACCGAGGACCAGGTGCATGCCGAACTGCTCGGCCGCTGCGGCATCGGGTACCTGGACTGCGGCGTCTCCGGTGGGGTATGGGGCAGGGACAACGGCTACGGGCTGATGGTCGGCGGTGCCGCCGAGGCCGTAGAGCGGTTGACGCCGGTGTTCGACGCACTGCGCCCGGAAGGCCCTCGCGATGAGGGCTTCGTGCACGCCGGTGACGTCGGCGCCGGGCACTTCGCCAAGATGGTGCACAACGGGGTGGAGTACGGCCTGATGCAGGCCTACGCGGAGGGCTTCGAGCTGCTGGAAGCCGCCGACGTGGTTACCGACGTACCCGCGGTACTCAAGGCGTGGCGGCGCGGCACCGTGGTCCGCTCCTGGCTGCTGGACCTGCTGGTGGCGGCCCTGGACAACGATCCGGAGCTGGCACAACTGCGCGGCTGGGTGGCCGACTCCGGCGAAGGTCGCTGGACGGTCGAAGAGGCGATCAACCATTCAGTGCCCGCGCCGGTGATCTCCGCGGCGTTGTTCGCCCGGTTCGCCTCCCGGCAGGAGGACTCACCGGCGATGCGGGCGGTGGCCGCGTTGCGCCAGCAGTTCGGTGGGCACGCCGTGCACCAGGCCGGCCCCGACTCAGCCGGCTAACCCCATGTACGTCCGGCAGCTCGCGGTCACCGACTTCCGCTCCTGGGAGCATGCCGAGATCGAGCTGGAACCTGGCGTCGCGGTGCTGCTGGGCGCGAACGGGCAGGGCAAGACGAACCTGATCGAAGCGCTGAGCTACCTGTCCACCCTGGGTTCGCATCGGGTGTCCACCGACGCGCCACTGGTGCGCCACGGCGCCCAGCGGGCCATCGTGCGGACCGCGGTGGTGCACGCCGGCCGGGAGCTGACCGTGGAGCTGGAGATCTCCCCTGGGCGAGCCAACCGGGCCAGGCTCAACCGCAGCCCGGTGCCGCGGCCGCGGGAGGTCCTCGGGGTGCTGCGCAGCGTCCTGTTCGCCCCGGAGGACCTGGCGCTGGTTCGCGGTGACCCGGCGCAGCGCCGCCGGTTCCTCGACGATCTGCTGGTTCTGCGCGCACCCCGGCTGGCCGGCGTGCAAGCCGACTACGACAGGGTGCTGCGCCAGCGCGTCGCGCTGCTCAAGTCCGCCGCGGCGGCGCGCCGGTCTGGCGGCGGAGCGGATGATCTGCGCACCCTGGACGTCTGGGACGGTCACCTCGCCCGGCACGGCGCGGAGCTGCTCGGCGCCCGGCTGGACCTCCTCGTCGAGCTGGCCCCGTATGTCGCTGCGGCCTACCACGCGGTGGCCCCGGAGTCCGCCGCGGCCCAGCTCGACTACCGCAGCAGCCTGGGTGACGCACTGCCGGACGCTGTGCACGAGACTGGCAAGGCCGACGTCGACCTGCTGGAGGTGGCAATGCTGGGGCAGCTGGCCCGGGTACGGACGGCTGAGGTCGAGCGCGGGGTCTGCCTGGTCGGGCCGCACCGCGACGACCTGGAGCTCGGCCTGGCGGGCCTGCCGGCCAAGGGCTACGCGAGCCACGGTGAGTCGTGGTCGTTCGCGCTGGCCCTGCGGCTGGGTAGTTACCAGTTGCTGCGCTCCGGCGGCGCCGAGCCGGTGCTGTTGCTCGATGACGTCTTCGCCGAGCTGGACACCCGTCGCCGGGCCCGGCTGGCTGAGGTCGCACTCGCTGCCGAGCAGGTGGTGGTCACCGCGGCGGTACCAGCCGATGTTCCCGCTGAACTCCGGGGAGCCCGGTTCGACGTGCACGCCGGGCAGGTGCGCCGTGTCCAGTGAAGTCGGGCCTGACGAACAGACCCCACCTGGGGACAAACCTGTGGATAGTGTGGACAAGTCGATGTTCGATGGACCCGGGAGTCCATCTCAGACACCATCTGGGGTGCCACAAGGCGCCGATATCGCCCGCGCTGCGCTGGAAGCCGCCCGTGCCTCCCAACGTGGTTCAGGCGGTCCGGCAGGTGCCCGGAACAAGCCCGGCGCCCCACCCGGGGTGCCTCGGCGGCGCCGCGGCTGGTCCGGTGCGCGGCCGGATGACCGAGACCCCCAGCCGCTGGGTCGGCTGGCGTCGCGGCTGGTCGCCGACCGGGGCTGGGCGGACCGGGTGTCCGCCGGTGTGGTGTTCGCCCGCTGGGCGCAGCTGGTGGGTGCCGAGATCGCCGAGCACGGCGAGCCGGTGTCACTGAAGGACGGCGAGCTGATCGTGCGGGCCAGCTCCACCGCGTGGGCCACCCAGTTGCGGTTACTGCAACGGCAGTTGATCGCCCGGATCACCGCCGGCGTCGGGCCTGGTGTGGTGACCCGGCTGCGGGTGCAGGGCCCGGCGGCACCGAGCTGGGTGCACGGTTCCCGGCACGTCCGCGGCCGCGGTCCCCGAGACACCTACGGCTGACGGCAGATCGACGCGGGCCACTCAGTGCCCGGTAGGCGCCGCCACCCGGCTTCATGGCCGGTCAGACCTGCGTTGAAGTGAAATAGTGGCGCTGTGACGAAGTCAGGGGTGTCCCTGACCCTCTTCTGTCAGGCGGGTCCAGTAGAATTGTGGGGACACCCCTGCACTGCACCGGCAAGGAGACACCGAGGACCGTGGCCCCTAAGAAGAACGACTACAGCGCGTCTTCCATCACTGTCCTCGAGGGGCTCGAAGCCGTCCGCAAGCGGCCCAGCATGTACATCGGATCCACCGGCGAACGCGGCCTGCACCATCTGGTCTGGGAAGTCGTCGACAATGCCGTCGACGAGGCGATGGCGGGCTACGCCACCAGGGTCGAGGTCACCCTGCTCGCCGACGGCGGGGTACGGGTCTTCGACGACGGCCGGGGCATCCCGGTGGACATGCACCCGGTGGAGAAGCGGCCCGCACTGGAGCTCGTGCTCACCACGCTGCACGCCGGCGGCAAGTTCGACGGCGAATCCTACGCCGTCTCCGGTGGTCTGCACGGGGTCGGTGTGAGCGTGGTCAACGCCCTGGCCGTCGCGCTCGAGGTGGAGATCAAGCGCGACGGGTTCGTGTGGCGGCAGCGCTACGAGGACTCCAAGCCGGCGTACCCGCTGCGCAAGGGTGAACCGACTCGCAAGACCGGTACAACGCTGACCTACTGGGCCGACCCGCGGATCTTCGAGACCACCGTCTACAACGCCGAGACGGTGGCGCGCCGGCTGCAGGAGATGGCCTTCCTCAACAAAGGCCTGACCATCGTGCTGTGTGACCAGCGGGTCAACGGCAGCAACGAGACCGAGGACGCCGAAGGTCAGACCGCGCAGGTCAAGGAGCGGACCTTCCACTACCCGGGAGGTCTGGAAGATTTCGTCAAACACATCAACAACTCCAAGGACCCCATCCACCGCAAAGTGATCGGCTTCGAGGCCACCGGCGAGGGTATGCAGATCGAAGTCGCGATGCAGTGGAACGGCGGGTACACCGAGTCGGTCTACACCTTCGCCAACACGATCAACACTCATGAGGGCGGTACCCACGAGGAGGGCTTTCGCTCCGCGCTGACCACGGTGGTCAACCGTTACGCGCGGGAGAAGAAGCTGCTCAAGGACAAGGACGTCGCGCTCACCGGTGATGACATCCGCGAGGGTCTGGCCGCCATCGTGTCGGTCAAGCTCAAGGAACCGCAGTTCGAAGGTCAGACCAAGACCAAGCTGGGCAATACCGAGGCCAAGTCGTTCGTGCAGCGCACCTGCAACGAATGGCTGATCGACTGGCTGGAGCGCAACCCCACCGAGGCCAAGACGATCATCAACAAGGCGATCTCGTCGTCGCAGGCCCGGATGGCCGCCCGGCGGGCCCGCGAGCTGGTCCGCCGCAAGTCGGCAGGTGATCTGGGCGGTCTGCCCGGCAAGCTGTCCGACTGCCGCTCCACCGACCCCTCACGCAGCGAGGTGTTCATCGTCGAGGGTGACTCCGCAGGTGGCTCGGCGAAGTCCGGCCGGGATTCGCTGTACCAGGCGATCCTGCCGATCCGCGGGAAGATCATCAACGTGGAGAAGGCGCGGCTGGACCGGGTGCTGAAGAACACCGAGGTACAGGCGTTGATCACCGCGCTGGGCACCGGGATCCACGACGAGTTCGATCTCGCCAAGCTGCGCTACCACAAGGTCGTCCTGATGGCCGACGCTGATGTGGACGGCCAGCACATCCGGACCCTGCTGCTGACGTTGCTGTTCCGGTTCATGCGCCCGCTGGTCGAGCACGGGCACGTGTTCCTCGCCCAGCCACCGCTGTACAAGATCAAGTGGCCACGGGCCCAGGCGCAGTACGCCTACTCCGAACGGGAACGTGACGGGCTCATCGAAGCGGGTCAGGCCGAAGGCCGCAAGCTGCCCAAGGAGGACGCGATCCAGCGCTACAAGGGTCTGGGCGAGATGAGCGCCAAGGAGCTGTGGGAGACCACGATGGACCCGACCAACCGGGTCTTGCTGCAGGTCACCCTCGATGACGCGGCGACCGCAGACGAGCTGTTCAGCGTCCTGATGGGCGAGGACGTCGAATCCCGCCGCTCCTTTATCACCCGCAACGCGAAAGATGTCCGTTTCCTCGACGTCTAGCGGTTTTCGGTGATCAGCCTTTGTGTGCCGTAGACGACATTCCTCGTCGTCTACGGCACACAAACGGCGATCACGGCTTGGGCACCACAAAGGGAGCCCTCGATGACGGCTTGGAGTGCGACCTATTAAGGTCGCCGGATGCCGGTGCGCTCCACTGTTCACACGATCAAGGTGTCGCTGCGGTACATGAAGCCGCCAGTCTGGCGACGCCTACAGGTGCCCTCGACCACGAGCTTGGCCGAGCTGCACGACATGATCCAGGCCGCGATGGGCTGGTACGACTGTCACCTGCACCAGTTCGAGGTCAACGGTGTGCATTACGCCGACACCGAGCACATGCTCGAGGACACCACGGACGAGGCGCGCCGGACGCTGGCCGGGATGCAAGCCGGCGACCGGTTCGCGTACTGGTACGACTTCGGTGATGACTGGTGGCACGACATCGTCGTGGAGTCCGTCGACCCGGCCGACCCGGCGCTGAACTACCCGCGCTGCGTGACCGGTCGCCGCGCCGCACCGCCCGAGGACAGTGGCGGCCCGTGGGGCTTCGCCGAGCTGATGGGCGCACTGAGCGACGAGAAGCACCCGGAACACGAAATGTATCGCGACTGGATGGAGTGCAACGGCGCGGTCGGCTACGACCCTGCGCGCTTCGACCTCGACGAGATCAACGAAGTGTTGTTCCAGCTCAGCGCCGTCGCTCTGCAACACTGACCGACCCGGGGTCAATGGAGCTCGCGGGCCGCGACGCTGTTGACGAAGGCCCGATGACTTTCGAACAGCTCGGTGGTCCTCATCCCGATGACCCGCACTACTTGTCACACGTCCACCTCCCTCGACGGCTTCGTCGCAGGGCCAACTCGGGCATCTTCCCGGTCCGGCAGCGTGGTGCGCAGAGTCGCGGTGACGGCGAGGGTACGGTGCCCCATGCCACTGACTGGACTACTCACTACCGACGATCTTGATGAGATCGGCTGCGCCTGTGCTGACCAGCCGCTGGGGACCGCTGCGGAGTTGGTTAACGCGGTCGATCACGGTCTGGTAGCCGATCAAACTGACACCGGGTACGCGCTGATGCTGGCCGCTGAGATCACCGAGCAGGCCGGTGACCTGCAGGCTGCTCAGGTGTTGGCGCAGCGGGCCGTCGAGACTTACCGCGCCCATGATGATCTGGACGCATATCCGCGAGCGTTCAATGCCGAACTGTTGTTGCGGCTCGGCCGTGATGACGAGGCGATGGCCGAACTGACAGCGCTGCGCCCGTCGCTGCTTGACGATCCCGACGCGGTGTCGTGTATCAGCGAGGCGTTGGCGGACGGCGGGCGCGGCGACATCGCTGAGCGGTGGCTGACCGAGGCGCTGGTCACGGCGCTAGACCGGCTGGCCGAGTTGGACTCCCGGCGCGGTCAGCCGGTCTACGAGCAGACAGTGGGGATGACGTTCGTCTTGGCGCAGGAACGACACCAGCTACGTCGCAACCTGGACCTGCCACACGATGAACACGATATCCTCGCCGACCGCTTGGTGGATATCGTGCACGGCGTACTCGATGCGCGGGAGCATGACTACGAGGACGCCACGCTGACGTTCTGGCCGCGGCCGGAGTTCGACCGGCTGATCCTGCGCTGGCCGGTACTCGCCGAGGAATACGGCCCCACCTGGGACGACTACCGGACGACCGTGCAGCGGTATATGGAGCAGTGGTCGGAGTCTGGTTCTCCTCGAGTGACGCTGCTGTCCGGAGCCGTCGACGAGTTGGCCCACTATGCGGATGTCAACCGTGGTGACCCCACGGACCCAGCAGTCCGCGAGGGTTACGCGCAACATCTGCAAGAGCATCCCCGGGAGACCGCTTGGCCCCCGGGTCGCAACCAAGCCTGCTGGTGCGGCTCGCAGTTGAAGTACAAGAAGTGCTGCCTGCCCCGTGGACGAATCTGATCAGGCCGGGACGCACGTCCGGCCGGAGGGCGCCCTGCGTGACCGGTAGACTGGCTGGGTTAGGCGCACTTCAGTGGCCCCCCGACAGTGGCCCCCCGAAGGGAACCAAGCTCCGTGACTGAGATCATCCTGCCGCCGGACGGAGACCGCGTCGAGCCGGTCGATATCCAGCAGGAGATGCAGCGCTCCTACATCGACTACGCGATGAGCGTCATCGTCGGGCGCGCGTTGCCGGACGTTCGCGACGGGCTCAAGCCGGTGCACCGGCGAGTGCTGTACTCGATGTACGACTCCGGGTTCCGCGCCGACCGCGGCCCGGTCAAGTGTGCTCGGGTCGTCGGCGACGTGATGGGCAACTACCACCCGCACGGTGACTCCGCGATCTACGACACGCTGGTGCGGATGGCCCAGCCGTGGTCGATGCGCTACCCGCTGGTCGACGGCCAGGGCAACTTCGGCTCGCCGGGCAACGATCCCCCTGCGGCGATGCGCTACACCGAGTGCCGGCTCACGCCGCTGGCCCAGGAGATGCTGCGCGACATCGACAAGGAAACTGTCGACTTCGAGCCGAACTATGACGGCCGCACCGAGATGCCCACGGTGTTGCCGTCCCGGGTGCCGAACCTGCTGGTCAACGGTAGCTCGGGAATCGCGGTGGGGATGGCGACGAACATCCCGCCGCACAACCTGCGCGAGGTCGGCGCGGGCGTCACCTATCTGCTCGACAACCCCGACGTCGACGACGAGACGCTGCTCGATGCGCTCATCGAGCGGATCAAGGGTCCAGACTTCCCCACCCATGGGCTGATCGTCGGCACCGACGGCATCTCCGACGCCTACCGCACCGGTCGCGGCTCGATCCGGATGCGCGGCGTGGTGGAGGTCGAGGAGGACAGCAGGGGCCGCACCACCCTGGTGATCACTGAGTTGCCCTACCAGGTCAACCCGGACAACTTCATCGAGGCGATCGCTGCGCTGTCTCGGGATGGCAGGCTCGGCGGGATCTCAGAGATCAACGACGAGTCCAGCGAGCGCATCGGCATGCGCATCGTGATCACGCTCAAGCGTGACGCGGTCGCCAAAGTCGTGCTCAACAACCTCTACAAGCACACCCAGCTGCAGCACACCTTCGGTGTCAACATGCTGGCGATCGTCGAGGGCGTGCCGCGCACGCTGCGGCTGGACCAAGTGATCCGGCACTACGTGCGACACCAGCTCGACGTCGTCGTCCGGCGGACCCGGTACCTGCTGCGCAAGGCTGAGGAGCGCGCGCATCTGTTGCGCGGTTTGGTCAAGGCGCTGGACATGCTCGACGAGGTGATTGCGCTGATCCGCCGATCGCCCACGGTGGACGACGCGCGCACCGGCCTGATGGAGCTGCTGGACGTCGACGAGATTCAGGCGAACTACATCTTGGAGACCCAGCTTCGGCGCCTCGCGGCGATGGAGCGGCAGAAGGTCATCGAGGATCTCGCCGAGCTCGAGCGGGAGATCGCCGACTACCTGGACATCCTGGACAAGCCCGAGCGGCAGCGCCAGATCGTCATCGATGAGCTGGGCGAGATCGTCGAGAAGTACGGCGACGACCGCCGCACCAGGATCACCGGCTACGACGGTGACGTGTCGACCGAGGACCTGATCGCCGTCGAGGACGTCGTGGTCACGATCACCCGCACCGGCTACGCCAAACGCACCCGCACCGACCTGTACCGGGCGCAGAAACGCGGCGGCAAGGGGGTCATGGGCGCGGGGTTGAAGACCGACGACATCGTGGCGCACTTCTTCGTCTGCTCCACCCACGACTGGATCCTGTTCTTCACCAACAAGGGCCGGGTGTACCGCGCCAAGGCCTACGAGCTGCCCGAGGCCAACCGCAACGCCCGCGGCCAGCACGTGGCGAACCTGCTCGCTTTCCAGCCTGACGAGCAGATCGCCCAGGTCATGCAGATCAAGGACTACACCGCCGCGCCGTATCTGGTGCTGGCCACCCGCGACGGTCTGGTCAAGAAAAGCAGGCTGACCGACTTCGACTCCAACCGCGCCGGTGGGCTGATCGGTATCAACCTGCGTGACGACGACGAGTTGGTCGGCGCGGTGCTGTGTGCCGCCGAAGACGATCTGTTGCTGGTCTCGGCGCAGGGCCAGTCGATCCGGTTCTCGGCTACCGACGAGGTGCTCCGACCGATGGGGCGCGCCACCTCGGGCGTGGTCGGGATGCGATTCAACGACGGCGACGAACTGCTGTCCATCGCGGTGGTGCAGGCCGGGCTGTTCCTCCTGGTCGCGACCGCGGGGGGCTACGCCAAACGGACCCCGATCGATGATTACCCGGTCCAGGGTCGGGGCGGTAAGGGTGTGTTGACCCTCCAGTACGACCGCCGGCGTGGCAAGCTCGTTGGGGCACTCATCGTCGACATCGACGACGAGCTGTATGCCATCACCTCCAGTGGCGGGGTCATCCGAACCACCGCCAAGGAGGTGCGCAAGGCAGGCCGGCAGACCAAAGGGGTGCGCCTGATGAACCTTGGTGAGGGGGCGAGCCTGGTCGCTGTCGCCCGAAACACCGAAGAGACCGTCGACTCCGATATCGACGGCCCAGGTACCGGTGATGCAGCGACCGGCGGTGCACCGACGAAGGGTGAGTCGTGACGAGGCCGGAGAACGCCGAGGAGACCGAATCACCCCCGCAGCAGCGCCAGCGCAACACCAAGGGCGACGGGGACCCTCAAACTGTGGCGTTGCAAGTAGGGGCCCCCGAACACGCCCGTGGAGCTGTCCGAGAGCAGGCCGATCGACAGCAAGGGGGCGGCTCGGCTTACGGCTTCTCGTCGGATGTTGGTCCTCCGGCCGGGGCCGGCGGGCCAGGGGTGCGCCCGGACTACACACCGTCCACGGTACGCATCGGCGGCTACACGCCGCCGGAGCGGCACTCGCCCGCCTCGCAGCCGAGCAACCAGTCACGGTCGGTCCGGGTTCCCCGACGGACGAGCTTGCAGCTGCAGCGGCTCGATCCCTGGTCGGTGCTCAAGATCTCGCTGGTGCTGTCGGTCTGCGGGTTCCTGGTGTGGATGGTGGCCGTCGGGACGCTCTACGGAGTGCTCGCGGGGATGGGTGTCTGGGACCAGCTCAACGGGACCTACTCCGACCTCACTTCGGCCAACAACGCCCAGGCCGGAGGAGGCGTTGAGCTGATCAGCGGTGGCCGCGTCTTCGGGGTGTCGATGGTGATCGGCCTGGTGAACATCGTGCTGATGACCGCGCTGGCCACCGTCGGATCCCTGGTCTACAACATCGCGGCAGACCTGGTCGGCGGCATCGAGATCACCCTGTCCGAACCGGACTGACTTCGGTCAGGCGGGTTAGGACCCGGTGGAGTTGTGCGGTAACCTTCGCCGGGTCGCCGGGGGCCTATAGCTCAGTCGGTTAGAGCGCATCCCTGATAAGGATGAGGTCGCTGGTTCAAGTCCAGCTAGGCCCACTGAAGACGTACCATCGGGTCAGAAGGAGATAGATCGTGAAGAAGATTATGGCACTGTTGCTCGTCGGCCTGGTTGCTTTGATCGTCGTGCAGCGTCAGCGGTCCGCAAAGGCTGAGGCTGACCTGTGGCGTGAGGCCACCTCGCCGAACTCCTGAGCGACGGCTAGGTGCGCTGACCGCGCCCGGAGCTTGGGGACGTAGCTCAACTGGCAGAGCGCCGCCTTTGCAAGGCGGGGGTTGAGGGTTCAAGTCCCTTCGTCTCCACGACGGTTACCCCAGGTCAGATGGTGTCCCGGGGTGCGGCGGTGGTTCGTCCGCGCCCGGCGAGTCACCGGGAGTCGGCGAAACGTCGGCGGGAGCTGCGAAAACAGCCAAGACCCGCTGGTAAGCCATAACACGGGGTGGCGAAGACGAGGTTGGCGTAGGAGTGGCTGGCGAGCTCGAAGCTCGGATCGGCGGCGATCCTGCGAGTGAGGTCGCGATAGTGCTCGACCCATTCGCCCGTCAGGAAGAACGTCGCGGGCGTGCGGCTGCGCTGCAGCTCGTCTATCACCCCGACGTTGGCGTCGGACTGAACCTTCCCGGTGTCCAACCACCGGAGCATCGCGTCGGTCATGTTGGAATCGAAAGTCAACGCGATCCTGCGCAGCCCTGTCGGACCATGTTTGACCACCGATGAGAGCGTTGAGGCGTCCCGCCCACTGAGGTCAGCCGGCAGGACGAGGACCGCGGCAAGACACGCCACTGCGCCCAAGCGTCGTCGCGCAGCGTGTCCAAACATCCCCATCGAGGAAGCTTGTCAGCTAGCGCCGGCTGCGGCGGGGCGGCCAGCACGAGTTCGACGTGCAGGGTCGTCCGCGGGGTGCACAGTTCTTGTCCGTCGTCGGACGAACCCTGACCGACTGGCAGTCGCTGGACCGACAGCACGACGCCCTGACCTGCGCCGGCGCGACGACCTTGCCCCCGGATCGACTATGTCCGCATCGGCGGAGGCGGTGCGTAGCGAGCTTTACCTGCCAAGGGCCGCGACTTCCCAACGCCACGCCGCTGCCTACCTGTACTGGTCGGCGTCTTGCGCCGGAGCGGTTGGCGGCTCAGCCGGGAGCGGTTGACGGCTCACCGCCAAGATGACCGAAAGACCACCCCGAAATTTCTGAGAGCCGTCCTCGCCAGTGCATCCCGGCAGCGGGCAGAGGACTGACGCCGGGAGCCACTACCCGGGCCTCGGTCAGGTGGATGTAGATGGTCTGATCGTGCTGGGCCACAAGACGCTGGTAGCGGTCGGGGAGACCGTCGGTCACCTCTCGCGCGGCCCGACGCTCGGCGTGGTCTTTCGCCAATGACTCGGCAGCACCCTTAAACAACCTCGCCCAACCACCGTGCTCGTCGTCGATGCAACCCCCGACGTGCACGACGAACGCGGCACGGGCGGCGTGCTCGACGTCATCGAACCACTGCCAGTCGGGGATGATCGTTCCGCTGACGACCAGGCCACCCAGCGTGAGCACGACACCCGGGCCGCCGTCCTGACGCGTGGTGAGAGCGTTGATCGCCCCGACCACGGCTTCCAACGCTTGGTCAATCTGCGGTACACCCCTGCCCTGGGCCATGCTGGGATTGTCCACCACCGCGGGCTGCCAGAACACAGCTTCTTGCACCAGCAAAGACGGGGAGCGAGCGTTCGGTGAAGGGCACTCCCGCGTCGCTGAGGCGTCGATCATCGCCGGTCCGTGGACCTGTCAGCGCTCGCTGCGGGGCTCGTCGCTGGCCTGTTCAAGGAGGGCGATGCGCTGCTGGGCGCGGCGAGTTGGTGTTCGAGGCTGACGATGCGGGTGGCTGCGGTCAGTGGCATGTTCTGGTGGAGCAGCTCGGGTACCCGGCTGGCCAGGGCGAGGTCGGCGCGGCTATAGCGCCGCTGCCCGCCGGCGGAATGACGCGGGGTCAAGAGTCCGGCGGCGTCCAGTAACAGGTGGGCGAGGGAAGTGGACGCGTGCCCCGAGCGGTTCACGTGGGGCAGCTGGTCGCGGAGGGTGGTGTCTGCGGCGGCGAGGGCGATGCCGGTTTGTGCGGTCAGTCAGGTTGAGGCGGAGTGATCAATGTGAGATATACATGCTGAGTTGTCACCGGGTCAGAGCATGCTCCGTCGATCAGCGCGTGGGCTAGCTCATGGCCGCCGTCCGGATCGGTCATCCACCAGGCCGCCGCGTCCACCAGCGCTAATCGCTGCACCGCCGAGAGCCGGGTTCTCGTTCGGCCAGCACCGCTACCGCCGCCAATCGTTGACTCCTCGACGCGGTGTTGTCATCACGAGGGGACCGCAACGGTGGCCCGCCATCTTCATCGAGCGCGGCAGCGGCCATCCCCAGCGTGCGGGACAAAGCCAATTCGTCGGCAACCGGGCGGCGGCCCTGGGCGAACAGGCGCGAAATGGCCGACCATTCTTCCAGCGCTCGTGCCAGTGACCGAGCTCGCCACGGGGTCAACCGCAGGACCACTGATGGGTACTCCTCACCGTTCACAGCGAGAGTGCCGCCGTCCAGCTCCACCACGTCACCGTGATCCAGCTCCACCCGGGGCCGGTCCGGGTCGAACTGCGTACCTTTTGCCATCAGTCTCCACCTTTGTCCGCTTAGCTGTAATCAGAGCTATTGGCCGACCGCGAGGTTATGGCAGCAGCACGCGCTGACCGGCCGACAGGCCCGAGACGACCGCGGGCAGATCCGGGAGTTCCACGGGTTCCGAGAGCCGGCGGTCGGTGACGAGGACAAGCTGATCGTGTGGCTGGCCGGGGAGATGTGCCCGGTGGGGCTGTCCCGGGACGCCACACGACGCTGGCCAGTCACTTCGTGGTGGTGGACGTCGAGATTCGGCGCTCGACCGGCTACATCGAGCTTCACGATGACGTCATCTAGTTACAGGACTCTCAAGTTTGCAACAAAACTCGTAAGTTCGCGCACTTACCATAGTGGCGAAGGAACTGCAATGGGCTGCCCGCTAGCAGTCGGTTGCCTTCATCACATCAGCTATCACATCCTCAAGGTCGGAGACACCCCGTGGACGCCCCAGACCCTTCTACCATCCACTGGCGCACCAGCAGCTTCAGCGGTAACAACGGAACCTGCGTCGAGGTCGCCGCTTGGCCCGATGGACACATCGCAATGCGCAACAGCAAACATCGCGACGATGGAACGATCTTGTTCACCCACGCCGAGCTGACCGCATGGATCAGCGGCATCAAGGCTGGTGAGTTCGACGACCTGGCCGCGTGAGTCCGCACACCGTAAGGACGCCGTTAGACACTCACGTGCCCGTGGCCCAGGGCCTTGCTCAGCAGGTCACGCAGCGGACTCCTGGCACTGATGCAACTGTGGGTCACCGGCTCGCGGGCCGGACTCGCAGGCGGCGGTGGTTCAACAGCCGCGACCGTGTTGGCTGCCTGATCTCGAATCCGGTTTCGCCGGGCCGCCCCGCTGGTGTGGCCGGTCAAGTGTGACGGCAGTGTCGGTAGCCGGATCCCAGATCCGCGCTTCCAGACCATCGCGGCTGGGTAGTGGTGCAGGTGCCAAGCAGCTTGGTGACCAGCTAGTCCCGGGCCGGCGTCCCTTGTTAGTCGAGGTAGCCGCGGAGCGCCTCGGAGCGCGAGGGCTCGCGCAGCTTGGCCATCGTCTTGTACTCGATCTGCCGGATCCGCTCCCGGGTGACCCCGTAGACTTCGCCGACCTGGCCCAGGCTGCGTGGCTGGCCGTCGGTGAGGCCAAAGCGCAGCCGGACGATGCCGGCCTCCCGCTCAGAGAGCGTCGCCAGCACGGACTGTAGCTGGTTCTGCAGCAGCGTGAACGAGACCGCGTCCACTGCGACCACGGCCTGGGAGTCCTCGATGAAGTCCCCGAGCCGGGAGTCGCCCTCCTCGCCGATGGTTTGATCCAGCGAGATGGGTTCCCGGGCATAGTGCTGGAGCTCCAGCACCTTGTCCGGGGTGATGCCCAGTTGCTTGGCCAACTCTGCAGGGGTGGGTTCGCGACCCAGGTCCTGAAGCAGCGTGCGCTGGATGCGGCCCAACTTGTTGATCACCTCGACCATGTGCACCGGGATCCGGATGGTGCGGGCCTGGTCGGCCATCGCTCGGGTGATGGCTTGCCGGGTCCAGGAACGCCATCCCGCGGCCGGTGTAGCGCTTGGCCACCGACACAACGAGGCGAAGGTTGGCCTGCAGCAGGTGGTTTTTGGCGCGTTCGCCGTCGCGGACGATCCAGCGCAGGTCCCGGCGCAGCTGCGGGGAGAGCTTTTTGGTGTTGTCCTCTACCCGGTGCACCCGCTCGGCGGCGTAAAGGCCGGCCTCGATTTGCGTGGCGAGCCGTACCTCGTCCTCGGCGTTGAGCAGCGCGATCTTGCCGATCTGCTTGAGATACGCCCGCACGGAGTCGGTGGACAGGGTGAGCTCGCCCTCTTTGCGTCCCCGGCGTAGCGCCTCGGATTCCTCCTCGTCCCAGACGACATCCCCGGACTGCTCGACTTTGTCCAACGGCTCGACACGATCGTCGGTGCCCGCAATGGCTAGCGGGACGTCGTCATTCGACAGGTCCAGGGATGCCGGAGGGGGCTCGCTGTGCTCGAATTCCACATCCTTGATCGGTGCCTCCTGCGCCTTCCTGGGCCTCTTTGCCACTCGGCGGCCTTCACAGGATGCGGCGGCGACGCTCAACATCTTCACCTCCACGACCCGATTCCCGGCGACACCAAGATCTCTGGTGGCAACCTCACCAAGCGCAAGATGCGGGGGACAGGACTTCAGTCCTCCCTCAAGGACCCGGTTGCCACCCGGGTACCTCTGAATATACGGGAAATGGACGGCCCGGCGTGCGGACGATCAATGTCGGGAAAAGAGCCCGGCGTAGCCACCACCGCGCCACCCACGTGCCACTAGAGGGGGTCAGTAGCGGGTCATCTGGGACCACCCGTGACCACGAGTCAGCCGCAGGTCACAGGCCCGGACGGCGCGGCGCGATAAGTGGTTCCCAAGCTCTGTGAGTGTCGCAACCAAGCACCGGCGCCTCCGGCGGGCCTCCGCTCCGGGATGGCCCTCAAGGTTGGGCATGAGGGTGATGGGGTCACCAGGTGAAGCAGGTATCCCTTCACGTCGGCGCCCGGGGGCGTAGCAGCAAGGGTGTGGCGGCGTTGGTCGTCCCGAAACCGCTCCTGGGGCATCGAGCGGCGCGAGGTGACGGGTCCACCTCTAACGAGCACACGGTTGTCTATGCGCAGGCCGAGGAGGATCGCCGAAGGGTGGCAGTAGGGTGCGCTACGGAAGATGGCTGTCGGCAACGGGCCGAGCGCAGTCTGTACCGGCTGGAAGGGTGCGTCATGGCGACGGGAACAGTGAAGTGGTTCAACGCGGAAAAGGGGTTCGGCTTCATCGAACAAGAAGGCGGAGGCCCGGACGTGTTCGCCCACTACTCGAACATCGCTGCCCAAGGATTTCGGGAGCTGCAGGAGGGACAGAAGGTCTCCTTTGACGTTACCCAGGGCCAGAAGGGTCTGCAGGCCGAGAACATCGTCCCGGTCTGACCGTCCGGACACACTCAAATCCCACGCACTGCTCAGCAGAGTGTGGGATTTGAGTGCGGTTCCGAGCTGGACTGATAGGCGCTGTTAATCGAGAGCGATAGTCAAGATTTTAGTGCGGCGCGTGCCTGAGCATGCCCAGTACTAGGTGGCAGGGTAGAGCCTCACGTCCGGTGCCCCGACTGTCCCATGGAAGTGACCACCGCCGTTTAAGTGCAGTAGGGCAGTAGAGGGAGCAGAAAGGGGAGCACAACCGCTGACACTCGTTGATTACCGGCGCTGCCGAACGGTGTGACCAGTTTGAACGGGCAGCAGACCGCGCTAGTCGACAGCAGCCAGCCGGGTGCTGGTAAGGCGAGGGAGGAGCCCGTCATCCGAAGATGACGAGCCCCTCTCCGGATCGTGCGCGGACTCAGGCGCCAGTACGGGCCCCGGTACGTGCATTGCGCCGCTTAACGGCGCGCCGCTCGTCCTCGCTCATGCCGCCCCATACACCGGCATCCTGCCCGGAGGCCAGAGCCCAGTTAAGGCAATCAGTACTGACCGAGCAGCGTCGACACGCGATCTTCGCCTCAGCGATCTGCAGCAGGGCGGGACCGCTTGTTCCCACGGGGAAAAACAGCTCCGGGTCCTCGTCTCGGCAGGCCGCGCGGTGGCGCCAGTCCATGGTGCTCGCTCCTTGTTGACCACGCTGGTCACCTGGCGGTCCAGCGCTGTCTTCGGGTGTCAAATTAGGCTTGCGAATTTTTGCACGATCTCTACCGACGTCACCGCCAAGGAAGCCTCGCTGCGGCGAATGACCAAGACGTGCGCTGAACGGCCGAGTCGGTTGTCCTACTCGCTGGCCCTCTCGGGCGAACCCCTTGCTGCGCGCGGCCTAGCCCTAGTCGTTGACGCCACCCCGGTGGTGGAGACGATGCCGCCAGTGCTGGCCAGCCCATAGCTGTGGGTGATCCCGTCGTAGTCACCCCACCGGGCGCCGCCCTGCGCGATCGCCACCCGGCGGTCCGGGTCCACCTCAACCGCCCGCATCGCGGAGGGATCGATCACGATGCCGCCGTCACACGTGGAGAAGCCGGGCAAGCTGTGTCCCCCGCCGCGCACCGCCACAGTCAATCCCTGCTCGCCGACGACATAATCCTCGAGGTCTACACCCGCGCCGCCGTCCTCGGCGAGCCCGCCCTGTTCCTGCCCGAACGCACCCGGGTCGTCAACATCCTGGCTGCCACACCCGCGAGCGTGATCACCCTCGACCGGGCCAAGCCGCTGGATACACCGGCCGGATAAACACATGAACCCCTTAAGCATCGATCCCTGATCTACCCAAATCGCGACCAATAGACGCCGCGCTCTGGTGCCAGATCGGATTCACGCCAGAACAAGGATGTCCCCAGCAGGGGGGTCCTGACTGGAAAACAACGTAAACGGTGCGACTGCATTCTTGCACATTTCTGGGAGGGGTGACCACTTTACGGCCACCCCTCCCAGCCCGCCAGGAAATATCGCCCATCTTTGGCTGTCCCTTCGACCGCTTCGGCGAATCTTGGTACGTGCCCCTCGCGTGCCCGTTCCCAGGGGGACTCACGGGGACTCACCGACCATGACGGACCGAACCTCACTGACCGTGCATGGGAACACTTCCCCGCTCACGGTGCGTTACAGCCCGCTCCTTGGCAAGGCGGGGGTTGAGGGTTCAAGTCCCCACGTCTCCACGAGGTCTGTGACACGTTCTGCCAGCTCAGTGAGGTGATTCTGCCCTCTGGGCCCGTGTCATACTCGGGCGTGCCCCAAGCGTTTGTTGGCGTGCAACGGGCAGCCCCAGGCGCCGTGGCTCACGTCCCACATGGATGTGCTGTCGGTCGGGAGTGTGTGCCATGACGACAGAGGCAGCTGTGGCGGCGATGCTGACGGTAGCGCTGCAAGAGGCCCGGTTGGGCCTGGCTGAGGGTGGGATCCCGATCGGGGCAGGTCTCTTCGGCCCAGGCGGCGAGATGCTGGGACGCGGGCACAACCGCCGGGTACAGGATGACGATCCCTCGATGCACGCCGAAACGGCGGCGTTCCGTGCGGCCGGTCGGCTG
>DATAWX010000120.1:0-37989 GCA_036266995.1 Pseudonocardiaceae bacterium | reverse complement strand
CAGCCGACGCACCAGACGGAACATTTGCTTCACTTCCTTCCTTGTCGGTGAGCAGATCCAGAACCACCCCGACAGCCCTGTCGACAGCTGAAGCGACGGTGCTGGACAACCCGATACGTTCCTCGGTGTCGGCCGGCTCGCAGCCGACCAACAGGGTCCGCCCCGCGCTGCCGCCGAGGTTTTCAAGCAGCGCGAGCACCGCGTCCGGAGTCATCCCGTGCGCGTCGACAGCTGACGGCTCGATACCCGGCACGTCGCCCGCGCCGATCTCGAGCACATAGATTGTTCCCGGTTCGCCGCCGCGTGAAACGGCGTCGAGCAGGATCGTGGTGTCCGGAGCCATATCGAGGATGTCGTAGGCCAGATGCATCCCACGGATCCCATAGTCAGTAACCCGTACACCATCGGGGATCGTCTCGGAAGTGAGCCGGCGGGCCAACTCCACGCCGAACGCGTCATCACCGAGGAAGATGTTCCCGATGCCGGCCACCATCGTCGTCATGACTGTGCCTCTGACCGTGACTCTGATTGGGCTCCGAGCGGGGCGAGCTCCTCAGGGGAGAAGTAGCGGAACCGACCGTGCTGAGCCGAAATCTCCGCACCCGGATCATCGTCGATAGTGACCGCGACGTGGGTGTTGCCGTCGACATCGAGCAGCACCGCCTCGACGGTGGCTGTTCGCCCGTCAAGGAACATGTCCTGAGCGTCCGTCCCGCGCAACCGCGGCGTGAGCACCACCTTGCTGCCCTTGGCCACCTCGACTCCGGCGATGAGCACGCTATCGGTATCCGGGTCCACTGACGCATCCGCGCCGGGATCCCACCACGGCGCGCCAGGAGTCGTAATTGTCTCGATCGGATCCGGCTCGCCCGGGGTCCGGGAAGTCCGGGGAGTCTCGCCGAGATAGCGGATCGCTCCGTGCAGCTTGTCGAGCATCTCCGGCGGCATCGAGTCGACACGGTCCATCAGTTTGCGGGCGCGCGGGTCGGTGGCCCGCGCTTCGGCCTTCTCCTCATCGGTGAGGGTCATCGTGCGCAGCGTGAGAATCTCGTCGATCTCGGTGCCATCGAACAAGTCGCCAGGACTCTCCGGCGCGATCGTCGGGTAGTCGTAAAGGATGATCGGCGAGATCAGGAACACGTCGCGGCTGCCCGCTTCACCGACCATCACCGGCCAGGTGCGTTCGTTGCGGCAGCTCTTGACGGCGAGTTTGGCCCACTCCGGCGGGTCGATCAACGAAATGAACTCCCCGTCGGTGACCGCGAGCACGGTATGTGCAGCGATCAGCGAGTGCCGCAACGCCACGTGTCGGGCGGCCTCCGCATCTACCCACGGCGCGGTGTTGACGACCTCAAGGCTGAGGTGCAGTACGCCGTACGGGCCCTCCAGCCGCCGTGCGGACAGCCGGACCTCGCCGGTCAGTGGCCAACGCTGCCGGGTGACGCCGTCGGCGGTTTCAGTGCCGCCTGGGATGGTGACCGGGATCACCTGCTCGGTATCCAACAACTCCGCTACCGATACCACGGAGTCGACCTCGTGCTCTACTGCCTCGTCGAACTCGGGAACTGGCCCATCCCCACCGCTGCGGTGCTGCAACTGGAGAAATCGCAGCCGGATGTGCAGTACCGGGTCAGTGCCGGGCTCCAGCAAGAACTCGCTGTGTGAGCTGGCGTGCTCACCATGCCCGTCCGCGGCGTAGGCGGAGGGCATCAGCACGCCCCACTGCCAGCGGATCTGGTTCTTGGCCGCGGACGCCCGGTATGGGTACAGCAGGTAACCCTCGTAGAGAACGGCGTTGGCCACCTCCCGAGCGATGTCCATCGGGGCCGTCATCAGCCTCCCTCCGCAGTACGTTCACGAGCCGTGTCCAGCACGGCGAGGACAGCGTCGTCCCAGGTGGGCAGCGCGCGCGAAGCCCGAAAGTCGGCTAGGGCGTCGATCGTGTCGCGGCGCAACCGCAGCCACCCGCTGCCGGGAAAGTGAGCATCCATCATCTCACGCCACACCGCTACCGGCATCTTGTACTTGGCCTCGGCGTGCCACGGCACCTGCTCGATCCACATCCCGTTATTCTCGCCGTCGCCGAATATGGTTCCGCTGAACAGCAGGATAAAGGGAACCTCGCCATCTTCAAGCGCGTGAAAATATCGACCTGCGGTGACCTCCATGTCGTAGCTACACGGCACGGTTATGTCCAGCTCAATCCAGTCGTTGAAGCTGGCGACAACTGTCGAGGTGTTGGCGAACTGGAACGGCTTGAGAGTGTCGCCCCAGCGTCCGCGCTCGCCGAACAGCTCAAGCAGCCGCTCCGCCTCTTTGCTGCCGTACCCACGCCGCCCCGGCTCGATCCTGATCTGGCAACGCAGCGCAATAGCTCGCACCTGCTGCCCGGCAGCCGCGCCCACGCGCAGCCGAAACAGCAGCGTGGGCGCCGCGGCATAGCGCTCATGCTGCACATCGACGCAGGTGAAGGACAGCTCAGTCATTGACGGCTCCCATCTCGGGCACCATGATCTCGCTGCGCTCCCGTAGGCTGTCGAAGTAACCGTGGATCGCCGTCCAGGCCTCTTCGCCGCCGTCGAAGCCCTTCCAGTGCATGCGGACCAGACCGACGAGCTCATAGCAGGCATCAATCGGGATCGCGAAACACTCGAACCCGTTTTCCGCTTTGTGCACCAGCAATCCCTCTACGTCGGGTTGCAGGTCGGCAAGGGTCGGAGTCGCGGCGAGCAGATCCGTCCAAGCTTCCAAGGACAGCAGTGATTCAGTCGCCCCCGCAGGACTCGGGTAGAAAGCCATAGTCTGTTTGAGCTTGCTGTTGGTGAAGAAGAACGCCATCGCCACCGGGATCCCGATCGAATCCCAGGTTGCCTCGGCGAGGGGTACGTCCGCGGCGTACCGGTAACGCTCGGGAACTGCCTTGAACCGTCCGCCGGCCGCGCCGGCCTTGGTGAACAGCAGCGCACAGGGGCGGCAGGTGCACATCAGACCGCGGCCCTCAATATCGACCACGTGCCCATGCCACTCGCCGATCGGTTCAGCGCACATCTCGCACTTCTGAACCTGTGGCTCGGCCGGAGGCGGAGGGGGAGCGGCGCCTCCGACGAAGCGCCGCAACCCCCCACTCATGACACCGCCTGTGCGGGAACCGCGATCCGGACCCCGCCATTCTCGGCCAGCAACGGCAGCGGATCGAGGTGCACTGTGCCCCTCGTTGCGGCCACCTGCTCGCTTCCACTCGATCCACGGCCGGCTCGGACCACGTTGTACCGCTGCGCACAGCCGGGGCAGGCCAGCAAGGCCCCCTCCAGCTCCGCGCCGGTCAGTCCCGAGCCGCACACCGCGCAGCGGTCGGCGTAGGCGTAGAGGCTCCCCGCCACGTTGCATACCACCGCCGCGGTATCGCCGACCAGCATGGGAACCACCTGACCCTGACCGAGTCCCTCGATTCCGTCGACCTGAACCCACGTCGCAGCCGGTGCCTCCGGTTGTTTGCTCACCTGGAGCAACGGGAGCATGGTGGCCCCTTCGGGAACCGCTCCCGCGGTGAGCGGCGAAGCTGGCTCGGACACCACGCCCTCCACCTCCACCTTGGTGACCTCCGGAGCGACGTCCTCAATTCCCTTCTCGATCGCCATCTTGACGGTGAGGGCCGAGGACGGGCAGCCATCACAGCTACCCGCCAACCGCAACCGCACGGTGCCGTCGGGGTCCAGCCCGAGGTACTCGACGTCGCCGGCATGCGAGCCCAGGTAAGGCCGGACCCGCTCCAGCGCGGCGAGAACGCGCTCCTCGGTGCTCTGCGGGTGCAGGTCGTGCAGCACCAACAGCCCCGCCACCATCTTGTCGGCCAGCAGCGGAGTGACGGTCTGCTCGTCGAGCAACTCCAGGATGCGGGCCAAGCCCGCACCGTAGAAGTCGACGAGCAGACCGACCAGCTCCTCGGCTCGCCCGGCGGTAGCGGGGTCGGAGGTCGAGGCAAACTGCGCGAGCAGCGCCTCGACCCTTTCCCCCACCGCCTGGATATCCGGTGTGTTACTAGTGGGCACGACTCATCCGCCAGTCGTCGAGAATGCGTGTGGCGTGTGTAGGCGTTCCAGTTCCTTGCCCTGCCCGAGATACATGTGCACACCACAGGGCAGGCACGGGTCGAAGCTGCGTACCGCCCGCATGATGTCGATACCCTTGAAGCTCGCCGGTGGGTTCTCCTCGAAGATCGGCGTGTTCTGCACGGCGTCCTCGTAGGGGCCCGGCGTTCCGTAGATATCACGGACACTGCCGTTCCACGGCGTGGGCGGGTACGGGTGGTAGTTGGCGATCTTCCCGTTCTGGATCACCATGTGGTGCGAAAGCACACCACGGACCGCCTCAGTCCATCCACAGCTGATCGCTTCCTTGGGCACCTTGAACGGGCTCCACGTCGCGGTGCGACCGGCACGCACCTCAGCCAGGGCCTTCTCGATGAAGTGCAGCGCGCACGCGGCGGCGTAGACCTGGAAGTAGGTCCGGGCCCGGTTAC
The DNA here is from genome assembly GCA_036266995.1 of Pseudonocardiaceae bacterium. GTDB lineage: Bacteria > Actinomycetota > Actinomycetes > Mycobacteriales > Pseudonocardiaceae. The sequence goes on along the minus strand of DATAWX010000120.1, from coordinate 33,470 downwards.
GCTCGATCGCGTTGGACAGCGGCTTGCCAGCCTTGTCGTACGGGATCTTCCACTCGAACGAGACCGCGTCTTTGGTCATCGTCCTCGGCAGGTTGATCTGCACGCTGTGGCCGGTGGCCTTGACGGTGCCGATGTCGACCAGCCCGGACAGAGCCGTCGGCCACAACCGAGCCAGCGGGCCACCGCCGGTGTCCAGGGCAAGATAGTCCTTGCCGTCGAACCACCGAGGCGACATGGTCCAGCTGTAGGCACCGGCGAAGTCACGCTTGGCCGGCCGCGGGATGGTGTGCTGGTTCCACGGATGCTTCCGGTCGACCGGGTTACCCAGCGGGTCCTTGTCGACGAAGATCTCCTGGCCGTCCCAGTCCTCGTAGAACGAGGAGCCGAGCAGGATCCGCAACCCGAGGTTGATCTTCACCAGGTCATTGGTGACCAGCTTGCCGTCCACCACCACACCGGGGGTGACGAACATCTTCCGGCCCCAGTTGGTCATGTTGCGGTAGTTGAAGTCGCAGTGCTCCGGGTCGTTGAAAGCGCCCCAGCAGCCCAGCAGTACCCGGCGCCTACCAACTTCTTCGTAACCAGGCATCGCGTCGTAGAAGAAGTTGAACAGGTCGTCGTGCAGCGGCACGATCCGCTTGCAGAACTCTACGTACCGCATGAGGCGCGTGTAGTAGTCGGTGAACAGCTGGTGGGTGGCAACGGTTCCGACGCCACCCGGGTACAGCGTGGAGGGGTGCACGTGGCGACCCTCCATGAGGCAGAACATCTCTCGCGTGTAGCGGGAGACCTGCAGTGCCTCGCGGTAGAACTCACCAGAGAGCGGGTTGAGCGCCCGCATGATGTCGCCGATGTACTTGTACCCGTGGGCCTCGGTCTGCGGCGCCGGCGTGCGGTTGGCCAGGTCCAGAACTCCGGGGTTGGTCTCGGCGACCATCTTCTCGCAGTAGTCGACCCCGACCAGGTTCTCCTGGAAAATGTTGTGGTCGAACATGTACTCGGCGGCTTCGCCGAGGTTGATGACCCATTCACCGAGGTGCGGCGGAGCCACCCCGTAGGCCATGTTCTGGTTGTAGACCGAACACGTGGCGTGGTTGTCCCCACAGATCCCACAAATACGACTGGTGATGAAGTGGGCGTCGCGCGGGTCCTTGCCCTTCATGAAGATGGAGTACCCACGGAAGACCGATGAGGTGCTGTGGCACTCAGCCACCGTGCGCGCCCCGAAATCGATCTTGGTGTAGATACCGAGACTGCCGACGATCCGGGTTACCGGATCCCACACCATCTCGGTGAGTTGACCCTTTGCAGCGCCTGCGCTGCCATGCCTTGGAGCGGTGGTTGTCATCGTCTAGATGCCTTTCTCGAGCCGGACGGCGATCACCAGGACGGCTTGTAGCCGGTTTCGAGCGTGCGGCCCTTCTTGCGCCACTTGGGCTCGGCGTCGGTTTTCTTGAGCGTAATATTGCGCAGCGACCTGATGACCGAGCCGTAGGCCATACTCGCGGTCCCCGACACCAGGGAACCCGGAGGTGCGTCCATGAACGGCATGAACTTGTCCGGGAAGCCGGGCATGGTGCAGCCGATGCAGATGCCACCCACGTTCGGGCAACCACCCACACCATTGATCCAGCCCCGCTTGGGCACGTTGCACTTCACGACCGGGCCCCAGCAGCCGAGCTTCACCAAACACTTCGGTGAGTCATAGGTACTGGCGAATTCGCCCTGCTCGTAGTATCCGCCCCGGTCACAGCCCTCGTGCACGGTGGCGCCGAACAGCCACTGCGGGCGCAGGTGCTCGTCCAACGGGATCATCGGCGCCGCGCCGGCAGCCTGGTAGAGCAGGTACAGGATCGTCTCGGACAGGTTGTCCGGGTGCACCGGGCAGCCGGGCACGCAGACGATCGGGATCCCTGCCTTGGACTTCCAGTCCCAGCCCAGGTAGTCCGGCACACCCATGGCACCGGTCGGGTTCCCCGCCATGCCGTGGATACCGCCGTAGGTGGCGCAGGTGCCGACCGCGAGAATGATCGTCGCCTTGGGCGCCAACTTGTCGATCCACTCATTGATGGTGACCGGCTGGTTGGTGTCGGGATGCCTCCCGAAACCGGTGAAGTAACCATCACCGTTGATCGCCTCGTTCGGGATGGACCCCTCGAGGACGAGCACGAACGGTTCCAGTTCGCCCCGGTCGGCCTTCCAGAACCACTCGATGAAGTTGTCGGCACCTTGTTCCGGGCCGCATTCAAAGTCGATCAGCGGCCAGTGCACCGCGATCTTGGGAAGGCCAGGAAGAGCGCCTAGCGCGATCTCCTCGATGCTGGGCTGGGTCGCCGCGGTCAGGGCTACCGAGTCACCATCACAGGACAACCCGCAGTTGATCCACAAAATGTGGATCGGGGCTTCTTCTTCCTTGGTGGGAGTGGCTTGTGCAGTTGGTCTTGTCATGACTCCCCTACTCCACGAGCGACCTCCGGCCGCTCTCTCGTTCCGGATGTCGCTTTGTGCTGTTGAGCTCGTCGAGCGTGAGCTCCCACAGCGTGTGGTAAATCGTGGTCTGCGCCTCCTGGATCCGGTGTACGGAGTCAGAAGGAACCACGAACAGATGGTCGATGTTGCCCAACTCGGCCATAGCCCCGCCTTCGTAGCCCGCCAAGCCGACGGTGAGCAGGCCGCGCCTGCTCGCCTCCTCAAAGGCGCGTACGAGGTTGGTGGAATTACCCGAGGTGGACAACCCGACGACGACGTCACCACGCCGCCCGAAAGCTGCGATCTGGCGAGCGAAGACGACGTCAAATGAGACGTCGTTCGACAGCGCCGTCAGCACCGCAATGTCCCCGGTAAGCGCGAAGGCGGGCAAGGCCCGCCGTCCCGGACCCGGGTGCAGGAACAGGCTAGCGAGGTCGGCTGCATCGGTGCAGCTACCCCCGTTGCCGATGGCGAAAAGTCGCCCGCCGGTAGCGAACGACGCCGCCATTGCCGAGGCACACGCGGCCAGCCGCTGACTATCGCGAGCCAGGACCTCCCGCCGGAGCGCCACGATCTGGTGCGCCTTGTCCACTGTGGACCGGCGCACCTCGGCCAGGACCGCCTCGAGATCTCCAGCTCCGGGGCTGTCATGACCGACGTTGTCAGGGTGTGAATACAGGAAGGGGTACAGGGATGCAAGATCATCGGACCGGGAGTGGGCGTCCGACAGCGACTGGGCAGCCGATCGGGTGGCTGGACCAGTGTCGCTGTGGCCGTTGCTTCCTGGGCTCATTCCGGGACTCGATCCGTGGCTTCTTCGGTGTCTCTCTCTGAGTCTCCTTCTGGGCTTCCTAAGACCGCGATCGCTTCCTTGGCATGCACGAGGATCTCGTCTCCGACCCCGGCCGACACCAATGCGACGCTTACTTCTTCCATGCCGGATCCGGTGTCCACCACCGCCAGATCGTTAGGGAGCAACTCGACGACGCGCACCGCGACGGCCTGATCTGAGCAGGTGATGCATACCTCGCCATAGCATTCCGGCGCGGTCATGCGACTGCCCTCGGCTCTAGCAGGTCCGGATGTTGGAAGAACACATGTACGAGCTCCCACAGCACGTGATACGCGGTGACGTGCACTTCTTTGATCACTCGCGGGTCGTTGGAGTGGGCTACCACGATGTGATCGGCGGCCTGCAGTGACGCGATGCGGCCGCCGTCGTCGCCGACGAGCGCGATCGTGAGCATGCCTAGCTCCCGGGCGGCGGCCAATCCATGCAGAACGCTGGCGCAGTTGCCATCCTGCGAGATGCCCAGTGCGATGTCGCGGCCGGAGGCGAGGTGACTCAGTTGGTGAGCAAAGACCTCGTCGAAGCCTTCCGTTCCGGCGATGCCGGTCACCGTCGCGACATCAGCGGTCAGCGAGATCGCCGGCAACGCCCGCTTGCCCATCACCACCGGATGGACGAACTCGACCACGACGTGCTGGGCGTCCGTGCTGGCTGTCCCGTTGCCGAAGACGACGAGGGTGCCGCCACGGTGGAAGCGAATGGCCATGGCGTGGCATGCGGCGGCTATGGCCGCGGCATCGTCGGCCAGTTGGTATAGGGGTAGTACCCGCCGCTCGAACAATTCCGCGGCGGTGGCGGTCCCGGCAGCTGCCCTGGACACGCCGCACACCTCCCGACCTGGTTGGCCATGCACGTGAGTGACATCACGATAGGGGTGCCTGGATCAATGAGCAAGGCCCCCCCAGCCAGACGTGTAACCCAGATTTCACCAGACCGCCTCGTCGCAGCCCACGCTGAGCCCCGACCACCCGTCATATCGGTCGTATCGCTTAAATCGGTCATTTGGCTAACCGAGATGCCCTTCGCGGATGTTGATCTAGATCCAATGCCCGCTTTGGGAGTGAAGTTGCCGCGTCAGGCGTTGTAGAGGACAAGGCGACATGAGGGAGTGCCCACCGCACTCGTTCCGTACGACCCGAGGGAGCTCGTGCCATGCCTGTCCTGCTGGTCCTGCTTGTCGCCACCATCGTCGAGCTGACGGTGCTCATCGCCGTGGGCCACGCGATCGGCGTCCTGGCCACCATCGGACTGTTGATTCTCACGTCACTGGTGGGGGCGGTTCTACTACGGAGTGAGGGCGCCCGGGCCCTGGGCGCGGTCGTCGAGGTACTGCGCGCCCGCCGACCCCCGCACCGGGAACTGCTCGACGGCATGTTGATCACCGCGGCCGGAGTGTTGATCATCCTCCCCGGCTTCGTTTCCGACCTCCTGGGCCTACTTTTGCTGCTGCCGCCCATCCGCTCACTGGTCCGGCGGCGGATCCTGCGGTCAGCGTCACGCCGCACTCCCGCACGTTATGCGCCAGGCGACGTGGTCGAGGGTGAGATCGTCGACGAGCCTGCCCCGCCCCGCTCCGCGAGCGGCGAGCTTCGCTGACTGCGGGAAGAGAGTTCTCCACTCTTTTTCCGTGCGGTGGGAGCCGATCGACGAAGTGATCAGGGTGAGCGGGAATACTGCCGAACCATGAGCACCTCGTTGCTGCTGGGCGGACGCATCCCGTCGGTCGCTGGGGCCACCGCGCTGGCCGTCATGGATGGAATAGTGGCCTGGGCCGGGGATGACAGCACCGGTCGCGCGTGCTTCGGCGATGCCGACGAAGTGCTCGAACTGGACGGCGCACTGGTCACACCTGCCTTCGTCGACGCGCACGTGCACGCCACGTCCGCCGGCCTGCTGGCTCTCGGCCTCGATCTCACCTGCTGTGACACTCTCGCGCAGTGCCTGGACCTGGTCACCCAGCAGTCCCGCCCGGGTACCGTGTTGTGGGGGCATGGGTGGGATGAGACGACATGGCCGGAGGGCCGGCCGCCGACCCGGGCGGAACTAGACCGGGCGTCGGGCGACACGCCGGTGTACCTGTCCCGGATCGACGGGCACAGCGCCGTGGTCTCCTCGAGGCTCCTGGATCGGGCCGTGGCGGCGATCGCCGCGCCAGGTTGGGCCACCGAGGGGGCATTGACCCGGGAGGCACACCACCACGCCCGCCGAGCCGCCAGGGAATCGATCACACCCGGTCAGCGCCGCGCCGCCCAAGAGGCCTTCCTGACCGAGGCGGCGGCCCGCGGGATCGCGGTGGTACACGAGTGCGCGGGCCCGGACATCTCAGGGATCGACGATCTCGCCGAACTGCTGGCAGCCGATCACGGCGTCGAGGTGGTCGGCTACTGGGGTCAGGCCGTCAGCACGCCTGAGGAAGTGCGCGAACTGCTCGCAGCCACTGGGGCGCACGGGTTGGCGGGAGACCTGTTCTGTGACGGGGCGATCGGTTCGCGGACCGCCGCGTTACGCACGCCCTACGCCGACGCCCCCAGCACCCGTGGCACGGCCTATCTCGACGTGGCGCAGATCGCCGCGCATGTCCAGGCCTGCACCCAGGCCGGCATTCAAGCCGGGTTCCATGTCATCGGGGATGCCGCGACCGACGCGGTGGTGGCCGGCTTCGAGGCCGCGGCCGACGCGGTCGGCGCCTCCGCGCTAAGGCAGTGCCGCCACCGGCTCGAACACCTGGAGATGGTGGATCCCGACCAGGCCCGCCAGTTGGCGGCCTGGGGGGTGGTGGCCAGCGTGCAGCCGGGCTTCGACGCTGCGTGGGGCGGCCCGGAGGGGATGTACGCGCGGCGGCTGGGTGTCTCTAGAGCCGAGGCGATGAACCCCTTCGCGCTGCTCGAGAAGGCCGGTGTCGTACTGGCGTTCGGGTCCGATGCACCGGTCACCCCGGGTGACCCATGGAGCGTGGTGCGCGCCGCTGTGGGACACCGCAGCCCGGGTTCGGAGATCGGCGCAATGGAGGCTCTCGCGGCACACACTTACGGTGGTTACCGGGCTGCCGCGTCAACTGATCCGCTGGCCGGCGCACTGGTCCCGGGCGCCCCGGCCTCCTACGCGATCTGGGACGGCACCGAGCCTGCGGGGTTCCCCGGGGTCACGTCACCATCGTGCCTGCGCACCGTGCACCACGGCCGGGTCCTGTTCGAGCTGCAAGACGCCCTGTTGTGAGCCGATATGGCCGGCTGCTGTCGGTAGGTATCGCCGCCGGTGCCGGCTTGCTGCTCTATGCCGGCGCACCCCCGCGGGAACTGTGGTGGCTCGCGCCGGTGGTGTTCGCGCTGTTATGGGCGGTGTTGCATGGACGGTCAGCCCGTGCCGGGTTCGGTTACGGGTTCGCATTCGGGCTCGGCTTCTTCGTGCCGCTGCTGTCCTGGGCGGGGGAGTTCGTGGGTCCACTGCCGTGGCTGGCGCTGGCCACCGTCGAGGCCCTGGTGCTGGCGCTGGCCGGTGCTGGAGTCGCCGTGGTATCCCGGATGCCGGCGGCGCCGCTGTGGGCAACGGGGGTGTGGGTGGCGGCCGAGGCGCTGATCGCCCGAGCTCCCTTCGGCGGCTTTCCCTGGGGTCGGGTGGCCTTCAGCCAGCCCAGCGGGGTGTTCCTGCCGGTGGCGGCGATCGGCGGGGCTCCGCTGCTCACCGCAGCCGTGGTGCTGACCGGCTTCGGGGCCGGCGAACTGATCCGCCGGGTCGCACGGGGGCGCCTCCCGGTTCGAGGGCCCCTGGGCAGCTCTGCTGTGGCGTTGGGGGGGCTCAGAGCGGTCATGGTACCGGCGCTGCTCGCGGTGGCACCGGTGGTGATGGGGGTGGTTGCGGCGCCACTGGTGGCGGCCACCGCGGTCAACGGGTCGGCGGTCGTCGCACTGATCCAGGGCAACGTGCCCCGGGCGGGACTGGACTTCAACGCGCAGCGTCGCGCCGTACTGGACAACCACGTCGCCCGCACGGTGCAGCTTGCTGCCGACATCGCGGCCGGCCGCGATCCGCGGCCAGCACTGGTGATCTGGCCGGAGAACTCCTCTGACATCGATCCGTTGCGCAACCCGGATGCCCGGGCGGTGATCAATCACGCGGCCCGTGCGATCGGTGCGCCCATCCTGGTCGGTGCTGTCCTGCGCACTGACGACGGGCACGCCACGAACACCGCCATCGTGTGGGACCCGCGGACCGGGCCGGGCCAGCGCCACGACAAGCGCCCGATGCCCTTCGCGGAGTACATCCCCTACCGGGACTTCTTCCGGCTGTTCAGCCCCTATGTCGACCGTGCGGGCGACTTCGTGCCGGGCAACGGCGACAGCGCCGTAGACCTCGGACCGGCCCGGGTCGGGGTCGCCATCTGCTCTGAGGTGATGTTCGATGACCTGGTGCGGCAAAGCGTGCGCGCCGGAGCCCAGCTGCTTGCTGTACCCACCAACAACGCCACCTTCGGCTTCACCGAGATGACCTACCAGCAGCAGGCGATTTCGCGGGTCCGGGCGGTGGAGCACGGCCGGACCGTGCTGGTGGCGGCCACCAGCGGGGTCAGCGCTGTGATCGCCCCGGATGGCACCGTCGAGCAGCAGACCAGACTGTTCACGCCGGACGCGCTGGTGGCGCGGGTCCCGCTACGTTCCGGTACTACGCTGGCTACCCGGCTCGGCCCCGCGCCGGAGTGGGTGCTGGTGGCCTTGGGTGTGTTGGGCGTGGCAGCAGCCCTGGTAGTGCAGAGCAGAGCTAGCGCAGACCAGCGTCGGGGACAGGTGCCCCCCAAGGAGGACGTCAATGGCGGATCAGCGGGACGGCGGGGACGCCGAGGGGGCCGGGCTGACGATCGTGGTGATCCCGACCTACGACGAACGGGCCAACCTGCCGACGGTCCTGCGCCGGCTGCACGAGGCGGTACCTGACGCGCACGCGCTGGTAGTGGACGACAGCAGTCCCGACGGCACTGGGGAGTTGGCCGACGAACTCGCCGCTACCGACAATTGGGTGCATGTCCTGCATCGCGCCGTCAAGGCCGGCCTCGGCGCAGCGTACGTCGCCGGCTTTCGATGGGCGCTGCAGCGCGGCTATGACGTCGTGGTGGAGATGGATGCCGACGGCTCGCACGCCCCGGAGGATCTTCCCCGAATGCTTGCCGCGCTGGCCAAGGAAACCCCAACCGCCGCCGACGTTGTTCTGGGCTCCCGGTATGTGCCCGGTGGGCGAGTGGTCAACTGGGCGCGGTACCGCGAGTGGCTCTCCCGCGGTGGCAACATCTACTCCCGGTTGGCGCTGGGAGTGAAAATCCATGACGTCACAGGCGGGTTTCGCGCCTACCGTCGCGAGGTGCTGGAGCAGCTGGACCTCTCCACAGTCGCCTCGCAAGGCTACTGCTTCCAGGTTGATCTCGCATGGCGGTCGGTGCGTGCCGGCTTCACCGTGGTGGAGCTGCCGATCACGTTCACCGAGCGGGAACAGGGCCAATCGAAGATGAACGGCGCCATTGTCCTGGAGGCGCTGTGGCGGGTGACCGTCTGGGGTGTGCAGCGCCGCGTGCCGAACCTTCGTCGCAGATCCGACAGTGATTCGACAAGCAGCACCACACAGCCCAGCCAGCTTTGACCTGCCGTGTCTGGGCGGGCTCCTCAGGCAGAGCGGGACCGGCGACCGCGCAGCTCGGTCAGCCGCTCGTCGAGCAGCTCCTCGAGTTGCGTGATGCTGCGCCGCTCCAGCAGCATGTCCCAGTGTGTACGCGGCGGCTTGATCTTCTTCGGCTCCGGCGCAGCACCGTCCACCAGCCTGGCCTCGCTACCGTGCAACCGGCACTCCCAGATCATGGGCGATTCGGCATCGTCGGCGAATGACACGGTGAAGTCGTGGTTCTTGGGGCAGGCGTAAACCACTGATCGGCGAGGAGCAAGATCATGGTCTCGGTCGGTCTCGTAACTGACTGTTCCGAGCCGGCTGCCACGAAGTACGCGATCGGCCATGGCGTCTCCTCTCTCCGGGCCAGAGACCTTGCGGGTCTCCGGATCCAGCTCATCGGGTGCAACGTCGGAGCGGGCCTCGACGTTCCCGGACCACTGCCGGTCCGGGCCGATGACGTCTTCACCGTTCAATCAACAAGCATCCCCCACACAGGTTGAATCGAAGCCGCAATGTGATGTGTTACCTCACGATGAGGTGACCCAAAGCACCCGTTCAGCCTAGCTTCCTCTGCCATCCTGACAGCGGTGCCAAGACGGGGTGACGTTAAGGGCGCTGTCACCAAGAACCGCCCATGCTCTGAACTGGAGTGCCTACTAAGCGTGCTGGGCACCGCCAAGAGTCACTCGGCCATCAGTGCGGGCTGGACCAGGACGAACTGATCGAGCGTTGGACAGCGGCGCCTGGAGCCGCCGACGGTTGGCCGGGTGGACCGGGATTGTGCGCCCGGCGTTGGACCGCGAAGAGAAGCCGTTGGTGGCACGGGTCTGCGCTCTTGAAGAGCCGCTAACGGGCTAGCGTGCGGCCGGCGCTGCGGAGGTCTTCGCAGGCTTGCGTGACCCGGTGAGCCATCGATTGTTCGGCTCGCTTGAGGTAGGACCGCGGGTCGTAGAGCTTCTTGTTGCCGACCTCGCCGTCGACCTTGAGCACCCCGGCGTAGTTGGTGAACATGTGATCGACGATCGGCCGGGTGAAGGCGTACTGGGTGTCGGTGTCAACATTCATCTTGACCACCCCGTACGACAACGCTTGGTGGATCTCCACCAGCTGCGAGCCGGACCCGCCGTGGAACACCAGGTCAAGGGGCTTGGAACCGGCTGGCAGACCCAGCCTGCTGGCCGCCACCTCCTGCCCCATCTGCAAGATCTCCGGACGAAGCGTCACGTTGCCCGGTTTGTACACGCCGTGCACGTTGCCGAACGTCGCGGCCAGCAGGTAGCGGCCGCGCTCACCACCACCGAGGGCATCGACAGTGAGCTCGAAGTCCCTGGCCGTCGTGTAGAGCTTTTCGTTGATCTCGTTCGTGACGCCATCCTCCTCGCCACCCACCACACCGATCTCCACCTCAAGGAGGATCTTCGCCTTGGCACAGGCTTCCAGCAGCTCTGCGGCGATGGCCAGGTTGAGATGCAACTCGGTGGCTGAGCCGTCCCACATATGCGACTGGAAAAGCGGGTTCTCCCCCCGGGCCACCCGCTCCTGGGAGATCGCGATCAGCGGCCTGACGAAGGTGTCGAGCTTGTTCTCCGGGCAGTGATCGGTGTGCAGCACCACGTTGATCGGGTACTTCGCGGCCACCACCCGGGCGAACTCGGCCATCGCCACCGAGCCGGTGACCATGTCCTTGACCGCGCTGCCGGAGGCGAACTCCGAGCCGCCGGTGGACAGCTGCACGATGCCGTCACTGCCCGCCTCGGCGAAGCCGCGCAGGGCCGCGTTCAGCGTCTCCGACGAGGTCACGTTGATCGCCGGGTAGGCGAACTCGTTGGCCTTCGCGCGGTCCAGCATCTCGTTGTAGACCTCAGGCGTCGCGATGGGCATCGTAGGTGACCTCCGATTATCCGATGCTGACTTCCCAACTAGAACGCCTGATTCGCGGGCGACGATTCGCTGGCAGCGCAACCAACGATCTACAGCGCAGTATGGACCACCCGTCCGGGGAGACGCGATCGGATGGGCGCCACGTGGCCCCAGTACGTTTCCGCCGTGGCCCCCGACAATCCGATGGACCGCGTGACCGTGCAGCAGTCGGTCGAGATGACCCTCGGCCACCTGCGGGTGTTGGACGCGCCACCGGGCACCCGTCCGGAGATCCCCTCTGACCACACCGTCGATGCGCCACTGACCCTGGAGGACCTGTACCGCCAGCACCGGATGCGACTGGTGCGGCTAGCGATCCTGCTGGTGGACGAGGCGCCCACCGCCGAAGACGTCGTGCAGGAAGCCTTCACTGGGCTGCACCGGCACTGGTCGGGACTGCGCGACGAAGCGGCCGCGCTGGGCTACCTGCGCACCGCGGTGGTCAACGGCTCCCGTTCGGTGCTGCGCCGCCGCAAGACCGCTCGCGGCTACGTCCCCCCGCACCAGGCCAACGCGCGCTCCGCGGAGTCGCTGGCGATGCTCACCACCGAACACCAGGCGGTGGTCGTCGCGCTGGGCCAGCTGCCGCCGCGGCAGCGTGAGGTGCTGGTGCTGCGCTACTACGGAGGGATGAGCGAAGCGGAGATCGCCGCCGCCACCGGGGTCAGCCGCGGTACCGTGAAATCCAGCGCCAGCCGAGCCCTGGACGCCCTGCAAAGGATCCTCGAGCGCTCGTAAGGAAGCGATGTGACCGACGAAGTGCATCGCCGGTTGTCAGCCGCGCTGCGCGCCCAGGCATCGGGGCTGAGCACGGGGTCGCCGGGCGGACCCGCGCCCACGCCGGCGGTATCGCCCGGTCGTAAACCGGCGCATGCCAAGCCCAAGCTGCCGGCGTCAACTGTGCTGGCCCTGGCGGTGCTACTCGGAGTGCTGGCCGGCGCCGTGGCCGGGCTGATCAGCGCCTGGTAGCGCCGGGCGCAGCGCCGGCATTCTGGGGCGCCAGATACCGTGACACCGTGACGCCCTCCCACGTCGGCCTGTCGATGGCTCTCGGCCCGTCCTGGCTCGATCCCGAACAGCTGCTGCGGATGCTGGGGCCCTACGTGCTAGCGGGCCTGTGTTTGATCATCTTCGCCGAATGCGGACTGCTCATCGGATTCTTCATGCCCGGCGACTCGTTGCTGTTCACCGCCGGGCTGTTCGTCGCCAACGGCCTCATCGGCACGCCGATCTGGCTGGTCTGCCTGCTACTCACGGTGTCTGCAGTGGTAGGCAATGTGGTGGGCTACTACTTGGGCTACCGGGCCGGGCCGGCGCTGTTCAACCGGTCGGATTCCCGCTGGTTCAAACGGGAGTACGTGGACAAGACGCACGCCTTTTTCGACAAATTCGGGGCCCGGGCGATCGTGCTGGGTCGTTTCGTCCCGATCGTGCGGACGTTCATCACCGCGGTTGCCGGAGTCGGCCGGATGGATGCCCGAAAGTACTTCACCTACTCGATTCTCGGTGGTGTCGGCTGGGCCACTGGAGTAACTCTGCTTGGCTTCTGGCTCGGCGGAATCGCGTTCGTCCGCAATCACGTGGAGCTGATATTGATCGGCATCGTTGCGCTGTCGGTCATCCCGATCCTCATCGAGGCGGCCCGGACCCGCAGGCTGAGCCGGCGGACAGCGCGCGCCTCCCGGTAGCGAGATGGTGCGGATGCCCCCTCACGACGCGCCGGCCACACCCGGCGGGCGCCGCGCCATCCGCAGCGCCCGGCGGATCGCCGCTGGGGCCGTGCTGGGCGCGCTGGTAGCGCTGCTCGCGATCGGTATGCCGACCGGGAAGGCAGCGCTGCTCGCGATCGGGCCCAGCATGGCGCCCACGCCAAGCGCGCAGTCGCTACGCGCTCCCGTACACACCTGCCTGACCTGGCAGTTGCCAGACGCCGCCGACGCCACCGCGGTGAACTGCTCGCAACCTCACCTGTTCGAGGTCACCGGGACGCTCGATCTCCGGGACTTCGACGCCCAGGCTCCTTTCCCCGACCCGGCACGCTGGCAGCAGTTAGTGGCGCAGCGCTGCACCCAGCCCACCACCCAGGCGCTAGCCGATCACTTCGACCCGTTCGGCCGGTTCACCGTCGGAGCGATCAAACCCAGCGAGGCCGGCTGGGCGCGTGGAGACCGGACCCTGCGCTGCGGGGTTCAGGCCGCCGGCCGCACCGGCACGCTGTTCGCCACCCTGGGCAATGCGCAAGCGCAGGACCAGTCCGACGTGCACCCGCCCGGCACCTGCCTGGGCAACGACGGCAAAGCGGTAGGTGACCCAGTCGATTGCGCGATCCCCCATGCGATCGAGATCGTCGGGGTCGTCGACCTCAAAGGTGCCTTCGCAAAGGGCTATCCCGACGAAGCCGCGCAGGACCGGGTGCTGAGCACGGAATGCACGCGGCTAGCGAAGGATTTCGCGGGCGGCCCCGCGGTGGTCGGGAACAAAGGACTCACACTGTTCTGGGGGACCCTGCGAATGGAGAGTTGGCAAGCGGGAAGTACCCGGGTGGACTGCCGGCTCGGCGCTTTCCTGCCCGACCGTTCCGGTTTCGCCCCGGTCACCGGCAGTGTGAAGGGCCCGGTACAGGTGGGCAAACAACCCGCCCCCGCCGCTGCGCGCAATCCTGGGCCAGCGCCCGTGGCGGCTCCCCCAGCGACCCAGGTCGACACGCCAGCTCCCCCACCGCCCTGATGGCGACCTGGCTGCCCGCGGACCGGTTCGACGAACTGGTGGCCGACGCGCTGGATCTGATCCCGGGCAAGCTTGCCGAAGCGATGGACAACGTGGTGGTGCTGGTGGAGCCGCGCCATCCCGAGAATCCCGAGTTGCTCGGTCTCTACGAGGGGGTCGCGCTGACCCTGCGGGACTCGCACTACAGCGGGATGCTCCCCGACCGGATCACCATCTACCGCGACGCCCTGCTCGACGTCTGCAACAACGAACAACAGGTGGTGGAGGAGGTCGCGATCACCGTGGTGCACGAGGTGGCCCATCACTTCGGCATTCCCGAACACCGGCTGCACGAACTCGGCTGGGGTTAGCTCTCGGCGGCGTTCGGCTGAGCCTGGGCAGCATCATGGCCAGGTCCTCCTCGAACTCAGCGACCATGGCAAAACGCACCATGTGGTGGAGCCACGCCGACATGGCGACCTATCGGCGTTGGCTCGGCGAGACTGGCTTCCAGGTTGTCGCCGAGGAGTTCGTCTCGGAGGGAAGCAGCGGGACACAGCCTTTTCTGGGCACGGCGGGTAGCCCTCCACCCATGACCCAATCAGCCGACCCGATGAGCCACCCGTTCCCTTAGGCGGATCCTGTATCGAAACCCCCGAGGCCTCGCGCTGTCAAACAGCCCGCGGCCCGCCGTTGTCGAAAAGACGGGAAGTCCGGGACATTACAATGCATTACACCGACGTGGTCCACAGAGTGGATATTGGAAGAGCGCAGAGGCGCTCGCCGAAGGGCAGCGCTTGTCGACCGGCGTATAGCACAATGCCCGCATGCAGTTGGTCTCCAAGCCGCCGCGCTAAATGTCGGATTCCGCGGAAGTCCTCACTTCGGACGGTCTCGGCAGCTTTCACTTCCACTGCCACCACCTCGCCCGAGGCCCGTTCGAGAATCGCATCGATTTCGTTCTGGTCTCTGTCACGGTAGTGGCAGAGACGAACTGGGTCATTAGCCCAGCTGAGTTGGCGGGCCAACTCTCCCAGCACAAAGTTCTCCATGAGCGGGCCCACTGGCGCGGTGGGATGCTGCGCCCGTTTCAGGGTCGTGCCAGCAAGGTAACCGGCGAGTCCAGTGTCGACCACCGTCAGCTTAGGTGTCGCCACGGCTCGGGTGGTCAGGTTGGTCGACCACGCGGGGATTCGGCGCACCACGTACAGCAACTCCAGTAGATCGAGATAGCGCTTGACTGTGCTGGCTGGAAGCCGCAGGCGGTTCGCGAACGCTGCAGGAATGGAGAGAGTGGCCATCGATGCGGAGATGAGGTTGAGCAACCTTCGCATGTCTGCTGGTCGCTCGATCTCCGCCACCTGCCGGACGTCCCGACTGATCAGATCTGACACATAAGACTCGAAGAAACGCGCGCGTCGACCAAGGTCTGTGCGGCGCACGGCCTCGGGATAGCCACCCCGCAATGCCCGTTCGAGATAGTCCTCTCGGCGCAGCGCCGACTGGGTCACCGTCTGGGCCACCATCTGCTCGGCGCCGTGCTCGAACACCGCATCGACGAAGCCTTCGGCGGTTCGATCGATCTCGCCCTGAGATAGCGGCCACAGCTCGATAGTCTCCGAGCGGCCGGGCAACAGATCGGGGATATCCCGCAAGGCTAATAGCCGCGCTGAGCCGGTGAGCAAGAAACGACCAGGACGTGGGTCCACGTCGACCGCATGCTTGATCGCAAGGAGGAGATCCGGTACCCGTTGTACCTCGTCCAGGACCAATAGACCATCGTGGCGGACGAACAAGGCCGGATCGGCTTGTGCGGCGGATCGGACCGCTGCTTCGTCGAGATAACGCAGCTCGGCACCAGAAAAACCCTCCATGATGAGCCGCGCCAGGGTGGTCTTCCCGGTCTGTCGGGCACCATTGATCACGACGACCCTGGTGTCAGCCAGCGCTGCCCGGACGTTCTCATTGGCGCGTCTCGGCAGAAGATCGCTGAGCCCAGGCATCTGCGAAAGATAGCATGTCACAGGCCGTCAGTGGTTGATTTGCCGTCGATATGGTGGTGGTCTTGCCGGACCGGGTGTGGTCGTTTCGCCGGCAAGCTCATGGTTGGTCGGCCGGTCGCGGCCGGACACAGTGGTCACCAGCTGGCGGGGCGGCTCAACCCAGGTCGATGCCGTCCCAGCGCAGGCAGCGCCAGCCGGTCCCGTCGGCTTCCAGCAGCACGGTCGCGGCGTTGGGCAGCAACCGAGGCGCGGCGAAGGATCCCTCGACGTTGGCTGCCAGCGCGACGACGGCCAGCCGGGTCGCGGCGCCGTGGCTGACCAGCACGGCGGTACCGTGCCGATGCGCGCGACGGATCGCCGCGACGTCGGCGAGATAGCGGTCGAGCACCTGCTTGCCCGACTCCCCACCAGGTCGAGAAGCCCCGAGGTCACCGTAGTGCCAGGTGCGGTACAGCTCGTGCAGGGTCCGGTGGTCCTCCGGAGATTCGCGCCCCTCCAGATCACCGATGAACACCTCGTGCACCCCGCCGAGGACCTGGGTCGCCAGCCGGTGCCTGGTCGCGATCGGCTGGGCGGTCTGCCGGGCGCGCAACGCGCGGCTAGCGTATACCGCAACCACGGGTTCGTCGGCCAGTCGCTGCGCCAGGTCAGCGGCTTGCCGGTGACCCTGCTCGGTCAGCGGGTGCCCCGGCAAGCGGGTGTCCAGGAGCCCCTGGGCGTTGGCGGTGGTCTCCCCGTGCCGGGCCAGCACAAGCCGCAGTGCTGCCATCACACCGCCTCCGCGCGACGATGTACCTCGGCGATCACCCACCGCGCCCGGCGCGCACCGCGCTGAGCCACTCCCGGGCACCGGTGAAGCCGGTCGGGTCCGGACCCGGACGAGACGCCCCGGTCCGGGGATAGGAGCCCAGGAAGCGCACCCAGGTACACCGCCGGTGCAGCTCGGCCAGCGCGTCGCCGACCGCGTCGGACGCCACGTGGCCCTCGCAGTCAAGGAAGAACTGGTACTCACCCAGCCTGGCCTTCATCGGCCGGGACTCGATCCGGGTGAGGTTGATCCCGCGCAGGGCGAACTCGGCAAGCACCTCCAGCAGCGCCCCAGGTCGATCGACGGCCATCGCGACCAGCGAGGTGCGATCGGTGCCGGTGGGCGCCGGCACCACCCCGGGGCGGCGCAACAGCAGGAAGCGGGTCTGTGCATCGTCCTTGTCGTGTATCCCGCTGGCCAGCTCGGTGAGCTGGTAGTGCTGCAGCGCAACCGGGGCGCACACCGCGGCGTCAGCTTGGCCATCGAGTACCGCGACCGCCGCCGCCGACGTGGACGCGGTGAGCACGGTCGCCGCGTTCGGCAGGTGGCTGTCGATCCAGCTGCGGACCTGGGCGGCGGCGTGCGGGTGGGTGGCCACGGTGTGCACGTCAGCCGCACCGGTACCCGGGCGGACCAGCACGCTGAACCGGATCGGTAGCACGGCCTCAGCCACCGCCAGCACCGGCTCGCCTTCGACCATCGCGTCGAGAGTGGCCGGCACCGACCCCTCCACCGAGTTCTCCACCGGCACGCACGCCGCGTCCACCTGGCGGGCCCGCAGCGCGGCGATCGCCGCGTGCACCGACACCGACGAACGCAGCTCGTCGGTGGGCACCAGCAGGCGAGCCGCCTGCTCGGCGAAGGTTCCCTGCGGCCCGAGGTAGGCAGTGACAGTCATGGCATGGCCCGCAGTTGCTCGGGGTCGGGCAGCAGCCCCAACCGGACCAGATCGGCGACCGGCTCAGTCAGCGACATCGACCCGTAGCAGGCGAACACCTCGCGCACGACGTGAGAGGTCTGCGCGGACAGCGCACCAGCCTCAGCGGCCAGCGCTGCCGCATCGGTGCACCGCAACGCCTCGTGCGCGCCGGCACCGGATACCGCCCGGGCGGTACCTACCAGCATGTTGAGCAGTCCGTGGTGGGTCAGCCCGGTGCTCTCGTCATGATGGCGGACCGCGTGGTGCAGCCCAGCGGTCGCCTTGAACGGCTGGCCGGTGCTGGTCGCGATGGCCAGGAAATCCCCTACCTCCTCGACGCTGGGGAACGACTCCAGGGACCTACCGCCACACCGCAGTTTGGGCCAGCAGCCGGCCTCGGCGACCCGGCGCACCCCCGCCAACCAGTCTGGCCGGCCACGGCGCGGCTCAACCACCCGCACCACGTCGTCGGGCACGAACTCGGTGAGCTGCACCAGCCAATTGGAGTCCACGTCCGACGGTGCCGGCACCTCGATCATCCGCAGATCGACGAGCTTCGCGTTGTCCAGCGCGGTGGAGATCGCCTTGGGCAGCCCGCCCAGACCAGTGTCGGCGACCAGCGACAGTGCCACCGGCCGGGTGAGGCGGACCTTGCGCAGCGCACTGACCAACGCGCCGAACCGGGAGATCGGGCACAGCAGAAAACCGATCACCCCACCGTAGGGAGCACGGCAGGCAGCCAGGTGCGCTTTGACGCCGTCGACCACGCTCACCCGGGACGGGGCGAACAGCGCCGCGTCATCGACCAGCCGGGCCAGCAACGGTGGGACTGCTGACGAACCGGGAGGATGCAGATTCAGCACGGTCGACACCCGAGGCACCTTAGCCGGGGTCCGATTGACGCCCGTCAGCGCTCACCCGATTCGAGGCCGCGCACTTCGCGGGTGACGCTGCGCTCGGCTACGAAAGACATCAACGGGATCGTGCCGGCCAGCGCCACGATGACCATCCGGCCAGGCCGCCACCGCACCGACGTACCCAACAAAACGGTGGTGACGAGATAGCCCATGTAGAGAAACCCGTGCACCGGCCCGCTCCAGGCCAGCCGCTGGTCCCCGAAGCCGTAGTGCAGTACCACGGAGGTCGTCAGCACGAGCAGCATCACACCGGTGGCGTAGGCGGCGACCCGGTACCAGAGCAGCCGGGTCTCGATCTGGTTGGTCCTAGCACCGGTCCTGCTCGGCGAGCCGGGCGAGGTAGGCGTTGTACGCGGCGAGCTCATCGTCGGGATCGTCCTCCGGGATCGGTCGGTTAGCGGGACGTCGAGGAACCGGCGGAGCCAGCTCAAACGTGGGGCTGCTGCCCGGCACCGTCTCAGGGTGCGGGGATCCCGTCTCGGGGGCGCGGTGATGCTCCAGCCACAGGAATCGGGCCCAGGCCGCAACCAGCACGGCCGCGAACAACGGCCATTGCAGCGCATAGCCCAGGTTCTGCCAATCGCCGCTCGGTGACTGCGCACGGTCCCACTGCCAATGTCCCAGCCGGACGAACACCGCACACAACATCACCACGAGGGCGTGCCCGACCCACCACCGCCGGGATAAGGCGAACCGCCACACGTCGCCACGATACGCGCCGTCTGGTGTGCCGAGCACTCTACGGCTCCCGAGCTCCACCACAGGGCTGTCCGAGGCGCTGGGCAGAGCACTCTCGTGGAGTTCGGGAGACGCAGGGTTATCCGCGCCGGGGTGGCGGATAACGTCGGGGGGTGAGCACGCGAGGTTCAGGTGTACCCCCGGTGGTCACCGATCCGGGGCAACGCCGCGCACTGCTCGTCGAAGTTGTCCTGGTGCTGGCGGTGACGCTGGGGCTGTCCGGGTTGCGCAGCCTGCTGGCGCTACTGGACGCGCTGCTGGCTCCCGGTTCGCTGGCCGACCAGCATGTGGCGATCAACGCGCCGGTGCGTAAGAACGAGCTGCTGGACCTCGGCTACCAGCTCACCGGGGTGATTCAGCTACTGGCCTGGGCCGGTCTGGGGGCCTACCTGCTGTGGCGCAGCGGCATCTCGCTGCGCGTGGTGGGCCTGGATCGCCGGTCGGCAGGCCGGGACGGATGGCTTGGCATCGGGCTCGCCGCGCTGATCGGCGGGCCAGGACTGGGCTTGTACCTGCTGGCCCGGGCAGCCGGCCTCAACCTCACCGTGGCGCCGTCGGCGCTGACCGACACGTGGTGGCGGGTCCCGGTGCTCGTCGCTGCCGCGGTAGCCAACGCACTGGCCGAGGAGGTGCTGGTGGTGGGGTACCTGATCACCCGGGTGCGCCAGCTGGGCCGCGGTACCGCCTGCGCCCTGGTGGCCAGCGCGGCGCTGCGCGGCAGCTACCACCTCTACCAGGGCTTCGGCGGATTCGTAGGGAACCTGGTGATGGGCTTGATCTTCGGCCGATTCTGGCAGCGAACTCAGCGCCTCTGGCCCCTGGTGATCGCCCACGCGCTGATCGACACCGTGGCCTTCGTCGGCTACGCCCTGCTACACGGGCGCGTCACCTGGCTCCCCTGACCCCGCCAGCCCCCGCATTCAGCGGGCTCAGCGGGGTTATATCGACGCGCGCAGCCCCGCTGAGCCCGCTGTCGAAAAAGGGGTTGGTTCAGCGGATGGTGATCTGGCGACCGCGAAGGCCGCGCAGGGCGCGGCGTTCGCGGTCGGCGAGCGGTGTGCTGTCCAGGGACTCCAGTGCCTTCTCCAGCCGGGCTGCGAAAGCCTCCGCGGGAGCCACCCACTCTCGTGCGTGCTGCTCGCGGTCGAGGTCCCAGACCGGCACCAGCACCCCGTGGGCGCGAAACGAGCCGGCGAACCGGGTGTCCCCGTCGAGGTCGAGCTCATCGCGAGCGGCCAGCCGGGCCAGCGCGGCGAGCAGCTGCTCCTCCGGCTCCGGGCGAACCCACCGCAGGTGCGCCTTGTCTCCGGCATCGACCCAATAGGCCGCCTCGATCCCGGTCCCGCGCACCGGTTCGGTCGGCATGATCGCGGCGTTCGCCTGCTGCAACGAGGCCGCCGCCTCGCCGGACGGGGGTTCCTCGCCGGGGATCCACCAGGCGAAGTCGGGGTGCACGGTGACGTCGAGCGGGGCCTCAGGGATCAACAAGTCCTGTAGCCGGATCTGCTCACCCTCGCCGGTGGTGCTGACCGTCGGCAGCACCGAGCCGGGCTCCGCGGTCAGGGCCCAGCTCACCGCCCGACCGAGATCCCGGGACAGGTCCGCGGAGTGGCTGAGCACCTGCAAGCCGACCAGCGCCACGTTATCGGGTCGGACGATCCCCGCAGCCGCCGTCGGCAGCACGGTGGCCAGCGTGACGTCCCGCCCGGCCGGCTGCGCCAACGGCAGGGGCGCGGTCGCCGATGGCACGAACTCGCGCAGCGCCACGAGCTGGCACTCTGCCGCTAGGCCGGCGAAGGGACGTAGGACGATGGCGTCCCGGGCTCCCCCGGGGGCGCCGTGGCACGCCTTGTATCTCTTACCTGAGCCGCAGGGGCAGGCCTGGCGGGGGTTTGTCTGGCCGTCGATGGGCCGACGGGACTTCGTTTTGGTCACGTGGGCACGCTATCGCGTGCCCAGGTGACCTCGTGAGTGCGTAACAGTGTTCCAGCACCGAATCCCACTCACGAGCGGGTACCGCCAGGCACCCGCACCACTACCATGCGACGAGCACGGGTCAGCGTCACGGGGCTGAGCAACCGGGTCAGCCGTCGCACCACGACGATGGTGGTGATCGCGACAGCCACCGCCACCAGGTCAGTGGCAACGTGGAGAAGCACTCCGTCGGCGCGGGCCTGCACACCGTCGCGCAGGTTCCACAGCACCGCCGTACCGGACAGCACCACCCCGATCACCCAGGTCGCCCACCATCCGACGACCAGCCGAGAGGGGTGCGGTCGTTGGTCCGGGTGCTGGCCCAGCATGGTGTGCTCCAGCTCGGCGAGCGCCGCGCCCGGCACCACCAGATTCAGCCCTGGCACCAGGGCGCCCACCACCAGCTGCCAGCCCGGCCGGGCCGGCGTGACCGCGGCGGACCGGGCCGCGACCGCGTGAGCATGCACCAGCCAACCCAGGGTGACCGCGCCGGCCAACGCCGCGGACAGCAGCGATACGACACCGCCGGTGACCACCAGCACGTCGCTGGCATGCAGCGGACCGGCGGGCACCGCATCGCTGCGGCTGGCCAGCAGTAGCGAGTACCGCCACGCCTCAGCGCCCGCGGTGACCAGCGCCAGCATGGCGGTCAGCCCGAGCAGCGGGACCGCCACCGCGGCCAGTGTGCGCATCTGCTCATCCGCTGGAGGGGCCACGCCACCACCGTAACTACAGAACGCGGGGCGCCACGTTCGACTCGGCCACCATCGGACGACCCGCAGCGGCCCAGGCGTGCATCCCGCCCTCGACGTTCACCGCGTCCCAGCCCGCCTGTTTGAGATAGGCCGTGACCCGTGCCGAGCGCCCTCCAGAGCGGCACACCACGTGCACCGGACGATCGGGGAACACGGTGGCCAGCTCGTCGAGCCGCTGCGCCACCTGCCCCATCGGGACGTGCACCGCCGCAGGCGCATGCCCGGCCACCCACTCGTCATTTTCGCGCACGTCGAGCAGCACTGCACTGCCGGACAGGTCAGCTACAACGATGGCCGGAACCGGGGTGGTCATGGCGCCAATCGTGCCATAACCGGAGTCAGGGTGGACCCAAGGTGGCTCAGCCGGTGAGTTCCAGCACCGTAAGGGTTCCGCTGTCGAGGTTGCTCACAAAGGCCTGCCGGCCGTTGGGCAGCACCGCGATACTGGTCGGGTTGGCCCCGGTCGGGATCGTCGCGGTGACCTGGTTGGTCCGGGCGTTGATAACGTTGACGGTGTTGCTGCCCTCATTGACCACGTAGGCGAACCGTCCGTCCGGTGCCCAGGCGATGTCTTGCGGATGCTGCCCGACCGGGACGGTCGCCACCACCTTGTTCGTGATGGTGTCGATCACTGTCATGGTGCCGCCGTCGTAGTTCACGTTGGCGACCAGCGGAAGGCTGGGGTGGACGGCGATGCTGTGCGGGCTGGCCCCGACTGGGATGGTCGCCAGTACCTCAAGGGTGGTGGTGTCGATCACCGAGACCACGTTGGACTCATGGTTGGCCGTATAGGCGCGGGTTCCGTCGCGGGAGAACGTGACCCAATGCGGGTTCGGTGCGACCTTGACCTCGGCGATGACCGTGTTCGTGTCGGTGCCGATCACCGACACCGAGGCGGTGTCGTGGTTGGGAATGTAGAGCCGTTTTCCGTCGCGGCTGACCGCGGCGAGATACGGGCGCGCCGGCTGCGGGATCGTGGCGACGACCGTGTTCGACGCGGTGTCGAGCACGTCTATCGCATGGACCGTCCGCTGATCGTTGAAGATGCTCACGTACAGCGTGCGCCCATCCGGCGCGAAGGCGAGGAACTGGGGTGGACCCGCCGTTATCGGGATGGTCGCCGTCACCTGGTTGATGGCGGTATCCACCACGGTGACGACCTGAGCTTTGCCGTTGGCGATGTAGGCGTGCCGGCCGTTCGGGGAGACCGCGACGAAGGTGGGGGTCTTGCCGACCTGGATCACGCCACCGAGGGCGGGTATCGCGACCTCCGGTCCAGCGTCCGACGCGGTGTTGGGTCCGATCTGAGGTGTGGTGTCCGCGCCCTGCGGCGACGAGGCCAGAACCCGGCTCATCGACACTGAAACCGTGAGGACGACCACCCCGGCGAGAACTCCGCCGGCGATCAGCACGCGCCGCCGGAACACCCGGTTGGTCGGTGCGGCCGGAGTCATCGCTGGGGGGCTGACGGCAGAGTCAGCTGAGGAGCCACCAGAGCCGACCGGGATAAGCGGGTTGACTGGGATGACCGGGGTGCGCACGGTAGCGGCGGGCATCGGTTGCCGCAGCGGTCTGGGCTGCGATGGGATCACCTCAGGGGTTGCCGTCAGCGACCGCTCGGAAAAGGCCCCAGTAAGCGCACGCACCTCCATCTCGGCGTATTTGGCCGGGTCAGCAGTGTCGTCCTTGCTGAGCACCGTGGCGAGATATCCGAGCGCAAACGCGATCGGCACCGAAACCAGCGCCGGGTTCTTCAGCGGGAAGATCGCGAAGTCCAGACTGGGAAACATCGACTTCGAGGTACCCGACACGGCCGGCGACAAGATGATCAGTCCCACTGAGCTGATCAGACCGCCGTACATGCTCCACAGCACGCCAGTGGTGTTGAACCGCTTCCAGAACAACGAGTACAGGATCGTCGGCAGGTTCGCCGAGGCCGCCACCGCGAACGCCAGCGCCACCAGGAACGCGACGTTCTGGCCGAGCGCGGCGATACCACCGAGGACCGCGAGCACGCCGATGACCACGGCGGTGATGCGGGCGACGCGCACCTCATGGTCGGGGTCGAGGTTGCCGTGCTTGATCACGTTGGCGTACACGTCGTGCGCGAATGACGCGGACGCGGTGATCGTCAACCCGGCCACCACCGCGAGGATGGTGGCGAAGGCGACCGCCGATATGAAGCCCAGCAACACCTCCCCACCCAGTTGGTAGGCCAGCAGCGGAGCCGCCGAGTTCTCCTGACCGGGCATGCTGGCGATCCGCTGCGGACCACCGTCGACCAGAGCCGCCGCGCCGTAGCCGATCACCAGCGAGAACAGGTAGAAGATGCCGATCAGCCAGATCGCCCAGACGACGGTGCGGCGGGCCTCCTTGGCCGATGGCACCGTGTAGAAACGCATCAGGATGTGTGGCAGGCCCGCGGTACCCAGCACCAGTGCGAGCCCCAGCGAAACGAAGTCGAGCTTGGTCATGGTGTTCTTGCCGTATTGCAGACCCGGCGCGAGAACCGCCTGCCCGTGCGACGACTTCGCCGCCGCCTCGCCCAGCAGGGCGGACAGGTTGAGCCCGAAGGAACCCAGCACCCAGGCCGTCATCATGCCCGCGCCGATGATCAGCAACGTGGCCTTGACGATCTGCACCCAGGTGGTGCCACGCATCCCGCCGACCAGCACATAGAAGATCATCAGGAGGCCGACGATCGCGACCACCAGCGCCTCACCGGTCTTGCTGGTGACGTTGAGCAGCAAGGCGACCAGACCACCGGCGCCGGCCATCTGGGCCAGCAGGTAGAAAAACGACACCACCAGCGTCGATACCGCAGCGGCAGCCCGCACCGGCCGCCGGCGCATCCGGAAGCTCAGCACGTCACCCATGGTGAATTTGCCGGTATTTCGCAGCAGTTCGGCGACCAGCAACAGGGCCACCAGCCAGGCGACCAGGAAGCCGATGGAGTAGAGGAAACCGTCGTAACCGAAGACCGCGATCGCGCCAGCGATGCCCAGGAACGAGGCCGCAGACAGGTAGTCGCCGGAGATCGCGACCCCGTTCTGCGGCCCGGTGAACGATCGGCCCGCCGCGTAGTAGTCGGCGGCGGTCTTGGTGCGGTGCGAGGCACGGAACACGATCACCAGGGTGACCAGCACGAAGAAGACGAAGATCCCGCCGTTGAGCAGCGGCGCCCCCACGGC
Organism: Pseudonocardiaceae bacterium; assembly: GCA_036266995.1. Taxonomy (GTDB): domain Bacteria; phylum Actinomycetota; class Actinomycetes; order Mycobacteriales; family Pseudonocardiaceae. Next base: position 8,571 of record DATAWX010000120.1, on the reverse strand, counting down.
ATGCTGGGCTAACGCTGCAATCACCAGGCTCCTCCTTCGACCCGCCCGCGGATCTGGCTGCTGACCGGGTCGAGATTGCGGCTCGCGAATCGGACATAAACCGTGGTAATGGCGAAGGTGGAGACGAACTGGAGTAAGCCGAAGATCAATCCGATGTTGACGTTGCCGACGACCTTGATGGCCATGTAATGCGGCGCGAACGCTGCCAGCAGGACATACAAGAAGTACCAGGCCAGGAAGAACGCGGTCATCGGGAGGACAAAGCCGCGGAAGCGCCGTCGCAGTTCGGCGAACTCCGCGCTGGTGTGGGCGGCGGCCCAGGGGTCCACCGGTGGCGGTGTGCCCACACCCCCGATGCGCTCGGTGGTGCTCATCCAGACACCTCCAGGGCAATGATGATCATGCCGATGCTACGTGTGTCGCGAGGACCGGGACACCCTAGTAGCCGGACCTTCACCGAGGTGCACCGCATCGAGAACCGTTCGGTGTGCAGGAGCGATTACCGACGGTGCCGGCCGCCGCGCATCCGGGGCAGCGCCGCCATCCCGGCGCGGGCGCCCAGCTGGTCCAAATCTCGGTCCTCGGACAAACCCAACCGGTCCGGTGCGTGCAACCGCAGCAGGATGCGAGATACGTCTGACGGAATCCGATCGCTGGTGCGATGGCTGACCACCACCATGGTCAGGAAGGCCAGCGGCACGGTGAACACAGCGGGCTGCGCCAACATCGCCTGCCACCCGGGCGAGAGCACGCCGGCCGCGGCCGGCAGCACCGCAGCGAACGACAGCCCGCCACCGGCCAGAATGCCGGCCGCCGCGCCGACATCGGTCAGCCCGCGCCACCAGATGCCCAGCACGAGCAGCGGGCAGAACGACGAGGCGGCCACCGCGAAAGCCAGTCCCACCCCCTGGGCCAGGTCCAACGATGACACCGCGAGCACGAACGCCAACGGCACTGACCAGGCCGCCGCAGTAGCCGCCCGGAAGTCCCGCAACCAACCGGGCAGCACGTCGGTGGACAGCACCCCGGCGATGCTCACCACCAGCCCGGTGCCGGCGGAGACGAACGCGGCGAACGCTCCGGCCGCGATCAGGCCGCCGAGCAGCAGCCCCGGCCATCCGCCGAGCGCGGCGCGTGGCAGCAGCAGCAGCGCGGCATCGGTGTTACCGTTGACCAGCAGCTCCGGCAGGTAAAGCCGAGCGAGCCAGCCGGACACCATCGGGAACAGGTAGAAGACCCCGAGCAGCGACAACACCAGCAACGTGGTCCGGCGCGCCGCCCGGCCGTCGGGGTCGGTGTAGTACCGGCCCAGCACGTGCGGCAGCCCCATGGTGCCCAGCAGCAGCGCCACGATGAGCGAGTACGTGGCCAGCAGCGGGTGGCCACCACTACCCAGCGGACGCAGCCACTTGGCGTTGTTCAACGCTGCGCCTCGGACCACCGGAGCCCTGCTGCCCGCGTCGAAGTGCAGTCTGGTGTTCCGGGTGACGTGGTGCTCCCCCGCTGCCCAGTACACCGTCCCGTTCGCGGGCCGCCCGTCTTCGCTGCCCACCGCCTTGACCAGCATCGGCGCAGCCACTTCCAGCACCACATCGTGATCGAGGGTGATATCGGCGGCATGAGAGAAATACGGCGGCGCTGAGGCGCCCAGAGAGTTGCGCAGTCCCGGGTCCTCGCCAGCATTGTGAATCAGCAGCACGAAGACCGGGATGGCGAGCGCCGTCAGTTTTATCCAGTACTGGAACGCCTGCACGACGGTGATCGAACGCATCCAACCGGTGTAGATGTTGAGCGTCACGACCGCCATGACCACGGCCGAGCCAACCCACTTCGGCTCTCCTGTCACTGCGTGGAGGGTGAGCCCGGCGCCCTGCATCTGCGGCACCAGGTAGAGCCAGCCGATGATGATCACAAAGATGGTGCAGACCCGACGCAGCCCCGCCGAGCCCAACCGTGCCTCGGCGAAGTCGGGCAGCGTGTAGGCACCGGACCTGCGCAGCGGCGCTGCCACGAAAAGCAGCAGCGCGACATACCCCGCAGTGAACCCGACGGGGTACCACAGCGCGTCCACGCCGCCCTTGAGCACCAGACCGGCGATCCCCAGGAAGGAGGCCGCGGACAGGTACTCACCGGAGATCGCCGCAGCATTCCAGCGTGGCCCCAGCGTTCGAGACGCGACCAGGAAATCCGAGGTTGACCTGACCTTCGACCCGTAGAGACCGGTGAGCATCGTCGTCGCGGCGATCACGATCATCGCCCCGAGGGTGACGTAGAAACCAGCGTGCGCGGGCACGTTGACGATCAGTTCTCGACCATATCGGCGAAGTCCTGCTCGTTACGGTCGGCGCTGCGGTTGTAGGACCAGGCCACTGCGACGAAGAACGGGTAGACCGCGAACCCGAGCAGTAACCACGGCAACCGCAAGCCCAAGACGCTGATCGTGCCCGACGACCGCACCAGGAACAACAGCGGGATTCCCGCGAGCACCACGACGGTGAGCAGCATCAACCGGATCGACAGGATGAGCTGCACCCGCACCAACTGGCGGACCAGTACCTCGCCGACGCTGGTCTGATCCTCCAACTCGGCGAGTGTTCGCACCACCCGACGGCTGCTGCTGCGCTTGGCGAGCACGACCCGTTCCCGCTTGCCGAGCTTGACCTTGGCGGCGACCGGATAGCCGTTGGCCTCCCGGGCCTTTTCTTGGGCCGCCGCGTCCTGGGCTGCCCGGGTCAGCGCCTCCCACGGGTCGTCATCCGGCCCAGTCGGGTCAGTGCTCATTGCGGCTCATCGAGGCTCATCGGGGCTGCACGGGAGGTCCAGCCCTGCTTGGCCGCGCGGACCAAGCGGTCCTTCAGCTCTCGAGTATGCCTTCGGCTGACCGGTAACTCGGTGGCGTCGCCTCCGTTGCCCACCCGCACGACGTAACCCGACGCCGACATGCGCAGCTCGGTGACCAGCGGCAGGGCGACCAGAAAGGAGCGATGGATCCGCACGAACCCGGCCTCGGACCAACGATCCTCCAACTGGGAAAGCGGAATACGGACCAGGTGGCTGGTGCCCTCGCCGGTGTGCAGGCGCGCATAGTCCCCGTGCGCCTCCACCCAGCGCACCGAGGAACGCGGCACAAGCTTGGTGGTCCCGGCGAGCTCCACCGGGATGACCTCATCCTCGCTGCCCGGCTCCGGTCCCGGGGCGGACGCGTCACGCCGGGAGGCCACGATCCGCCGCATGGTGTTGGCCAGTCGTTCCCGGCTCACCGGCTTCATCAGGTAGTCGGCCGCGCCGATCTCGAAGGCGTCGAGAGCCTTTTCATCGTAGGCGGTGGCGAACACAACCACCGGTGGATTGGGAATCGCGGCGAGCAGGCGAGCCAGCTCGAGCCCGTCCAACCCGGGCATCCGGATGTCCAGGAACACGACATCGATCTGCGGAAGCGACGTGCCGTTGGTGGTCCGGTTGTCGGGCCGTAAGACTGACAACGCCTCGGTGGCGTTCGTAGCCGTCAGCACGGTGCCGATGCGCGGCTCGGCTTCGAGCACCTCGACCAGCATCGACAGCGGACCCGGCTCGTCGTCCACGGCGAGCACGACAAGACCCGGGTTGTCGTCGTTGCCGCTCATCGACCGCCTTTCCGCCGATCCAGTGTGCTCCCACCAACCCCGGACCATCAATCCTGCACATGGCCGGTATCGCTGTCCACGGTTGGTGGATTAGTGCTATCCCCGGTACTCAGTGTGATCGGGTGGGGCTAAAGCCCGAAGCGCGACCAGGTGGCGCGGTGCTCAAGCGCTTCGAGCACCGCTAACGCGGACTCCGGACCGCCGCGCCCGCTCAGCGCGGCCGCCGCGGGTGCGATCCCCAGCCTAGCCAGTAACGGCCGGCGCGCCTCCACCGTGATGATCTCCGCGTCCGGGTAGCGCTTGGCGATCTCCCCACGCATTGTGCCGAGCCGGTCGACCAGACCCAATTCCAGGGCTCGCCGACCGGTCCACACCTCACCGGTGAACAGGTCTTGCTGACCAGTCACCAGCCGATCGCCGCGGCGGAAACACACCCAGTCCCGGAACATACTGTGCAGTTCGGTCTGCATGCTGCGCAACCACTCCACGTCGTCCTCGCGCTCGGGCAGGAACGGATCGAGCCGGGACTTGTTCGCCCCCGCGGTGTAGAGCCGCCGCTCGACGCCGAAGCGCTCAAGCAGACCGTGCAGCCCGAAACCCTGGGTGACCACCCCGATGGAGCCGACCAGCGACGTCGGGTGGGCGACGATCTCATCGGCGGCGCAGGCGAGCCAGTACCCACCGGACGCGGCGACGTCCTCGCAGAACGCCAGCACCGGCACGCGCTTGAGCTCAGCGAGACCGCGGATCCGATCCGCCACCAGCGCCGACTGGGTGGGTGAACCGCCCGGCGAGTTGATCAACAGCACCACCGCCCGCAGCCGGTCATAATCGAAGGCACGGGTCAGCACCGATTCCAGCGCGGCCAGGTTGATCACCCCGCGACCCACTGGCGAAGGCGTCGGAGTGATCACGCCATGCAGTTTGACCGCGGTCACCACCGGGCCTCGCTCCCGCTGGGCGCCGGGCAGCGGCAGTCGCGCGGTCAGCTCCTTGACATCCATCAGGCCAGCCTACGGCGGCCCACCGACATCGATCAGCCCGCCGCTGAACCCGAGCACGGTGTGTCGCGACACTCGCCGGCGTTCGGGAGACCGGCTGGCTAGGCGCTCACCGGGGGTTGGGTACGGGAGGCGCTGGGGGTCGGCGGGGCGATGGCGCGCACGCCGCGGCTGAACTTGGGTACCCGCATGCTGACCTTGGTGCCCATCCCCGGTCCGGTCTCGACCACCAGCCCGCATTCCTCGCCGAAGGCCCCGCGCAACCGATCATGAACGTTGCCCAACCCGACATGCGCACCAGTGACATGTGAGTCGGTCATCTCCTCCCGGAGCCGGTCCGGGTCCATCCCGATGCCGTCGTCCTCCACGCTGATGAGGCAATCAGACCCGGAATCCTCAGCGACGACCGACACGGTGCCGCCGCCGGGCTTGCCCGCCAAGCCGTGCCGCACCGCGTTCTCCACCAGCGGTTGCAACGCCAGGAACGGCAACACCACCGGCAGCACCTCGGGTGCGATCTGCAGCCGGACCTGCAACCGTTCCCCGTACCGGGCTTTCTCCAGGATCAGATAGCGGTCGATGTTGTTGAGCTCCTCGGCGAGCGTGGTGAACTCCCCGGCGGAACGGAAGGAGTACCGGGTGAACTCGGCGAACTCCATCAGCAGCTCGCGAGCCTCCTCCGGATCGGTGCGGACGCACGAGGAGATCGTGGTGAGCGCGTTGTAGATGAAGTGCGGGGAGATCTGCGCGCGCAGCGCCCGGACCTCGGCATGAGCCAACCGGGATCGGGACTCATCGAGCTCAGCGAGCTCCAGCTGGCTGGAGACGTACCGGGCGACCTCTGCCGCGGCCCGCATCACACCAGCCGCAGCGGGCCGTTGGCTGACCACGCCGAAGGTCCCGACGACGCCGCCGTCAACTTCCAGCGGACAGACGACGACAGCACGGATCGGGCAGTCGGCCCGCCCGCAGTCCATCTCACGCTGGCCGCGGACCTGCTGGCGGCCGGTGCTCAGCACCTCCAGCGCCGCCTCGGCGACCCATTCGGCGTGATGCTGAGCCTCGCCGTCCCAGGCCAGCATGACGCTTTCCTCGTTTGTCAATGCGACGGCTGAGCAGTTCAGCAACGCGCGCAAGTGCGGCGCCGCGGCGGTCGCCGAGGCGGCCGACAACCGATCCCGCAGCGGTGGTGAAGCCTGCGCCATGGTGTGCAGCGCGGTGTAGGTGGCGCGATCGGCATCGCTGCCGAATGGTTGGCGCCTTCGCCTCCGATAAATCAACCCGGCAGCGATCACCACGGCGAGGACGACGACTCCCACCACCGCAAGGTTCACGAATCCATAGTCGCGTTCTCGACCTCAGGTGACAACGGCGGGTCATCAGGGCTGTCAGATAGGCGGAGAGCAGGACCTTCGCAGGATGGTTTCGGCCGCCTGCGGCCAGTTCACGCCCGCAGTGATCCACGGCATCGCCGCCTCGGCCGAGTGCCCGGCCTGGATCCACCGGGCGGCTACGACCATGGGGTGGTCCCACCCCGGTTCGACGACGTCGGCGAGAAGCAGTGCAAGGCGCATCACTTCCTGGTCGCGAGTGACGTAGCCGATCAGCCGGCGGCTGCGGGTCCGCGGAGCTGCTTCGCCCGGGTCGGCTGGAAATAGCAGCAGGTCACGTTCGCCGAGCAGGTCGGCGGTGTGGCGCTCCGGAGCCGGCTGCTGGGTCGGCACTCCGGAACAGATCCACTCCACCGGCCGGCCCAGCGCGCCATCGCCGACCAACCGGAGCTCCACCGTCCATGTCGTTCCCACCGAGCGGCACCACGATGCGGTGAACACGTAGTTGCCAGGGGCTCTTCGTTCAGATCGTGAGCCAGCAGGACGAGTTGGGGGGGCAGACCGAACCACAGGGCAAGCGAACCCCTACCGGACCGGGAACGCCACCGCAGCACGGGTGAACCGAGTCTGTTCACTCTGATGGCGCCATTGCCGGTGGCGCCCTCAGCGAATCAGCCGCGACAGCCTGCGGTCGGCCAGTGGCTTGCCGCCGGTCTGGCAGGTCGGGCAGTACTGGAAGGCGCGGTCGGCGAAGGACACCTCGCGGACGGTGTCGCCGCATACCGGGCAGGGCAGACCGGCGCGGGCATGCACGGCCAGACCAGCCCGTTTCTCTCCCTTCAGGCGAGCGGCGTCCTGGCCGACGCAGCGGGCTAACGCATCGCACAGCACCCTGTGCAGCGCCTCGTGCAGCCGGTCCACGCTGTCGTCGGTCAACCGCCCGGCGGTGGCGTAGGGCGACAGCCGGGCGGCGTGCAGCACTTCGTCGGAGTAGGCGTTGCCAACGCCGGCGATCATCGTCTGGTCCGTCAGTACAGTCTTTAGCCGCTCGGTGCGCCCCCGGAGCGCCTCCGCGAGCTCGTCGCGGGACAGCGTCAGAGCGTCCGGACCGAGCCGGGCGATCCCCGGCAGATCAAGGACCGCGGCCGGGTCAGCGACGACGTACACCGCGAGCCGCTTCTGGGTGCCCGCCTCCGTGAGGTCGAAGCCCCGCCCCCCGGCGAGATGCACTCGCAGCGCGATCGGTCCCTTGCCCGGGCGCGGCGCGCTGGGAGCCAACGAGTCCGACCAGCGAAGCCAACCCGCCCGGGCCAGGTGCATCACCAGCCCGGGCCCGTCGGTGTGTACCGCGAGGAACTTTCCGTGCCTGGTGGCGGCGGTCACCGGGCGTTCGTGCAGTGCGCTGGTGGGTGGTTGCACGGTCTTGAGCACCGTGAGGGAAGCGACGTCGACGCGCGTCACGACTGCGCCGACGGCGTGCTCGCGCAGATGGTGCGCCAGCGCCTCGACCTCAGGAAGCTCCGGCATACGTTCCAGTGTGCGGCAATCCGATCGAATGTACGACGGATCCGATCAAATGCAGGCTCGGCCGTCACGAATCCCGGTACTGGGTACTGGACGGGACCCGGGCGAGCGGCCCGTTGCCGTCGTCGGGGCTGCCCATCTTCTTGAGGTCATCAACGACCTGGTAGGTCTCCTCCCGGGCCGGGATCATGCCCCGTACGACGCCTTCCCAGTGCTCACCCTCGGTACCCACCGGCTCATCAGTGTGCGCCGTGATGATCCAGGGCCGCTGCAGCGCCCACGACACCGGCAGCAGCAGCAGTAGCAGTAGGATCAGCAGAACGAACCAGGCCGGTATGACCACCTCCGCCGGGGTCCAGAACACCACGAACAGGGTCAGTGCGACGACCATCCCCAACATCACGATGCCGTGACCGTAATCGGTCATGTCATACTCGAACTCGTCAGACATCGCCCGTCTGGTCCAACTGATCCTGCTCCGGACCGACCAGGTGCGCCTATCCGCGGCCCGCACCACCCGCATCATGATCTGCCTCCGTATCTTGCGGGACACCCGCGCCCGGGATCATGCCGGTCACGCGTCGCGTGAGCACACTCAGCGTAACGTCGAGCTGACGCCAGTAAACGCGGGTGCAATGCTGGCGGGCAATGACGCAACCACCCTCGTTCACCCGTCGCCGCGAGGACTTCACCTGTCTGCGCTGCGGGACGCCGGTGCGCGGCAGCGGCTACACCAACCACTGCTGGCGGTGCCTTTGGTCGCGGCACGTCGACATCAACCCGGGCGACCGGGCCGCCGAGTGTGGCGCAGCGATGGAGCCGGTCGGGGCGCTATCCGAGGCCGGCGAGATCGTCGTAGTACACCGCTGCCTGGCGTGCGGACACCTCCGCCGCAACCGCAGCGCACCCAACGACGACCGCCAGGCGCTCCTATCCCTATTCGGCCGCCCAGTCCCCGATCCACCCTAAGAGCCTGTTGGCAAATGGTCACGCTGCTTGTCGATCTTGTAGTTCGGGTGCCGGCGCTGCGGTGCGGGGTCTGCCCCATCGGGGATGAGGCGGCGTGCCGGAGTTCTTGCGGTCCAGTTGCCG
>DATAWX010000119.1:0-2546 GCA_036266995.1 Pseudonocardiaceae bacterium | reverse complement strand
AAAGCCAAGTCCACCAACACGGCCTGGTCAACGTCGACCACGTCCTCAGCGACGACAACACCACAGCACACGTCCTCTAAACCCACCCACCAACTCGACTCCGCCATCCCCGCCCCGAGATGGCGGAGTCGACCACGTTCGGCAGACGTCACGACCGTGGGTAATCGCGGCCTTGTGCAGTTGGTGGCAGACGTATCAGCAGCTCTAGGCGAGGTCTCAGAGTTGACCGAGCAGGAGGGTGAAGCGGGCTGGGCACCCTGGCGTCAGCGGTGGCCCGCTCCACTGAGGGGCGGGCCACCGCTGACGATGACCAGCGGGACTACAGGATGTCGAGGAGTCCGTTGTCACCGCGGTCGTAGTCGTAGTGGTAGTGATCATTTTTGTAGCCGTTGTAGTAGTAGTCTCCCCGGTAGCGGAAGTAGTCGTCGCAACCGTAGTCGCAGCCACAGTCACCGCCGTGCCCGTGATGACCGCCACCCTGTGCGAAAATCGCTGAAACTCGCATGCCCGCTCCTTCTTATCGAGAGGAGCAAATGGAGCCAAACCCGGAACGTCTGGGTAATTTCAGTCAGCAACGTGTTTGTGCGATAGCCCCGACGCGGCCGTGCCCCCCGGTGTCACAACCAGCAGCTCATCATCGGACAGTCAGCAACCCCCCAGGTGATCCGACCCCGTCCCCTCACTCCCCGTGGTCAAATGCCTCTCGAACGTAAGCCATCCCGGGGACGATATCAACAGTAACTTCTGGTAGCAGTATGATCACGTTCAGTGAACCTGGCGTTGGTTGTCAGGGTCGTTTGCGCTGGGTTTGTGCTGCTGCGGGCGGCGCAGCCGCAGTGCGATCACGATCAACACCACCACCGCGAGCGCGCCCAGCAGGACGCCGTCCGGAACGTGGCCGCCGGCGGCGGCGATGGCGTTCTGCACAGCCAGGCTGGTGCCGGTGCCGGAGGAGTAGAGCCCGGCGGTGCCGTCGAAGAGTAGGAACACAGCCCCGACGGCGATGAACAGCAGACCGGAGACGGTGCTGGTGGTGTGCAGTCGTAGCCCGCCGATGCGGTATTCGCGCCCACGCAGCCAGCGCCGGCGGCCGAGGTCGAAGCGCTGCCACAGCGCGGCCAGGACGAACAGCGGAGCCGCCATTCCCAGCGCGTACACCGCGAGCAGCGCGGCGCCGCGCAATGGCTGGCTACTCGCGGCGGCCACCGTGAGCACCGCGCCCAGGATCGGTCCGGAGCAGAACCCCGCCAAGCCGTAGGCGGCGCCGAGGCCGAGGGTGCCCACCCAACTGCCGCGGGCGGCCATCCGCTGCTGGACCCGCGCGGCCGGGCGCAGGCTCCACCCGCCGCCCAGGATCTGGATGACGCCGAACCCGATGATCACCCACCCGGCCAGCAGGATCAGCGTTTCGCGGTGCAGGGTCACCACCGAGGCCAGTACGCTCAACCCGGCACCGACGGGCACGAGCATCGCGGCCAGGCCGAGGAAGAACACGCCGGTACGGGCGAGCAGCGCAGTGGTCCCGGCGAAGGCGTAGGCGAAGAAGGACGGCAGCAGCAGCGCGCTGCACGGACTGATCAGCGCGAGCAGGCCGCCGAGGAAAGCCGCGAAGTAGCCGATGTCGAGCACGTCAGCGACCGCGGTCGCGGACGGCGTCGATCACCTGGTGGAAGGTCGCCAGCGGCTCCGCTCCGACGACTGGCTCCCCGCCGATCAGGAAGCTGGGTACCCCGGTGACGCCCAGCGCCGCGCCGCGCTCCTGGTCGGCGCTGACCTGCGCAGCGATCGCGGGATCAGCGTAGTCATGCTGGAACCGGGCCAGGTCGAGCCCGAGTCCGCGGGCGGTGGCCGCCAGCGACGCGTCGGTGATCGCGCCGCTGTTCTCCCGTCCCTGCTGGCGATACAGCGCGTCGTGATACAGCCAGAACTTGCCCTGCTGGCCAGCGGCCCGCGCGGCCCGGGCGGCCAGCACCGACTCCGGGCCGAGGTAGGCGAAATCGTGCCATTCCAGCCGGACCCGGCCCGAGTCGACGTACTGGCGTACCAGGCTCGGTTCGGTGTTCAGCGTGTAGGCACGGCAGAACGGGCACTGGAAGTCGCCCCACTCGGAGATCACTACCGGCGCGTCGACCGGGCCCAGGGCCAGCGGGTCGCCCGGGATCCGCCGTGCGGCGGCCAACCGGGCCTGGGTGCCAGGATCGGCTCCAGCCGTCGCCCCCGACTGGCTGCTTGATGTGGCGCCCAGGCTCACCGCGCCCAGCACGGCGAGCACCACCAAAGCGATCAGCCCGCCGAGCCACACCCGCCGACGCCGGTTCGTGTGCGTCGTCGACTCACTCACCGAGACCCCACCACCACTAAGTAACTGTAAGTAAATAACTAACGCAATCGAATGAATTTTCATCTGCGTGGCGTGTCGTTCCCATTGAGATGATCAACCCGTGAAATTATTGGCATTGTGACCAGCAAGAATGACGACGATTTCGAGGCGATGCGGGCACGCTTGGCGGATCTGCTGCCTCGACTGAATGAGCGGGATCGTCGTG
>DATAWX010000118.1:0-6257 GCA_036266995.1 Pseudonocardiaceae bacterium | reverse complement strand
ACTTAATGCGAGAGACGTCCCGCAGGTTGCCGCTGAGGACCGCCTGATGAACGCGGTGGTCCGCGGCCAAGGCTGCCAGCGTCTCCTTAGCGCCGGGCAGGACGCGCCCGGCAGTGGCCAATTCAGTCCGGGCGTCTTCGTGGCCCTGGACGAGCGCGGCGGCCAGGCGGCGCATCGTCGCGTCAGTCGGTTCAACGTCATGAAGTGCAAGTGTGTCGTGCATGATGACCAACTCGGTACGGCCAGCGACCTCGGCCAGATGCTGGAGCGGTTTGCCAGTGACGTCAGGGAATACCCGCGCATAAATCGCCCGGCCAACCCCGCGTGTCTCGATCAAGGTGTGGTCTATGTCCCACAGCACTAGGATGTACGGCGGTTGACAAGCGGTATCCCGTCGGGCCATAGACCCAAGTCTGCCAACCCGACCGCCACCACGGCGTAGCATCTCGGTCAACCACGCACCGGACGACGGGTCCAACGACATGGATGAACAGCTGGCGCGAGCGATCGGTGAGCGCGTCCGAGGCCGTCGAACGGCTGAAAGGCGGAAGCAGATTGTGGTGGCCGGGCTGACCGGCATCACTGCCGACTACCTGTACCAGATCGAGTGTGGGCTGAAGCTGCCGACCCTCGCCGTGTTGTGGAAGCTCGCCGAGGTGCTGGGAGTGCCGGTGGCCGAGCTACTTGGCCAGAAACCGGCGAAGAGTGACCGGCCATCGAATGCAGCGGCCGGAGAGGCCATCTACCGCTCATTGGTCAGTCCGGTATTGGCCACCGCCGCGCCCCCACCAATAACGGAGCTGCGTGGACGGGTAGCGCAGGCATGGTGGGCATGGCAAACATCACCGCAGCGCTACAGTCAGCTCGTAGGCCAATTGCCGCAGCTCATCGTCGACACTGAGTCGGCTGTGCAAGCGCACCAAGCCGAGGCTGTGACCAGCCTGCGTCACGCCGAGGGCTGCGCCGTCGATCTCTACAGCCTCGTGCGAACAGTGACCAAGAGAATCGGCAGGTTTGACCTGTCGTTACTCGCGGCCGACCGGGCGGTACGCGCTGCCGAGGCCGCGAATGATGCGCTGCGGCTGGGAATTGCGCAATGGAACCTGGCTCAAGTACTGCTCGCCGATGACCAACCAGAAGGCGCGGAGATGGTGGCTATGCGGGCTGCTGACGCTCTCCGTCCACTCCTGGCTGCGGGCCAGACCGATACAACAGCGGCCTATGGCGCGTTACTCCTGATTGGGGCGGTTGCGGTCGCTCGTCAGCGTGACCCTTGGACGGCCCACAATCGGTTACGGGAAGCCGTCCCGCTGGCGGCTCGAACTGGCGAGTGCAACACATTATGGACCGTGTTCGGACCAACGAACGTCGCCATGTACGGCGTCACCGTCGAGATTGAGGCGGGCGAGGTTGGGGAGGGCCTGCGGCTGGCTGAACGAATTGACTACAGAAATTCCCCTTCCATTGAACGGCGGGTGGCTTTCCTGCTCGACCAAGCCAAGGGCTATGAGCAACGCCGGGACTACGCTACTGCCTTGCTCCTGCTGCATACCGCTGAACGCCAAGCGCCGGAAGATATGCAGCACCGACCATCAGCTCACGCCATCCTGCGCGCGGTGGTCGAGCGTGGCCGTCGCTCGGTGGCCACCGAAGCCACTCAGCTTGCCGCTCGTGTCGGGTTGTCGCTGAACTAACGAGCCGAGCCTTCAGACAAGCCGAGCTGCCAGTTCGGGTTAGACCCTCGCGGTTGTTCTAGCTTCTCAGCCAAGGCCCCAGGACCGGGCTGAGCGCTGGGCCGGCGCGCGTCCCTGGACGCCTCCCCCGCTTCCGCTAGTCCGGTGCTCCCCGGTCCTGGGTGCCGTCCATTGAGATGAGCCGACGGATGGGTTGCAGACGTGGAGAACGAGCGTAATCAGTCAAGGCAGAACTCTGCGCGCGGCTCAAGCGGGAATTTGAAACAACGTTCGGGAGTGCGGATGTTCGAGGAGCTGGCGAGTAGGAGTATGGGCGGTGACTGACCGCTCCGCAAAACGGCATCAGCCTCAATGTTCGCCCGATGTCCCGGCGACATGCAAGAGCGCAGGAATACCTCGCAGGATCTCTGTCAGTGGCACGGAAGGAGCTACGGCGTCGGTGGTGGTAACAGTGCAGTGGGGACAGGTATGGCTGTCGATTGTGCCACCGTTTACGTGGGAAGCAATCATGGAGCCTGCAAAGGTTGAGGAGCTGATCAATGTGCTTGGATTGGCCCGGGACGAGGCACAACAGATGGTGGTGGTACGCGGCAGACCGGTTGTGCAGGAGATCACGAGCCAGCCTGTGGTGCATCGAAGCAAGGGGACTCGCCCATGATTCGGGAAGACCGGGAGCTGCTGCGCGGACGCCCCGAGAACGTCAGTGGAAACCACTGCTGCTGGCCCACGAGGAGTTGTCGTGCCACCTGGCGCGTGCATCGGCCTCATAGCGAGTGCAAACGGTCGGGTCGGGTCGTTGCCGAACCTGGTCGAGATCCTAGACGTAGACCGGCCCCATCGCTCCTCGGCGATCACGTGGTCTGCGAACGCTCGCCTTGGCGCGGCTGGCTGCATTGTGGTAAAGCCAAGGTGCGGCTGCGTGTCCGCCCGCCACCGGACCGGAGGGGAAACAGTATGAGCCGACATGAGAGCCAAGACGATAAGGACAAGTACACAGGCAACGGGTACAAGCCCGGTCCGATTTCGGCCGAGGACCCCGGTGGCAAACACGGGAAGCCCACTGAGAACGACGATAAAGACGACATGGACACCGAGAAGTGACGATGACGGCGCCGACGTCGCTGGCCGGGCTGGTGGAGGGCCTGGCCAGCGACGGGGCGCTGTCTGAGCCGTGGCAGGAGGCGTTCCTGGCGGTGCCCCGCGAGGTATTCATTCCCGAGGTGATCTGGCGCTACGACGGAGACGACTTGGTGCCGCTACGCCGTGGCGACGAGCCGCAGGAATGGTTGCGGCGGGCCTACGGGCCGCGATATGTGGTAATCCAGGTCGACGACGGCAGCCCGGCTGGGCCCGGGGGGCGGGGCCGAGTAGCGACCAGCTCGGCGTCGCGCCCGGATATCGTCGCCTTGATGCTTGACGCCGGCCGGGTCGAGCCGGGGATGCGGGTATTGGAGATCGGCACTGGCACCGGTTACACCGCCGCGCTGCTCGCCCAGCGGCTCGGCCCCCGGAACGTGACCAGCATCGAGGTCGATCCGGATCTGGCGGCGCGGGCCCGCGCCGCGCTCGCCACCGCCGGGTACGGCGAGGTCACCGTGATCACCGGCGACGGCGCCCAGGGCTACCCCGCAGGAGCGCCGTTCGATCGGGTGCTGTCAACCGTCGCCGCACCCCAAGTGCCCTATCCATGGGTGTCCCAGACCCGGCCCGGTGGGCTGGTGGTCAGCCCCTGGAGCAGCGCTTATGACCCTGCCGGGTTGCTGTCGATGACCGTCGAGGCCGACGGCAGGGCTACCGGGGGCTTGGTCAACTCCACTATCTCCTTCATGCCGCTGCGTGAGCAGCGGCCAGCCCGCGCGGCGATCGTCGACGTGGTGCGCGAGACCGACATCCCCGAGCTCAGCCACACCGACCTGCACGCCTCTCGCCTGTGCAACAACGATGACGTATCCCTCGCGATCGGGCTTCAGGTCGCCAGCTGCCGCTGGGAATGCGCGGCCGCCAACGGTGATAGCGACCGCTGGTGCGTGTGGTTTCTCGACCCCGACTCCCGGTCCTGGGCGCGCTTTGACTACCAACCGGACACCGATCAGTGGCCGGTCCACCAGTTCGGACCCCGCCGACTCTTCGACGAAGTCACCGCCGCTTACCGCCAGTGGCAGCAAGTCGGCCGACCGAGCGTCGAGCAGTGGCGGTTCACCATCACCCCGGACGTGCAGTACGTGGAGCTTACCGCCACCTCCCTCGGTGCCTTTGAGGAGAAAGAGCTGCCACTGAGGCCCGAGCCCAAGCCGTACACGGTGACCAGCGCGAGTGCCAACGGCTCATCGGCCTAGCCGAACAGGCTTTCGACTGCGTGCAGGCGGAAACTGAGCCAAGCTGGATCGGGTTCGTGACGAAGGTGAGCTGGCCGGCAAGTTCGGCCGCTGTTTCCGCGATCTCGGCCAGATGAAGCGAGCTGACTCCTTCCTGGCGCTGTCGATGCAGCGCCACAAACCGACCTACCCTCGTAGCCGCGCCATTACCCAATTGATCTGGGCGAGCACCTACGTGCGGCAGGGTGAGTTGGAACAGGCCTGCCGACTGGGTACCGATGCCCTAGCTGTATGGGGCCGATCCGTTCGGAACGCACCCGCGACTACCTCCGTGAACTCCACGACGGTCTCGCACAGCACCATCAAGTGTCCGTGGTCAGTGACTTTATGGCGCAAGCCCGCCCCACGCTCCCGATCAATCGATAGGGTTGACTCCCTCATGGACTGGACTGACACGGATGCCCGCCGCGCGGTTATCGCGATGTGCGAGATGGCCGGACTTCGAGGGGCTACGCCGGAGCTGCTGCGCTTCGGCAACAACGCTGCCTTCGGTGTCGGCGCAGCGTACGTGGTGCGCGTCATGCGGCCGACCATCAGTGAAGCCGACGTGCTCCGGGAGATAGAGCTCGTCCGCGAGTTCGCCAGGCTCGAGGTTCCCGCGATCCGTTTAGCCGAACTAGCCGCTCAGCAACCGCTCAAGGCCCACAGCTGCCTGGGCACGGTCTGGGAACGACTCGATGAGCCCGGCCATGACAACCTGTACGGGCCGTTTGGTCAGCTACTGCGTACCTTTCACCAGCGTAGCGTCAAGCTACGACTACCACTCGAACCGTGGCAGCCGCTGGCCTCGTCTGACCGGCGGCTGGCTGCGTTGGGCAGCCATTACTCCCCCGACGACATAAGGATGCTCACTCAGTGGTCCCGGAGAATTGCTATCGAGCTAGATCAGATAGAGCCCGTGTTACCGGGTGGTGTCATCCACGGGCAGGCCGAGGTCGGCAACGTCCTAGTCCGTGCCGGGCATCCCGTGTTCATTGACTTCGAGCGGGTGGCCATTGGGGTGCGCGAGTGGGATCTGATCGATACTGCCGTCACGGTGGCCCGTTTCGGCCTCCATGAACAGCGCTACCGCGATTTCGCTGATGCCTACGGTTTCGACGTTCGGGCCTGGGATGGTTACGAGACCTGTCGCCGACTCTGGGAACTGCGGGCCACCACCTGGCTTATGCAAAGCGGCCACCATAGCCGTAACGCTGCCCGGGAAGTCCAAGTGCGGCTCCAGACCTGGCGGGATGACGACCCGAGCGCGCGGTGGACCGGGGTACTTGAACGTAACGTGAGGTCAGGCTGAGTACGGTTCGCCTACATCGTGCGGCCTGTCCGTTCCGGCTACAGGCTGAGGCGGTAGCCGGTGCCTGCGGCGAAGTCCGCGGCCAGCGCGAACCGGTCGCCCCGCACCAGGGTGTGGCGCCATTCGACCGGGCGGCCCTGGGCGAGGCTGCGCCGGTTGATGGAAAACGCGGCGGTGCCCGGTGGGCAGCGCAGTTGGGCGCGTTCGGCGGGGGTGGGTATCACCGCGTGGACGTCCTCGTGCCCACGGTCCAGCCGTATCCCGGCACGGCTGGCCAGTTCGGCGTAGAGGCTGGTGTGGGTGAAGTCGGCACCCAGCAGTGGCGCCGCTAGCGCGGCGGGCAGCCACACTCGGTCCAGGGCGAGCGGCTCGTCGCCGGCCAAGCGCAGGCGTTCCAGGTACACCAGGGGTGCGGACGCGTCGAGGCCGAGGCGGTCGGCGACGACGGCGTCGGCCCGAGTGTCGAAGTGTCGCACGACGCTGTGCTGCGACAGACCCGCTGCCTCCACCGAGGCGAACAGGCTGTAGAGCGCACCCATCGGTTGCTGGATCTCCGGGGGCGGCGCCACCCGGGGCTGCCGGCCGCGTTCGGCGACCACCACCTTGTCGGCGCGGAGTTGCCGCAGTGCCTGGCGCACCGTGTGCCGGCTCACGCCGTACTCGGCGACCAGCGTCGACTCACTGACGAACTGGTCGGCGAACTCCCCAGCCACCAACCGGGCGACCAGCGCCTGTTGCAGCTGTTGCCAGAGGGGCTGCGCACTAGCCCGGTCGAGTGCTTGTGCGGCCATGTTGCCTTCCTACCCATCAAATGTCCGATCAAAGTCTATGGTAAACGTACGGACATTTAGAGGTCGTGAGTGCGTAACAGTGTTCGAACACTGTTACGCACTCACG
>DATAWX010000117.1:0-4494 GCA_036266995.1 Pseudonocardiaceae bacterium | reverse complement strand
ACGGACCGAAGGCCCACATCGCCAAGTTCGGGACCCAGCCGGACGACCAGACAAAACCGAGGGGGCCCAGAGACGCAGCTGCGCCCCCTCGTCCACCCGGGGGATCGTCAGCTTCGTCAGCACGTCGGGTGCTCCCTTCACCTGCCCGGCAGATGAACCCATCACCACCGGCCCGCACGCACCGATAACCAAGGACAGGTCCGCACCGGGGCCGTCTGTGGGCCGTCTCAGCGAACGAAACGACGCAACAACGAGACGCGACAGCAACCAACGAAAGGGCATCTCCGCTGGTCGACACCGTTCTCGGGGCTGTGATCAGGAGACCCGCTTGGTCTACCGGAAGATCGATATTCGGTCAGCTTCTCGGCGTGACTGGCTATGTGTTGAGCTGCCTTACTTGGTTTGGCTACTGTGCACTGTGGAGCTGTCGATTTTCCACAGACCGTCCTCGGTGACCAGCCCGTAGCTGGTCTGCTCCTCGACGACCCGGCCGTCGTTGAAGAAGTAGTCAATGGTCGCGTCCACCACATTGCCTTGTGTTGCGGAGACATCGACGACCGTGACGCGCTGCACGGGGCTCCAGAAGTTCTGATACCCGGTGAAGCCCCCCGCGTGGCTCTGTTGGTAGTTCGTTGTGAGTCGGTTCCAGGCCGCCGGCAGATTTCCCGGCACCAGCGCGTAGTAGTCGGTAATCGCCCCCTGCAGCTGCTCCGGCGTGTCCTGTGGGCCACCCGACACGGCCGGGGTGGTGCTGGGGGCTACCTCCGTCGTGCTGCTCGGTCCCGGTTGAGAGGGAAGGGCTTGCGACGGGCTGCCCAACGTAGCCGTGGGGGCTGCCTGCGTCGTGCTGCCCGGTTCTGGTTGGGCTGGCAGGGTTTGCAGACTCTGCGCAGGACCGCTCGATGTGATCGCCGGGGCGGCGGCGTTACCGTCGGTGACGTTGTTCTGACTGATCAGCACGGTCACGAGGACACCGGCAGCCAGCAACAGGACCGTCAGGACGCCAGTAAGGAGTGTCCGGCGCCCTGGCCATCCGTTGTGATTGCCTTCGTCCGGAACCCGACCGGCTGTGGTGTACAGCCCAGTTGATTTTACCGGGATGGTCATCTCCGCCCATGGGGCCGCCTGCAGCAGGGTCTGCTGCGTTCTCGGGACCGGTTGGGCGGGTGGGTCGTGTCGGGGTGGCGGTGCGAGGGCGGAGGGACCGCCGGCGGGTCCGGCCGGGCTGGCGGCAAGCGTGGCCAGCGCATCGCGGGCCTGGTCCATGGTGGGGCGTTGGTCGGGGTCCGGCTGCAGCAGGCGCAGCAGCACCGGGGTGAGCGGATCGGACTGGCTGGGCGGAGTGATCTCGCCCGAGGCCACCTGGTGCAGCAAGGCGATGGCGTTGTTGTTCAGTCCGAACGGCGGCCTGCCCTCCAGCGCGGTGTAAAGCGTGGCACCCAGAGAGAACACGTCCGAGGAGAAGCCGGCGCTGTTGCCCCGGGCGACCTCCGGGGCCAGGTAGGCGGGAGTCCCGGTCAGCATCCCCGTGGCAGTCACGGTGACATCACCAACAGCGTGGGAGATACCGAAGTCGGTGATCTTGACTTTGCCGTCGTCAGCGAGCAGTACATTTCCCGGCTTGATGTCGCGGTGCACGATGCCCGCCTTCTGCGCAGCGGCCAACGCGGAGGCGATCTGGCTGCCGATGCCTGCGACTTTCCCGGGTGGGAGCACACCCTGTGTCGACAGCACCGTTGCCAGGCTCCTCGACGCCAGATACTCCATAATCAGGCACGGTTGACCCTGGTGCTCGACCACGTCGTAGACCGCGATCGCGTGCGGATGGTGCAACCGGGCCGTGATCCGCCCCTCCCGCATCGCCCGGCGGTTGGCCTCATCCGCCTCACCCTCACTTAGCCTCGGGGGGAGCAACAGCTGTTTGACCACGACGGTGCGGTGCAGGCGCTCGTCCTGTGCCTGCCACACCACCCCCATCGCCCCACTGCCCAGCCGCGAGACCAGGCGATAGCGACCAGCGATCAGCTCACCCTCGTCGCTCACTGCCACCCCTCGGGAGACCGATGCATGCTTACCCTGCGTAGTCCCCGACCACCTCAGGCTAACGTCATCCACAACGCGACGCGGTTGCCACACGGCACCCTACGACGCCGAGGAAACCGGAGCTAGGGTGCGGAAGCTCACTCCAACACCGTCGCTGCCCCGTGCACGTCGCCCGGATATATCGCAACGGTGGGGTCAAGCCGACCCGCGACGCGATGTTGGGCGTGGAGCGTAGGCGCGATGGAGAGACCAAGATCAGGCCGTGGCCAGGCCGTCTGAGGCTGCCGGACCGCGACAACCAATGACAACCACCCAGTGGCATTGCCCCTGCTCTCGGGTCCGCAGACCGCATTACGGCTGGTCAGCATAAACGCATGACACACCTACGACGTCTGATCGCTGAGCGTGAGCACAGCGCCACGATGGTGGCCGTAACTGCGGCGAGGTTGGCGACGGTGGCGTCCCTGATCGGTGACATCTATGTTGCGCTGCCACCACCGCTCCCCTACACCCACCAGCGCGAAGGTCGCTAGGACGTAACCCCAGCCCGCGAGCACGTCGACGAAGTAGTGCTCGCCGCAGTAGAGCACCGTGAACATCATCGCCAGCGGGTAGGAGAACAGCAGGGGTCGCCATCGCCGGGGCACCGTCGGTAGGAAGAACACTGCGAGGAACAGGGAGAACGCGGCGTGCAGCGAGGGCATCGCGGCGACCGGGTTGGCCAGCGCCTGACCCTGGTCGAACAAGGGTCCAGTGCTATCCAGACGCAGCGCGGTCCACCCTCGGGCGGAGAGCCGCTCGACGTGTTCACCGAGGTCGCCGTGCACTGAGGCCCACCATGGTGGCGCCGCGGGGTAGACGAGGTAGGTCGCTACACCAGCAATGGTCAAAAACAGCCAACGCCGCACAAAGGCCGACCATGTCTGCCGTCGGCAGAACCACAGCACGGCCGCGACCCCCGGCACCGCGACGAAGTGTGACAGGTAGACCGCTGAGGCGAGGACGTCCCACCAGCGCACTCGCAGGGGGTCATAGAGATGCTGCTGCAACCACAGCGTCGGCAGCCGCCCGCCCGCGAAGAACTCGTCGGCCCTGATCATCGCTGTGACGTGCGGCGCCAGCCCGTGGGCCGCGATTCCCCGGCTGTAGTCATAGCCCACGAGCAGCGCCAGCACCGGGCCCCAGTCGCGTACCCATCGCAGCGACACGCGCCACTGCTGACCGGCGTTCCAGCACAACGCCCCGGCGCTGAGCCACCCGAAGATGAGCAGCGTGTCAGTCGGCCATCCCCACCACAGGCACTGTGCCGCGAAACCCGCCAGGTAGCCCACCGCTGCGAGCACCCGGATCGCTGACCACGTCCTGGTGGCGGTCCTGGTGGCGCACGGGGAGATCGCAGTAGCTCTGTCGACGGCAGGTAACAGAGACCCCCAGCCAGCGGAGCTGGGCATGCCGACGATCGCACTCACGGAGTGGTGACCCACCTACCGCTCGCCCTCCCTGCAACCTGACGCCGATTGCTTCGCATTCGCCCCGCACATGACTGATGCCGAGTTCAACAAGATCTCGCGCCGGAGGTGGACAACGGACGTAAGCCGGGCCTGGCCTGCGGAACCTGCACGAATCCGCAGGCCAGGCCCGCAAGTGACGGATTATCCGCCGCTCGTGGCGACGATGCTCACCGACGGCCCCACTGGTGGCCATCCCAACGGTCGTGGTTCCAACGGTGGCCGTCCCACGTCCACCGGTCCCCACGACAGTGCCCGTCGCCGCGGTGGTTCCAGTCATCGCAGTAGGCAGACCAGAAGTCCCCCCGACGGTTCCAACGGTTGCCATCCCAACGATCGTGGATCCAGTTGTGGCCATCCCAATTCCACCGGTCCGCACGACAGGGCCCGTCGTTGCGGTGGTTCCAGTCATCGCAATAGTCCCAGTCCGCGACGGACACCTGGTTGGAGCTGAAGGTAGCCGCCTGCGGGGCTGGGGTGAGCGTGCTGGCCGACGCCGAGCCCACTCCGAGGGCCAGAGCGCCAGCGGTACAGAGCGCAAGGGCGCCGCCTCGAAGTGCTGTCCGGCCTAGATGCATGGTGAACCCTCCTCGGTCGAGTGCGTAAGGACCTCAGAAGGGACGTTCGGACACAAATATCGTTGTATGAGGTAGCTGGGAGTTCCCTGGGAGTGACTGAGAGTCCGCTAGAGACATTCGATCGCTGCCACGCCGAGCGAAGACTCACGATCCTTGACGCTGCGGGTACGCGCTGGCCGCGCGGCTCACGGCAGCGTGCGCGTCAGCCACACCAGCTCGCCCGGTCATCTGATCCAATGAAGGCACCCACGTCGCGGCGGCGGATAGATAGCAGCGCGATCTCCGTCTGCGCCGCCGTGGCGAGTTGGGTCGCGATGCTCTCCCGGATGTGCTCGGCTGTCGGCACCCCGTCGCCCCGTTCGGCG
>DATAWX010000116.1:0-2570 GCA_036266995.1 Pseudonocardiaceae bacterium | reverse complement strand
TCTAGCCCCAGTTTCCTGGCTAATTTGATCTTGGCTATGTGAACCCACGTTGGCAGCCGGCCTGATCTGCGGATCTCCGGCGTGTCGATTACTGTTTGATCTTGAAAGTGTGTATGACCTAAAGATGTGGCGAGCCTGTACAAGAAGGTGATCAACGGCAGGCCGTACTGGTATCTGCGGGAGATGGCTCGGGTGGGCGGCAAGCCGAAGATGGTCAGCGAGCGTTACCTGGGCTCGGCGGCCGACATCGCGGCGCTGCTGGACGCCCGTGAGGAAGCGGTCATGCCGGAGCGAACCCGGCATCTGGCGTTCGGGGACGTTGCCGCCGTGTGGGGATTCATCCAGCGGCTGGGTGTGGTCGAGGTGATCGATGAGGTGGTCGGTGCCCGCCGATCGGACGCCGGTGCCTCGGTGGGTACCTTGCTGGCGCTGGCCGCGCTGAATCGGCTGGTGGATCCCTGCTCCAAGTGTGCGTTCGCGGACTGGTGGAAGACCACCGCCGCGGACCGGTTCACCAAGATCAGCGCGTCGGTGCTGGACCATCGTCGGTTCTGGGACGCGATGCACGTGATCACCCTTGATGATCTGGCCGCTATCGAGCAGACCCTGGCGCTGCGCACGGTCACCTGCTTCGGTGTGGACATCTCCGCGTTGGCGCTGGACATGACCAACTTCGCCACCTACATCGACACCGGCAACGCCAAGGCGCCGATCGCGGCGCGGGGCAAGGCCAAGCAGAAACGCAGCGACCTACGCCTGGTCGGGCTCGGCCTGGTAGTCACCCGCGATGGCGGCATTCCGCTGGCCTCCCACGCCTACCCGGGCAACCGACCCGACGTCACCCAGTTCGCCACCCTGATCGACCTGCTGGTCACCCGGCACGCCGCCCTGGCCGAACGCGCCGGCACGCCCGCCGCGGCCGAGATCACGGTGGTGTTCGACGCCGGACAGAACTCGGTGGTCAACTTTGCCCACCTGGCCCGATCGGGACTGGCGTTCGTGGGCTCGATCCCGCCGTCGGACTGCGCCGATCTACTCGCCGTGCCCCACGATGCTCGGGTCGTCGTGGACGCCGGTCGATTCGGCGGCCTGACCGCGCTACAGACCCGCCGCGAGGTCTACGGCCAGCAGCGGCGCACCGTGCTCACCCACTCGCCCACCCTGCACCAGGCCCAGTCCCGCGGATTCGACCAGACCCTGGCCAAGGCCGGTGCGAAACTCACCGAGCTGGCCGACACCCTGGCCCGCGGCAAGACCCGCCGCCCCCGCGACAAGGTCACCGCCGAGATCGACCGGATCATCCACGACCCCTGGGTGCGTCGGGTCATCAGCTGGCGGCTGACCGGCGACACCCCACCCGAACACCGGCTCACCTGGAGCATCGACGACACCGCCCGCCGCGACCTGGAAGACGAAGTGTTCGGCAAACGCGTGCTGATCACCGGTGGCCGCGACGATTGGCCCATCGCCGAGGTAGTGGCCGCCTACCGATCCCAGTCCGAGGCCGAGTTCGCCTTCCGCCAGCTCAAGGACCCCCACCTGGTCTCGTTCTCCCCGATGCACCACTGGACCGACCACAACATCCGCGTCCACGTCTTCACCTGCGTGCTCGCCCTACAGATCGCCCACCTCATGCGCCGCCACGCCGCCCAGGCCGGGCTGGTCCTCTCCGTCCGCGAGCTGCTCGACCAACTCGCCGGCATCGAGGAAACCGTACTGATCTACCCCTCCACTGGCGGGCGCCCCAGGGCCAGGCACATGCTCACCGAGACCACCCACACCCAAGACCAGCTCGCCGAGATCTTCGATCTACACCGCTGGGCCCCACACTCTTAGGTCATACACCCAAAGAAGATCAATATCAGTGCTGACCAGCGGAAACAAGCAGAAGATCAACTTATCCCGGAAACTCGGGCTAGCTCAGGGCGTCCACCAGCGCGGCGCGTTGGCGCTCACTGAGCCCGGCGACACGGCGACTGGCGGCGATGCCGGCCTTGTCCATCAACGCCACCACCTGCGCCGAACTCAACGCTGGGACTGCGTTGAGTAACTGCGCGACCCGAATCTTGGCCACCACAGGGTCCGGTGTGGTCGCCGACAGCAACTGCGGCACCGTCTGCCCACCGCTCCTGAGCGAGGCGATCACCTCGGCCTGAGCTTTCCTGGTTTTCCGGGCCGCGGCCAGCGCGGCGGTGCGCTGTTCGGGAGTCGGTACAGGCACAGCCATCCCGGTAGTCCCTTCACCGAAATCGTGCGACCGCGAGACCGTCAGGTGACGGCCCCGTCAGGTCCGCACTGGCGATCGCGTCGGACCACGCTACCAAGGCCGACCCCGGGACCGCCCAGGCTGACACGGGGGTCTCGGTGATCAGCGGTCCGATCAAAGACCTGGCGCAGGAAGCGCACGCGTAGCCGCCACCGGCGCAGCGTCATGATGAATTGACGGCGTGCGCCAGGACGAGTGTGCACAAGATCGTTGCTCGCGGGCCGGTGCGAACCGAGAAAGGCAGGGATAACGAGGAGGCAATATCGTTGTGACGAAAGTGGAGGAGGGTGACCGGATGGATAAC
>DATAWX010000115.1:0-27316 GCA_036266995.1 Pseudonocardiaceae bacterium | reverse complement strand
CGACGCGGTCTTCCTGCGCTCATGGCCTTACGCCTACCGGGAGATGACCGGTGGGGACCCGGACAGCCTGGTTGCCGGGAAAGTGGGCGTCGCGCCACTGCCGACCTTCCCCGGTCACCGGCCGGTGACCGCCCTGGGTGGTCACAACCTCGCCGTGAGCGCATTCTCCCGCACCATTCCCGCCGCTACCGAGTGCGCGAGGTTCGTCTGCACCTCCCGGGAGGTGCAGCTGGCCACAACTCAGCGGCAGTCGGCTCCTCCGACGATGACAGCAATCTACCGCGACCTGGCAGCTGACCCGTTGGTCGCGCTGCTGGCCAAGGTCTTGCCGACGGCCAAGCCGCGGCCGGTCACCACGCAATGGGCCACGATCAGTGCAGAGATGCAGCAGCAGATCTTCGCTGCCTACACCGGCGCCACCGACCCGAAGGCCGCGGTCGACACGCTGCGAAATTTCCTCATCGCCACGGTCAAGGGAAGCTGATCTGATGCTCAACCAGTTCTGCGGTCAGTGCGCCGAGCAGATGGGCCGCCGGGACCGGTACTGCGAGAACTGCGGTGCCTGGGTGGCGAATGTGCTGCGGGACCGTGTCGAGGTCGACGTCGGGGTCGCGGCCGGCGTCACTGATCGAGGCCGCCGTCACCACCGCAACGAGGACGCGCTAGCACTGCGCGACGTCGGCGGTGGCCTCAACGCAGCTCCCGGGTCGACGGCGGATGGCGCAGTGCTAGCAATCGTCTGCGACGGTGTGTCGTCGTCGGCTCGCCCCGACGAGGCGTCCGAGACCGCTGCGGAGGTCGCTGCCGAGGCACTGGTGGCGGCCTTGCGTGCCGAAGGCTGCCCGACCGCCGCGACGCGAGAGGCCATCTACGCAGCGGGCAGTGCCGTCGCCAAGCTTGCCGGCTCCGGCGCGGGTCACTCAGACTGCTCCGGCTCGGACTGGACCGGTTCAGGGTGGGCTAGCCGCGGAGCCCCGGCTTGCACGTTCGTCTCAGCCATCGTCAGTGGTAACGCGGTCACCGTCGGCTGGGTGGGAGACAGCCGAGCGTACTGGATACCGCAGACCGACACCGGCTCTGCGCCGACCCGGCTCACCAGCGACGACTCCTGGCTGGCTCAGGTACTGGCAGCCGGAACGCTGAGCCCGGCCCAGGCGGCCGCCGACCATCGCGCACACGCCATCACCGCGTGGCTGGGGGAGGACGCCGGCCTGCTCGACCCACATGTCGTCACCATCGAAACCGAAGGGCCAGGCGTCGTGGTGATCTGCACCGATGGATTGTGGAACTACCTCGACACCGTCGACGAACTGGCGGCGGCGCTCCCGGCGCAGGCACTCCAAGCCCCGCTGGACGCGGCCCGCCGACTTGTCGAGATCGCGTTGCATTCCGGTGGCCACGACAATGTCACAGTTGCCGTACTTCCGGTCGTCAGCGCACGTCAACCCGGTCGAGCTCATCCGGAGGGTCTGCCGTGATCAGCACACCTGAGTTTCGTGGCGCGGTGCACCAGAACCTCTATCTGGTGCGCGGCGCCCGGGAAGTGCACGCCGTCATCACCGTCGACACCCAGCAAGATCTGGGTGCGAAGGAGCCGGCCCCCGGGGCTGCTGAGCTGCTCATCCTGGACTGTTCAGGCTCGATGAGCTTTCCAGCAGAGAAGATCGTCAAAGCGAAGGAGGCTGCGTGCGCCGCGATCGACGAGCTGCGCGACGGGGTGTGGTTCGCGTTGATCGCCGGCTCAGTCGGGGCCCGGATGGTCTGGCCGTCCGAGCCGCAGATGGTCCTCGCCGACCCGTGGACCCGTGCTGAGGCCAAGGATGCGCTACGACGGCTCGACCCTGCCGGGGGCACCACCATCGGAGCGTGGTTGCGGTTGGCCGGCCAGCTGCTCGGCCAGCACCCGGAGGCGATTCGGCACGCCATCCTGCTGACCGATGGCCGCAACGAGCACGAGTCACCTGAGCAGCTGGAGACCGCGCTACGTGACTGCGCGGGCACATTCAGCTGTGACTGCCGGGGGGTGGGCACCGACTGGTCGGTCGACGAGCTGCGGACGATCTCGTCTGCGCTCAGTGGCACGGTGGACCTGGTTGTCGAGCCGGCTGGGCTGGCCGACGACTTCAGGGCAACGATGGCCAGCTCGATGGGCAAAGCGGTGGGTGGCGTCGGGCTGCGGCTGTGGGCGCCCGTCGGCGCCACCGTCCGGTTCGTCAAGCAGACCGCGCCGACGCTGGTGGATCTCAGCGCTCGCCGGGTCGGCTCGGGTCCGCTGACCGGTGATTACCCGACTGGGTCGTGGGGCACTGAGAGCCGCGACTACCACCTGTGTGTCGAGCTGGAGCCCGGTGGCGTCGGAGAGGAGAAGCTCGCGTGCCGGGTGACCTTCGTCCACACCGCCGTCGACGGCACTGCGCAACCACTTCGGCAGGCGTTCATCCACACCTCACCTGACGGCAGCATCGAGGAGTTCTCCAACGCCCGGGTCCGGGCATTGTGGACCGACGACCTCGCGCAATCCACAGTGATCAACGGCAAGGTAGCCGAGGTCACCGGCCGGGCCGAGCTGGCCAAGGCGGTTGCGGACGGTCTGTCGGCGCACCACGGCGGCGACCGCGACCTGGCCGTCGATTGCCTGAGCCGGGCGCGCAAGCTAGCCGTGCAGGGTCATGACGACAATCTGCTGTCCCGGCTGGACCAGATCTATGATCCCGACACCGGCACCTTCCGGCTGAACGGGATGAGTGCACAGCAGGAGATGAGCCTGGACCTCGAGTCGACCAAGACGACGCTGCTCGGCCGCGGTTAATGGGCGGCGTCGCGATGGCCAGTGGTGTCGCCGAAGCCTGCCCGCGATGTAGTGAGCCCCGGACCGGGCTGTTCTGCGAGCAGTGTGGCCATTTCTACTCCGTTGCGGCACTGCCCGAGCCGTCCTCGTGGTGCGCTTTCATCGCCACGGATCGAGATTACTTCGAGGCCGGTCCTGCGGACATCGAGCAGTTCACCTTTCCAGCGTCGAGCCCCGCCCGCCACATCCCACTCATCGGTGCGTCGGTCCGGGTCGGCCGGCGCAGCGCCTCACGAGGGACGATCCCGGAGATCGACCTAGCCGACCCGCCTGCCGACCCAGGGGTTTCCCGCGAGCACGCCCGGCTGGTCGGCCAACCCGACGGCACCTGGGCGGTGATCGACGAAGCTTCCACCAACGGGACCTACCTCAACGGCAGTCGCCAGCGACTCCCCGCCCACCAACTGGTCCCGCTGTCCCACGGCGACCGCGTGCACCTAGGCGTCTGGACCACGATCACCCTGCGCCGCGATCCGTAGCGGCCGTAGGATCGGGTCACGATGGCGGACAACCGGGTGCGGGTCGGTGGACCCTATTTCGAGGACTTGACGCATGGCCAGGTTTTCGTTGACGCCCCGGGCTTGACGCTAACCCCGGGCTACGCCGCGCTGCACCAGGCGTTGTCCGGCGACCGGCTCCGCTTGCCGCTGGACCACGAGCTGTCCGCGGCGGTCACTGGCCGTCCCGAGCCGTTGGTCCATCCCACGCTGGTCTGCCATGTCGCGATCGGGCAGACCACGGCGCCGTCGCAGCGGGTCCGCGGCAACTTGTTCTACCGTGGCCTGCGGCTACTTCGCCCGGTGCACCTGGGTGACACGCTGCGTACCCGAACCGAGGTGGTCGCGCTGCGGCAGAACCGTCCGAAACCGGGGCGCCCGGCCACCGGGCTGGTCGTACTGCGGGTACAGGTCCACAACCAGCGTGGGGAGCCCGTGCTCGACTTCTGGCGCTGCCCGATGATCCCGCTGCGCGACCCTGACGCGGACACCGGGCAGGCCGACAGTTTCGACGACATCCCGGCTGACGCCGAACCGGTCGATGACCTGCCGTGGGGCTGGCAGCTCGGCGCGTTCGAGCCCACCGTGGCCGAGCCCGGCACGGTCTACGACATCGAAGTGCGCGACACCGTGACCGGTGCCCCCGAGCTGGCCAGAGCCACCCTCAACCTCGCGGCCACGCACACCGACCCGGGCGCTTCGGCGTATGGACGTCGCCTGGTATACGGCGGGCACACCATCTCGATCGCCGGAGCGCATGCCACCCGGGCGCTGCCCGACCTCGTGACTATCGTGGCCTGGCGCAGCTGCGACCACACCGGCCCGGTGTTCGAAGGCGACGTGCTGCGCACCGAACTGCACGTTGAGACCGTCCACCAGCGCGACGGTTACCAACTGATCGATCTGCGAGCGGTGGTGCACAGCTGCTCCGCGCAGGACGCCGGTGATCCGGCCGCCGCCGAGAAGCCGGTACTCGACTGGCGATTCGTCGCGCTCGCACGGTAAGCGAGGGGAGAAGATGACCGGGATCCTGACGGGGATGCGGGTAGTGGAGGGCTCGGCCTTCGTGGCGGCGCCGCTCGGCGGGATGACCCTGGCCCAGCTCGGCGCGGACGTGATCCGCTTCGACCCGATCGGCGGTGGCCTGGACGCCCACCGCTGGCCCGTCACCGCAAACGGCAAGAGCCTGTTCTGGGCGGGCCTGAACAAAGCCAAGCGCTCGATCGCCGTCGATATGCGATCGCCGCGGGGCAAGGAACTGCTCACTGACCTGATCACCGCGCCTGGCGACGGCGCGGGACTGTTTCTGACGAACTTCCCCGCTGTCGGCTGGTTGGACTTCACTAAGCTCACGTCCCGCCGGTCGGACCTGATCATGGTCAACATCGTCGGCAACCCGGACGGCTCCTCCGCGGTCGACTACACGGTCAACCCCGCCACCGGTTTCCCGTGGACAACCGGCCCCGGCACGCTGTCCATGCCGGTCAACCATCTGTTGCCGGCCTGGGACGCGATCACGGGAACGCTGGCCGCGACCGGGCTGCTGGCTGCCGAGCGCAAGCGGCGGATCGACGGCACCGGCCAGTTCGTCCGGCTCGCGCTGGCCGATGTGGCGTTCGCCATGACCGGGCACCTCGGCAACATCGCCGAAGTACAGATCAACAACAGCGAGCGTCCTCGGCACGGCAACGACCTGTACGGTGCTTTCGGCCGCGACTTCGCCACCAAGGACGGCAAACGGGTCATGGTGGTCGGCTTGACTCCCCGGCAGTGGCGCAGCGTGGTCACCGCAGTCGGGATCGGTGACGCCTGCGCGCACGTCGAAAAGCTGCTTGGGGTGGACCTGGCCAAGGAGGGTGATCGGTTCGCCGCTCGTCACGTGATCGGCGCGCTCATCGAGCCGTGGGTCGGCAGCCGCACGCTGCCCGAGGTCCGTGAGGTCTTCGACGCGCACGACGTGTGCTGGGGCCCGTACCAGACTTTCGCGGAGATGGTGAGTACCGATCCGCGCTGCTCGACCGCCAACCCGATGTTCGCCGAAGTCGACCAGCCCGGCATCGGCACCTACCTCATGCCCAGCTCGCCGCTCGACTTCTCCGTTTCGGAGCGGGTACCGCCGGCGCCGGCTCCGAAGCTCGGCCAGCACACCGATGAGATACTTGCCGGGGTCCTCGGCCTGTCCGGTGCGGAGATCGGGCGGCTGCACGACGACAGCGTCGTCGCCGGGACCACAGCCGAATGACGTGACCAGGGTTCCGCCATTCAGGTGATGGTTGATTTACCCTGTGTTAAAGCTGTCTCCACTTCCGATTAGTGATCGAGACGGTGAAGGGGGAGCCTCCATGACGATGGTTGAGGATGCAGTCACGACCCAACGACCGCGCACCACTGGACAGTGGTCCTTACCACGTCGGTGGAGTGTGCGGGGGGACGGCAGTCCCGGTGGGATCATGCTGGCCGGAGCCGGTTTGGTAGTGGCGCTCGTGGTTGTGTTCTTGCTCTGGGGGGTCGCAGCGCGGCAGCCGCAAATCGAAGTACCCAGCTTGGTCGGCATGTCCCGGGTAGAAGCAGAGGCCCTGCTCAACGGCATGGGATTGAAAGTTCGCGCGACCACCGACCAGGTTGCCGGTCAGGTGCCAGGAACAGTGCTGCGAACCGACCCGTCCGCAGGTCAGAAGCTTGACCAAGGTGGCGGGGTGAGCCTGACGCTGGCGAGCACGCCACCTGCCGTGAAGACGGCTGGAGCCGTGGAGACGCCACCGGCTCAGGGGTCCCCGGCGGCCTCCGAAGGCCCCGACGCGCAGCAACCTGCTCCGGTTGTAGTGGCGCCTCCCGCTGCGGTGCCCGCTCCGGTTGTGGTGCCTGCTCCCGTTGTGGTGCCGTCTCCAGTCGTTGTACCGCCCCCCGTTGTGGAGGCGCCTGCGGGCCCGGCACTGCGGCCGGTTCCCGATGTGGTCGGCGTCGACCAGTACAAGGCCGGACGGGTGCTGGCGCAGAACAGGCTCAGGGTGGGTTCAGTTATCGAGGAGGAGTCCAACCAGCAGCCCGGGACGGTGCTGCGAACGGACCCGCGGGCAGGTGTCGCAGTGTGGCGCGACAGCACGGTCAATCTCGTCATCGCCAAGCCACCGGTGACGACCAAGCCACCGGCGACGACCAAGCCACCGGCGAAGGACCAAGACACCGGCAAGCAGCACGCCGCCAGCGGCAAGCAGGGGGATACCTAAGCCGCGGCGCCGAGCACGACAGCAGCAACAGTGAGCGCGGACTCGTGCTACCCGGCCGCGCTCCGCTCCGCCTCGTGATCAAGAAAGTCGCGTACGGGGCCGGCCCTCCGGTACGGGGCCAGCGCAGCTCCGCTGCAAACTGCCCTCGTCCGTAACTATCGATGTGTCGCCTCGTGTCGCCCGGGGTGTCGCCTCATCTTCTCAAGATCGTCAATACTGAGCGGTAACCGTGCAGGATCGCACTGCCATCACTCAGTTTCGGCGATCATGGCGGGCTCGTTGGACGTCGTTAGGGATCAGCAGGATCCGCTATCGAATCCTAACCGAATACGAGATTGACAAGTGAGTCCCCGGGGCAACCCACCCTGATTAGGCAAAGCCACGCTCAGCTAGTGGTCACGTGGTCAATCTGTTGGTGGTCATCGGTCGAAGTCACCAGCCTCGGGCGCGCCATTCGGCGAGGTGGGGGCGCTCGGTGCCGAGAGTGGAATCCTTGCCATGCCCGGGGTAGAACCATGTCTCGTCGGGGAGTTGGTCGAACACCCGCGCCTGTAGGTCGTCCATCAGACTGTTGAAGTCAGTAGGGGTGGTCGTCCGACCCGGACCGCCGGGAAACAGTGAATCACCGGTGAACAGGTGCGGGGTGCCGTCAGCGTCCCGGTGCAGCAGGGCGATCGAGCCGGGGGTGTGGCCGCGCAAATGGATCACGCCCAGTTCTACCTGGCCGACGGCTACGGTGTCGCCGTGGTTGACCAGGCGGTCTGGAGGCACGGGCAACTGTGGGGCGTCGACCGGATGAGCGACTGTCTGCGCTCCGGTGGCCCCGGCGACCGCACCGAGGGCCTGCCAGTGGTCGCTGTGCCGATGGGTGGTGACGATCGTGCGCAGATCGGGGCGGTCGGGGCCGTAGCCCAGCAGGTCCATCAGTCGCTGTGCCTCGTTGGCCGCGTCGATCAGCAACGCCTCGCCGGTAGACCGGCAGGTCAGCAGGTAAGCGTTATTGTCCATCGGTCCGACCGAGATCTTGGTCACGGTCAGCGCGTCCAGCGTCCGCCGCTGCGCAGGCCCGCCGGGTTCGACTGCACCGTCATAATTCTCAAGGACGTCCACAGTCACCGACCGTAGTCCCCCCTGTGAAGCGCCGCAAAAGGTTCCAGTTGACCGCTTACGCCTCCCGCGGCGTCGGGCAGTGGGGACCGCTGCGTCCGCGACTGTCGGTGCGTCCGCATAGCATGGATTAGGGCCGTTGGGTTCTGAGACAGGCCGGATTTGAAGGGGGTCATGTGGCTGATCGACTTGTGGTGCGCGGTGCGCGGGAGCACAACCTGCGCAACGTCGATCTCGACCTGCCCCGCGACAGCCTCATCGTGTTCACCGGGCTGTCCGGTTCGGGCAAGTCCAGCCTCGCGTTCGACACCATCTTCGCGGAGGGTCAGCGCCGGTATGTCGAGTCGCTGTCAGCCTATGCCCGCCAGTTCCTGGGTCAGATGGACAAACCCGACGTCGACTTCATCGAGGGTCTGTCTCCGGCGGTATCGATCGACCAGAAGTCCACCAGCCGCAACCCCCGTTCCACTGTCGGCACGATCACCGAAGTACACGACTACCTGCGGCTGCTCTATGCCCGCGCGGGGGAGCCGCATTGCCCGCTATGTGGTGAGCCGATCTCCCGGCAGACCCCACAGCAGATCGTCGACCAGGTACTCGCCCTGACCCCCGGCACCCGGTTTCAGGTCTTGGCGCCCGTGGTGCGGACCCGCAAGGGCGAGTTCGTCGACCTGTTCGCAGAGCTGCAGTCCCAGGGCTACTCCCGGGTGCTCGTCGACGGCCACGTCCACCCGTTGACCGACCCGCCCCGGCTCAAGAAGCAGGACAAACACGACATCTCCGTGGTGGTCGACCGGCTGTCGGTCAAGGACAGTGCCAAGCAGCGGCTCACCGATTCGGTGGAAACCGCATTGCGTCTGGCAGACGGCTTGGTCGTGCTCGATTTCGTTGACCGCGACGAGCGCGATCCGCATCGGCAGCGCCGGTTCTCCGAGCGGATGGCCTGCCCGAACGGCCACCCCATCGGCGTCGACGACCTTGAGCCGCGCTCGTTCTCCTTCAACTCGCCCTACGGCGCCTGCCCGGAGTGCACCGGGATCGGGGTGCGCAAGGAAGTAGACCCCGAGCTGGTGGTCCCCGACGAGGAGCTGTCGCTGGCTGAGGGGGCGATCGCGCCGTGGTCCACTGGGCAGACCGCCGAGTACTTCCAGCGGCTGCTGGAGGCGCTGGCCGAGACCGTTGGCTTCCGGATGGACCTCCCGTGGCGGCGCCTGCCGGCCAGCGCCCAGAAGGCCGTGCTGCACGGTTCCGACACGCAGGTGCACGTCAGATATCGCAACCGTTACGGCCGCGAGCGCTCCTACTACGCTGCCTTCGAGGGTGTCCTGCCGTTCCTCGAGCGCCGGATGAACCAGACCGAGTCGGAGTACATGCGGGAGAAGTACGACGGCTACATGCGTGAGGTGCCGTGTCCCGCCTGCCGTGGCACCCGGCTCAAGCCGGAGATCCTGGCCGTGACGCTGTCGCACACCACGGAGGGCAAGAAATCGATCGCGGACGTGTCCGCGTTGTCGGTCCGTGACGCGACGGCGTTCCTCGACGGCCTTGCGCTGGACACCAGGCAATCGATGATCGCCGGTGCGGTCCTCAAGGAGATCCAGGCCCGGCTGCACTTCCTGCTCGACGTCGGGCTGGACTACCTGTCCCTGGACCGAGCGTCGGCCACGCTGTCCGGTGGTGAGGCGCAGCGGATCCGATTGGCCACCCAGATCGGCTCCGGCTTGGTCGGGGTGCTCTACGTGCTGGACGAGCCGTCGATCGGTCTGCACCAGCGGGACAACCACCGGTTGCTGGCCACCCTCACCAGGTTGCGCGACCTGGGCAACACACTGATCGTGGTCGAACACGACGAGGAGACCATCCGTGCCTCTGACTGGGTGGTCGACATCGGCCCCGGCGCGGGCGAGCACGGCGGTCAGGTGGTGCACAGCGGGCCGTTCCACGAGTTGGAGCGGCACGACACCTCGATCACCGGTGCCTACCTGTCGGGCCGGCGGAGCATCCCGGTTCCGGCGATCCGGCGCCGGGTGGATCGGTCGCGACGGTTGACCGTGGTCGGAGCGCGCGAGCACAACCTGCACGACATCGACGTGTCCTTCCCGCTGGGCTGCCTGGTCTCGGTCACCGGGGTCTCCGGATCGGGTAAATCCACGCTGGTCAACGACATCCTCGCGACCGTGCTGGCGAATCGGCTCAACGGAGCCCGTCAGGTGCCCGGACGGCACACTCGGGTCACCGGCCTGGAGCACGTCGACAAGCTGGTCAGAGTCGATCAGTCACCGATCGGGCGGACCCCGCGATCCAACCCGGCCACGTACACCGGCGTGTTCGACCGGATCCGCAAGCTCTTCGCCGCCACCACCGAGGCGAAAGTGCGGGGTTACCAGCCCGGGCGGTTCTCCTTCAACGTTAAGGGTGGTCGCTGCGAGGCGTGCGCCGGCGACGGCACCATCAAGATCGAGATGAACTTCCTCCCCGACGTGTACGTGCCATGTGAGGTCTGCGGCGGTGCGCGGTACAACCGGGAGACCCTCGAAGTGCACTACAAGGGCAAGACCATTGCTGAGGTGCTCGATATGCCGATCGAGGAGGCGGCGACGTTCTTCGAGCCGATCTCGGCGATCCACCGCCACCTCAAAACGCTGGTGGACGTCGGCCTGGGCTATGTCCGGCTCGGACAACCCGCGCCGACGCTGTCCGGCGGGGAAGCTCAGCGCGTCAAGCTGGCCAGTGAATTGCAGAAGCGCTCCACCGGTCGAACCGTCTACGTGCTCGACGAGCCCACCACCGGCCTGCACTTCGAGGACATCCGCAAACTGCTCGGTGTCATCAACGAGCTGGCCGACAAGGGCAATACCGTCATCGTCATCGAGCACAACCTCGATGTGGTCAAATCGTCGGACTGGGTGATCGACATGGGCCCCGAAGGCGGCGCGGCCGGCGGTACCGTGATCGCCGAAGGTACCCCCGAGCAGGTGGCCGCCATCGATACCAGTTACACCGGCCAATTCCTGCGCACCGTCGTCGATATGCAACACGCAACGCCAGCGAAGCGTCGCCGGACCACCGTCGCCGCAGGGTAGATGCTAATCTGTCCCGGCGACCAGTCTCCACTCCGGTGGAGACGGCAAGTGGAGCCCGCGCTCCCACCTGAGCCGCTGCGAGGCGGCCGGGTCCGGTCCCGGAATCCCGAGGGGGCTTCCGGCGTTACGCCGAGTGTTGAATAGCACTCGCGCGTCGATCGGTCGGATCTGCGGGCCCTGCACGCCAGGAGGTGTGCGGGGCCGCGTTGCGTCCGGGGTTCGTTGGCCCAGCGTGCTCGTGGGCACCTGGTGCCAGCCGGCAAGGCCCCACAAGCTCGGTCGCGCCGTGAGTATGACGACCGAGGAGGCCACATCACCGTCGAGACACGCATCAATGATCGCATCCGCGTTCCTGAGGTCAGGTTGGTTGGTCCGAATGGCGAGCAGGTCGGCATTGTCCGCATCGAGGACGCGCTGCGACTAGCTCAGGAAGCGGATCTCGACCTGGTCGAGGTTGCTGCACAGGCCCGTCCCCCAGTGTGCAAGCTCATGGACTTCGGCAAGTTCAAATACGAGACTGCGCAGAAGGCCCGTGAGTCCCGCCGCAACCAGCAGATGACGGTTATCAAAGAACAAAAGCTTCGCCCCAAGATTGACGCCCACGACTACGAGACGAAGAAGCGCCACGTTGTGCGGTTCCTCGACGCGGGGCACAAGGTGAAGGTCACCATCATGTTCCGGGGCCGCGAACAGTCCCGGCCGGAGCTGGGTTTCCGGCTGTTGCAGCGGCTGTCCAACGACGTCGCGGACCTTGGCTTCGTGGAGACCTCCGCCAAGCAGGACGGCCGGAATATGACGATGGTGCTGGCTCCTCATCGCAATAAGCCAAAGGGAGTCAGGGACGATCGCAGTTCGGTTGAGCCGGTGGAGCAGCCAGCGGAGTAGACGGCCTGTGTAGTGACAGTGCAGGACATCGGGTAGCCCGTCTGGGGCCACCGCATTGACCGCCGCCTTAACTCAGGTGGCAGGACGAGGACGGACATGCCTAAGAACAAGACCCACCGGGGCACCGCCAAGCGCGTGAAGGTCTCCGCTACCGGCAAGTTGCTGCGGCAGAAGGCCGGCAAGCGCCACCTGTTGGAGAAGAAATCCTCCAGGGTCACCCGCCGCCTTGACGGAGTAGTCCAGGTGGCCAAGCAGGACACCAAGCGGATCCGCAGGCTGCTCGGGCTCTGACCCGCCGCGCATCGACCCTGACCCTGGGCGACCAGTTCGCCCCCGAGACCGATTAGGACAAACCAGTGGCACGCGTCAAGCGAGCGGTCAATGCCCAAAAGAAGCGCCGCGCAACTCTGGAGGCCGCCAGCGGCTACCGTGGTCAGCGTTCCCGGCTGTACCGCAAGGCCAAGGAACAGATCCTCCACTCGATGCAGTACGCCTACCGCGATCGGCGGGCCCGCAAAGGTGACTTCCGGCAGCTCTGGATCACCCGGATCAACGCCGCAGCGCGGCAGAACGGGATGACCTACAACCGGCTCATCCAGGGCCTGCGCATTGCGGAGGTCGAGGTGGATCGCAAGAACCTCGCCGAGCTCGCCGTCTCCGACGCCACCGCGTTCACTGCGCTGGTCGAGATCGCCAGGGCAAACCTGCCGAGTAGCCGGGGGGCGAGCGCTCCAGCATCCCGGGACGGCGACGCCGCCTGAGCGCAGCGGGCGGCCACAACGTGAATCCCCTGGTGCAGCCGGAGGCTCCCTACACCGAACGGACTCCGCGGGTGGTCGCGGCGCGCGGGCTGCTCCGGCGGCGGGACCGGGAGCGCGCCGGGCGGTTCCTCGTCGAGGGCTCCCAGGCCGTGCGGGAAGCGCTGCGCTACGGATCGGTGCTGGAGCTGTTCCTCACCGAGCGCGCCGCTACCCGGCATCCCGAGCTGCGTGCGGCTCCCGGCACCCGGGTATCCCTGATCACCGAGCGGGCCGCCGCTGGGTTGTCCGAGACCGCAACACCGCAGGGCATCGTGGCCGTCTGCGCCACGCTCGGGCAGCCTGCGGCGGACGCGCTGCACGGCACCCGGCTGGTCGCGGTACTGGCTGCCGTCGCCGACCCGGGCAATGCCGGCACGGTCCTGCGGGTGGCCGATGCTGCCGGGGCCGGCGCGGTGCTCTTCGCCGGGGACGCCGTCGACCCGCACAACGGCAAATGCGTGCGCGCCTCCACCGGCAGCGTGTTCCACCTCGCAGTGGGTGTGGAGCCTGATCCGCTGCGGGCCGTCTCGGCATGCCGGCAGGCCGGGCTGCAGCTGCTGGCTGCCGATGCCCGCACTGGCCGCGACCTCGACGACGTTGTCGACGCCGGAACTCTGGCGGCGCCCACCGCGTGGCTGTTCGGCAACGAGGCGCACGGGCTGGATCGCGAGCTGCTCGCGGCCGCTGATCACATCGTCGCCGTCCCGCTGCACGGGCGCGCGGAGAGTCTCAACCTCGCCGCCGCTGCGGCGATCTGCCTCTACGCCAGCGCGCGGGCGCACCGCCAGCGACCTGCCCCCGGGTCGATCACCTAAGATCGGACCAGAACTGACCGCATATCGGCACTGCAGGCGCCCGCCGTCGCGGCCCGCCGCAAGCCAGGAGTTTGCACCCTATGTCTGGATCCAACGACGCCTACGACCCCAAGCAGGTCGCCGCGCTGACGCCCGAAGCGCTGGACCAAGCCGTCGAAGACGCCGCGAAGGCTTTCGCCGCGGCCGCTGACCTCGATGAACTCGCCGCAATCAAACCCGCGCACCTCGGCGACCGGTCGCCGCTGCTCAGCGCCCGACGCGAGATCGGTGCCCTGCCACCCAAGGCCCGCGCCGAGGCCGGTAAGCGCCTGAACCACAGCCGCATGGCCGTGCAGTCGGCCTTCGACCAGCGTCGCGCCGTGCTGCACGTCGAGCGCGATTCCAGGACTCTGCGGGAAGAGGCTGTCGACGTCACATTGCCATGGGATCGCGTCCCGGTCGGCGCCCGGCACCCGATCACCGCGCTGTGCGAGCGTATCACCGACGTGTTCGTCGCCATGGGCTACGAAGTCGCCGAGGGCCCGGAAGTCGAGGCCGAGTGGTTCAACTTCGACGCGCTCAACTTCCCCAAGGACCATCCGGCCCGCACAATGCAGGACAGCTTCTACGTGGCGCCCGAAGGATCCGGCATGGTGCTGCGCACGCACACCTCACCGGTGCAGATACGCGCTCTGCTGGAGCGGGAGCTGCCGGTCTACGTAGTGTGCCCCGGGCGGACGTTCCGCACGGACGCGCTGGATGCCACCCACACCCCGGTCTTCCACCAGATCGAAGGTCTCGCGGTGGACAAGGGCATCACCATGGCGCATCTGAAGGGCACCCTGGACGCCTTCGCTCGAGCGATGTTCGGAGACACCTCGCGGATCCGGCTGCGGCCCTCGTTCTTCCCATTCACCGAACCCTCCGCCGAACCCGACGTGTGGTTCCCGGAGAAGAAGGGCGGTCCAGGCTGGGTTGAGTGGGGTGGCTGCGGCATGGTCAATCCGAATGTGCTGCGTGCCTGCGGCATCGATCCGGACGTGTACTCGGGATTCGCCTTCGGGATGGGCATCGAGCGCACTCTGATGTTCCGCAACGGCATCGCCGACATGCGGGACATGGTCGAGGGCGATGTTCGGTTCACCCGTGCTTTCGGAATGGAGGCCTGAGGGCATGCGCATCCCCGTGTCCTGGCTGCGTGATCACGTCGCGCTCCCCGAGGGTGGTGCCGCTCCCACTGTGGCGGAGATCGCGGACGCGTTCGTGCGGGCCGGCCTGGAGGTCGAGGCGGTGCACCAACTCGGCCCGGTCAGCGGACCGCTCGTGGTGGCCCGGGTACAGGAGATAGCGGAGCTGGCTGGTTTCTCCAAGCCCATCCGGTACTGCCTGCTCGGCGATGGCGCACCGGCGCCGCGTGGGGTGGTCTGCGGTGCCACGAATTTCGTCGTCGGGGATCTGGTGGTGCTGGCGCGGCCAGGCACGGTGCTACCCGGCGACGTCGCGATCGCGGCGCGGACCGCCTACGGCCGGACCTCCGACGGGATGATCTGTTCGGCCGCCGAGCTGCGGCTCGGCGACGATCACACCGGGATCATCGTGCTGTCCGCCGATGCCGCGGCACCCGGGGACAGCGCCGTTGAGGTGCTTGGCCTGGACGATGCGGTGATCGAGCTGGCGGTCACTCCCGATCGTGGTTACTGCTTGTCGGCGCGCGGGCTGGCCCGAGAACTGGCCATCGCGTTCGACGTTGACTACCGCGATCCTGGCCTTCGCGAGGTGCCCGCGGTTGACGGTGTCAGCCGGCCGGTAAGCATCGAGGATGAGCAGGGCTGCCACCGGTTCCTGGTCCGCCAGGTATCGGGAGTCGACCCGACCGCCGGGTCGCCTTGGTGGATGCGCCGGCGGTTGCAGCTGGCTGGGATGCGGCCGATCTCGCTGGCCGTGGACGTCACTAACTACGTGATGCTCGAGCTCGGGCAGCCGATGCACGCCTTCGACGCCACGAAACTGGATGGTGACCTCGTCGTCCGCCGGGCCACCGAGGGGGAGAAGCTCACCACGCTGGACGGGGTGTGCCGGGAGCTGGACCCCGACGACATGGTGATCTGCGACAGCACCGGACCGGTGTCGCTGGCAGCCGTGATGGGCGGGGAGAGCACCGAGATCGGTCCGCAGACCACCAGCCTGCTGCTGGAGGCGGCGATCTGGGATCCAGCCTCGGTCGCTCGCACCGCCCGCCGGCACAAGTTGCCCAGCGAGGCGGCTCGGCGCTTCGAGCGTGGAGTGGATCCCGCTCTGCCGCCGGTCGCCGCCGAGCTCGCCGCGACGCTGCTGACCCGGTACGGCGGTGGGGAGATCCTGCCGGGCCGCACCGACGTGGGCACCCCCCCAGAGCGGGTGTCGGTGGTGATGCCGATCGACCTGCCGGATCGGGTGGCCGGACGGACCTACGAGCGCGGCGCGACGGTCCGCCGACTGTCGCAGATCGGCTGCGCCGTACAGGTGGGTGGCGCCAACGGCACCACCACGGTGACCGCCGCCCCGCCGTCCTGGCGCCCGGACCTGACCCAGCCCGCCGATCTCGTCGAGGAGGTGCTGCGGCTGGAAGGCTACGACACCATCCCTTCCGAACTCCCGGCGGCACCGCCCGGTCGCGGGCTTACCGCCACTCAGCGTCGCCGGCGGACGATCTCCAGAGCACTGGCCGGCGCCGGGTATGTGGAAGTGCTGCCCAGCCCGTTCGTCTCGGCCGGCACGTGGGACGCCTTCGGCCTGACCGAGGATGATCCACGGCGCCGCACCGTCGCGCTGCTCAATCCGTTGGAGGCCGACCGTGACCAGCTGGCCACCACGCTGCTGCCCGGCCTGCTCGAGGCCCTGGTCCGCAATGTCGCCCGGGGGCAGCGCGACGTGGCGCTCTACGGGATGGCCCCGGTCGTGCAGCCGCGCACTGG
This sequence comes from Pseudonocardiaceae bacterium, assembly GCA_036266995.1. Lineage (GTDB taxonomy): Bacteria > Actinomycetota > Actinomycetes > Mycobacteriales > Pseudonocardiaceae. Next base: position 11,121 of record DATAWX010000115.1, on the reverse strand, counting down.
CGCCACCGCGATGCCGGTTGTAGGGGTCCTTGGCCGACCCAGCGATGCCGAAGTCGCCGCACTGATCGGTGCACTACCCGCCCAGCCGCTGCACGTCGGTGCCGTGCTCGCCGGGCAGTGGGAACGTCCCGGCTGGTGGGGTAGCGGCCGGACGGTGACCTGGGCCGACGCGGTGCAGGCCGCGCGACTGGTCGGCCACGCCGCCGGCGTCGAGCTTGAGGTGCGCGCTGCCGCGACCGCGCCATGGCATCCGGGCCGCTGCGCGCAGCTGCAGGTGGAGGGCCATCCGGTCGGGCATGCCGGCGAGTTGCATCCCGCGGTGGTCGAAGTGCTGGGCCTGCCGCCGCGGACCTGTGCCATGGAGCTGGATCTCGACGCGCTTCCGCTGACCGACCGGCGTCCCGCGCCCGTGGTGTCGCCTTACCCGCCGGTGCTGCAAGACGTCGCGTTGGTGGTAGACACCAGCGTTCCGGTGGCCGAGCTGACCGCCACGCTGCGTCGTGGTGCCGGCGAGTTGCTGGAGGACGTGCGCCTGTTCGACGTCTACACCGGTGACCAGATCGGTGCGGGCAAGCGGTCACTGGCCTTCGCGCTGCGGTTCCGCGCCCACGACCGCACCCTCACCGCCGCCGAAGCCAGCGCCGCCCGCGACGCAGCCGTAGCCGCCGCCATCCAAACTCACAACGCGACCCTGCGCTCGTAGGTCCAGCTTCGCGCGCCTTGTCGCGCTTTCGTCGCAGTCGCGCAAGGGCGGATGATGTGATCATTGTTTATGTGCGTCCGGCGACATCTGGTGTCGCTATAGGCACACAAACAATGATCACGCGCGTGTGCGGTAGTACTGCCGGTTCCGAAGGCTGCTGCGTAGCCTGTTGCCTCAATGCTGGCCTGGGCCCACCGCCAGGCTGCCGTCATCGCGTGCATGCAGCACTCCCGACGGTCGGCGTCAAGGCTGAGGAGTCGCTCCACGGCCAGCAACTCGGCGTGCACTGCGTAGATGGCCGCCCACAACTGTGCACGTGCCTCCTCGTGCTCTGCCACCTCCCACGCGAACGGGTCCGTTGGTACGACCTGACGCCCGGACACTGGCGCCAGCCGTGGAGCGATCAACCGTGAGCGGGTGAACCGGTCGGCTACAACGCCCGCGCCGACCGCGCATAGGGGGCATCGGGGAACCGCGCGAGTTGGCCCCGCAGCACGCCGTCCAGCGCCGCTGTCCGGCTTATGTCATCGTCTGGATCGACCGCGCGAGAGTTCACACCCCGCAGCGCGAGCAGTACCGGATCAACCGCATCCGCGACTGGCAAGCCTCGTCGGATGATCTTCGCCAGCGCGGCCACCACCTCATCCTGCTCTGGGCTTCTTCTGGGCACACGAGCAGTACAGGATGGTGCCCAGAGAAAGCCCAGACCTGATGTCAGAACAGCCGTCAAACGATCGATTGAATTACGTTGCATGTGCGTGCATAATCATGCGAGTGCGGTTCAGGGTTGCGGTGGCGGGGGCGAGCGGGTACGCGGGTGGCGAGCTGCTTCGGCTGATGCTGGGCCACCCGCAGATCGAGATCGGCGAGCTGACCGCGGGCGGCAACGCCGGAAGTCGGCTGGGCGAGCACCACCCGAATCTCATGCCGCTCGCCGAGCGCGTCCTGTCCGACACCACCGCAGCACGGTTGGCCGGACATGACGCGGTGTTGCTCGCGCTACCGCACGGCCACTCCGCGGCGTTGGCGGCCGAGCTTCCCGCGGACACCGTGGTGATCGACTGTGGTGCCGATCACCGGCTCGCGGATCCGGCGGCCTGGCAGCGCTGGTACGGCGGTGACCACCCCGGGACCTGGCCGTACGGGTTGCCCGAGCTGCCAGGAGCGCGGGAGAAGCTGCGCGGAGCCCGTCGCATCGCCGTGCCCGGTTGCTACCCGACGGTGATCAGCCTCGCCCTTGCTCCGGCGCTCGCGTCCGGCCTGGTCGGTCCCGACGTCGTGGTGACCGCGGTATCCGGCACGTCGGGGGCCGGGCGCGCCCTCAAACCCCACCTGCTGGCCTCGGAGGTGATGGGCTCGGCCAGTGTGTACGGGATGGCCGGCGCGCACCGGCATACCCCGGAGATCATCCAGAACCTCGCCGGAGTCGCCGGTCAGGCGGTTGCCGTGTCGTTCACGCCGGTGCTGGCGCCGATGCCCCGCGGGATCCTGGCCAGCTGCACCGCAGCGCTAAGCCCAGGTGTCGACGACGAGACGGCCCACGCCACGTACCACGCCGCATATTCCGCGGAACCGTTCGTGCATCTGATGCCAGCAGGCCGCTGGCCGGCCACCGGAGCCGTGCACGGCTCCAACTCGGTGCAACTGCAGGTTGGGGTTGACGTCGACGCCGGCCGGCTGGTCGCTGTGGGTGCGGTCGACAACCTCACCAAGGGCACCGCGGGAGCCGCCGTTCAGTGCCTCAACCTGGCGCTGGGGCTTCCCGAAAGCACTGGTCTACCAGCCTGGGGAATAGCCCCATGAGAAAGGGGACAACGCGATGAGCGTCACCGCGGCGGATGGGTTCCGGGCGGCTGGGGTGGCCGCCGGCATCAAGACCAGTGGTGGGTCGGACCTGGCTCTGGTGGTCAATGACGGACCCACGGTAGCCGCCGCAGGCGTGTTCACCCGCAACCAGGTCAAGGCGGCGCCGGTGCTGTGGTCGGCACAGGTGCTCACCGAGCGGCGGCTGCGCGCGGTTGTGCTCAACGCCGGCGGCGCCAACGCCTGCACCGGACCTGGCGGGTTCCAGGACACCCACGCCACCGCCGAGCGGGTCGCCACGGTGCTGGAGTGCGGAGCGGTCGAGGTCGCGGTGTGTTCCACCGGACTGATCGGTGAGCGGCTGCCGCTGGAGGCTGTGCTGGCGGGAGTCGACAAAGCAGCGGCGGCATTGGCCGCCACACCGGATGCCGGCCTGGCCGCCGCCACCGCGGTGCTCACCACGGACACCGTCGCCAAGCAGGCGGCGGTCACCAGCAGCGGCTGGACGGTGGGCGGGTTCGCCAAGGGAGCCGGCATGGTCGCGCCCAGCCTTGCCACCATGCTTTGCGTGATCACCACCGACGCCGCCGTCGACGAGTCGACCCTGGACGCGGTGTTGCGCTACGCCAGCGCCGAAACATTCGAACGCCTGGACATCGACGGCACCTGCTCGACCAACGACACCGTGCTGCTGCTGGCCTCCGGAGCCTCGGGGGTCACCCCGGACCGGGACGACTTCGCGGCCGCGGTGGCGCGGGTGTGCCAGCAGCTGGTCAAGGGCCTGCAAGCCGACGCCGAGGGCGTCACCAAGGATATCTCGATCACCGTTCGCGGAGCAGAGAGCGAGGACGACGCGCTTGCCGCGGCCCGCGCGATCGCCCGGGACAACCTCGTGAAGACCGCCTTCTTCGGGTCTGACCCCAACTGGGGACGGATCGCGGCTGCGGTGGGCGCCTCACCGGCCACCGTACGGGCCGACAGCCTGGACATCCGGATCAACGGAGTGCTGCTCTGCCAGGGCGGCGCGGTGGCTGCGGACCGCTCCACGGCGAACCTGTCTGGGCGTGAGATCATAGTCGAGGTCGACCTGCACCTCGGTGCGGGCCAGGCCACCGTGCTCACCACGGACCTCTCGCACGCGTACGTCGAGGAGAACAGCGCGTACTCGTCATGACGAGCACCCGCGACATGGCGGCGCAGAAAGCCGCGGTGCTCGCCGAGGCGCTGCCCTGGTTGCAGCGCTTCCACGGCGCCACCGTGGTGATCAAATACGGCGGGCACGCGATGCTGGACGACGAGCTGAAGTGCGCGTTCGCCCAGGACCTGGTGTTCCTCCGGCTGGCGGGGCTACGTCCGGTCGTGGTACATGGCGGCGGCCCCCAGATCAACGCCATGTTCGAGCGGCTGGGGATCGCGGGGGAGTTCCGCGGTGGCTTGCGGGTCACGACGCCGGAGACGATCGATGTGGTGCGAATGGTGCTGTTCGGGCAGGTGGGCCGCGAGCTGGTCGGGCTGATCAACGCGCACGGTCCGTTCGCCGTCGGCATCTCCGGGGAAGACGCGCACCTGCTCACCGCCGCCCGTCGCACCGCCACCGTGGACGGCGAGCAGATCGACGTGGGGCTGGTCGGCGATGTGGTTGCGGTGAACCCCGCCGCGGTGCTCGATATCGTCAACGCCGGGCGAATCCCGGTGGTCTCGGGATTGGCCCCGGACGCCGACGGCGTGGTGCACAACGTCAACGCGGACACCGCAGCGGCGGCACTGGCCGTCGCGTTGGGGGCCGCGAAGCTTGTCGTGCTCACCGACGTCGAGGGGCTCTACTCCGACTGGCCGGATCGGACCAGCCTGTTGTCGCAGATAACGGTGGACCGGCTGGAGGGGCTGCTCCCGGAACTGTCCGCCGGGATGGTGCCGAAGATGGAGGCCTGCCTGCGTGCCGTCCGCGGTGGAGTCCGGCGGGCCCACGTGATCGACGGCCGGGTAGCGCACTCGGTGCTGCTCGAAGTGTTCACCACCGAGGGGGTCGGGACGATGGTGCTGCCCCTACCGGAAGAGGAGGCCTGATGTCTACTGTGGACTTACAACAGCGCTGGCAGGCCGCGTTGATGGCCAACTACGGCACGCCGCCATTGGCGCTGGCCCGTGGTGCCGGCGCCGAAGTGTGGGACACCGACGGCCGGCGTTACCTGGATCTGGTTGGGGGTGTCGCGGTGAACGCGCTGGGCCACGCGCACCCAGCCGTGGTGCGCGCCGTTACCGAGCAGATCGCCACCCTCGGGCAAGTCTCCAACCTCTACCTCAGCGAACCGCCGATCACGCTAGCCGAGACCCTGCTCGACCTGCTCGCCGCCACCGGGTCGGGGCGGGTGCTGTTCTGCAACTCCGGCGCGGAGGCCAACGAGGTCGCGTTCAAGATCGCGCGGCGCACCGGACGGCCCACGATGGTCGCCGCGCACGGTGCCTTCCATGGCCGCACCATGGGGGCGCTCGCGCTCACCGGGCAGCCCGCCAAGCGGGATCCCTTCGAGCCGATGCCGCCCGGTGTGGTCTTCGTACCCTACGGCGATGCCGCGGCCCTGAAAGAGGTTGTCGACGGGGACACCGCCGCGGTGTTCCTCGAGCCGGTACAAGGCGAGAACGGCGTGATAATCCCGCCGGCGGGCTACCTGCAGGCTGCTCGGGAGATCACCGCGGCGCACGGGGCGTTGCTGGTACTGGATGAGGTCCAGACCGGCATCGGCCGGACCGGCACCTGGTTCGCCCACCAGTCCGCAGGCGTGACCCCTGATGTGGTGACCCTCGCCAAGGGTCTCGGCGGTGGCCTCCCGATCGGTGCGTGTATCGGCATCGGACCCGCCGCACATCTGTTGCAGCCCGGTCACCACGGCAGCACGCTGGGCGGTAACCCGGTCTGCTGTGCGGCCGCGCTGGCGGTCCTGCGGACGATCGCCGCCGACGGGTTGCTCGACCACGTCGCCCGGCTCGGTAAGCACATCGCCGCCGAGGTAACCGCGCTGCACCACCCGCTGGTCAGCTCGGTCAGCGCGGCCGGACTGCTCATCGGGATCGGGCTGACCTCGCCGCTATCCGCCCAGGTCGCCACTGCCGCACGAGACGCCGGCTTCCTGGTCAACCCGGCCGTGCCGGACCGGGTCCGACTCGCCCCGCCCCTGGTGCTCACCGAGGAACAGGCGCGAGAGTTCCTCAGCGCGCTGCCCGCAATCCTCAACGGGGTGCGGTAGCGATGCCGAGACATTTCTTGCGCGATGACGACCTCACGCCGGCCGAGCAGCAGGAGATCCTCGACCTGGCTGACGAGCTCAAGGCCGAACCGTTCGGTCGCAACCCGCTGGCCGGTCCGCGACCCGTTGCGGTGATCTTCGAGAAGAGCTCGACGCGAACCCGGCTGTCCTTCGAGATCGGCATCGCCCAACTCGGCGGCCACCCGGTGATCATCGACTCCCGGACGATGCAGCTGGGTCGCGAGGAGACCATCGAGGACACCTCGCGGGTGCTGTCCCGCTATGCCGACGCCGTGGTGTGGCGGACCTACGCTCAACGCCGTATCGAAGCGATGGCTAGTGTCTCGCGAGTGCCGGTGGTCAACGCGCTCACTGACGAGTTTCACCCCTGCCAGGTGCTCGCCGACCTGCAGACCATCCGGGAGCGGCACGGTCGCCTGGCCGGGCTCACCCTCGCCTACCTCGGCGACGGGGCGAACAACATGGCGCACTCACTGCTTCTTGGTGGTACCACCGCCGGAATGCATGTCCGGGTCTGCACTCCGGAGGGCTTCCAGCCGCTGCCTGACGTGCTGCTCGCGGCGAAACAGCGGGCCGAGCAGACCTGTGGGAGCGCCACCGCGCTCGCCGATCCACACGCGGCGGTCGACGGAGCCGACGTCCTGGTCACCGACACCTGGACGTCGATGGGCCAGGAGAGCGATGGCCTCGACCGGCTCACCCCGTTCCGGCCGCTGCAGATCAATGCGGAGCTGCTGGACCGCGCTTCTGGCGGGGGCGTCCGGAAGGTCACGGTGCTGCACTGCCTGCCGGCGCACCGGGGCGCGGAGATCACCGATGAGGTGCTCGACGGGCCGGCCAGCGCGGTATGGGACGAGGCCGAGAACCGGTTGCACGCGCAGAAGGCGCTGCTGGCGTGGTTGCTGGATCCGGAGCGAGCGCCATGACGTCGACGCGGGTCGGCCGGCAGGCCCGCATCGTCGAGCTGGTGACCAACCGTGCGGTGCGCAGCCAGGCGGAGCTGGTCGCCCTGCTGGCCGGCGAAGGCATCGAGGTCACCCAGGCCACGCTGTCCCGGGACCTCGACGAGCTCGGCGCGATGAAGGTGCGCGGTGACGGTGGCGCGCCGACGTATGTCATCCCCGAAGACGGCGCTCCGGTGCGCGCGGTCGCTCGCGGCACCGAACGGCTGGCGCGGGTGCTTGCCGAGCTGCTCGTGTCCGCCGACGCCAGCGCGAACCTCGCGGTGCTGCGCACCCCTCCCGGTGCGGCACACTTCGTGGCCAGCGCGCTGGATCGGGCGGCGCTGACTGAGGTGGTCGGTACCGTCGCCGGCGATGACAGCATCCTGGTCGTAGCCCGAGAACCTCTCACCGGGGCGCAGCTCGTGGAACGGATCATGGCGCTAGCGCGCTCGTGAGTGGCAAACAGTGTTACAGCACTGTTTGCCACTCACGAGCGCGACCGAAGGGAGAGCACGATGACTGAGCGGGTCGTACTGGCCTACTCCGGGGGTTTGGACACCTCGGTGGCGATCGGGTGGATCGCCGAGGAAACCGGGGCTGAGGTCGTCGCCGTCGCGGTGGATGTCGGCCAGGGTGGTGAGGACCTGGAGACCATCCGCCAGCGGGCACTGGCCTGTGGCGCGGTCGAGGCCGTGGTCACCGACGCCCGCGACGAGTACGCCGAGCAGTACTGCCTGCCGGCGTTGCAGGTCAACGCCCTGTACATGGACCGTTACCCGCTGGTGTCGGCGTTGTCCCGACCCCTGATCGTCAAGCACCTGGTGGCGGCCGCGAAGTACCATGGCGCCTCCACGGTCGCCCACGGTTGCACCGGCAAGGGCAACGATCAGGTGCGCTTCGAGGTCGGCATCGGGGCACTCGCCCCCGACCTGCGGGTGATCGCGCCGGTCCGGGACTACGCATGGACCCGGGAGAAGGCGATCGCCTACGCCGAAGAGCGCAACCTGCCGATCGACGTCACGAAGCGCTCGCCGTTCTCCATCGACCAGAACCTGTGGGGTCGAGCGGTCGAGACCGGGTTCCTCGAAGATCTGTGGAATGCCCCGACCAAGGACGTGTACTCCTACACCAGCGATCCGACCGAGTGGAGGGCGCCCGACGAGCTAGTGATCACGTTCGAGGCCGGTGTGCCGGTCGCCATCGACGGCGCTCTGGTGACGGTGCTGGAGGCGATCCAACGGCTCAACGCCCGAGCCGGGGCGCACGGCGTCGGCCGGCTGGACATGGTCGAAGACCGGCTGGTCGGCATCAAGAGCCGGGAGGTCTACGAGGCGCCCGGGGCGGTCGCCCTGATCACCGCGCACCAGGAGTTGGAGAGCGTCACCGTCGAGCGAGACCTGGCCAGGTACAAGCGCAGCGTCGAGCAGCGCTGGACCGAGCTGGTCTACGACGGGTTGTGGTTCTCGCCGCTCAAGCGGGCGCTGGACGCCTTCGTCGCCGACTCCCAGCGCCATGTGACCGGTGAGATCCGGATCGAGCTGGTCGGCGGCCGGGCCACGGTGACCGGACGTCGCAGCGCACAGTCGCTCTATGACTTCAACCTCGCGACCTACGATGCGGGTGACACCTTCGACCAATCCCTGGCCAAGGGTTTCGTGCAGCTGTGGGGGCTTCCGTCGAAGATCGCCGCGCAACGAGATCTGCTTGGCAGGGTCGAACCATCGACACCGCGGGGGCTGTGATGACGGCGATGTGGGGTTCCCGGTTCAGTGCGAAACCGGCTGATGCGCTGGCAGCGCTGAGCTTGTCGACGCACTTCGATTGGCGACTCGCCCGCTACGACATCCGTGGCTCCCGGGCGCACGCGCGCGTCCTGCACGGCGCCGCGCTGCTCGACGACGCTGAGCTGACCGCGATGCTGGACGCACTGGATCGCCTCGACGCCGACGTCGATTCCGGCGCGTTCGTCCCCGAACCCGAGGACGAGGACGTGCATACCGCGCTGGAGCGTGGCCTGATCGATCGCGCCGGGCCGGATCTCGGTGGCCGGCTTCGCGCTGGCCGCTCGCGCAACGACCAGATCGCGACGCTGCTGCGGATGTGGCTTCGCGACGCTGCCCGCCGGGTCGCTGCCGGAACCCTCGACGTGATCGACGCGCTGCTCGACCAAGCGCAGGGGCATCCCGATGCCCCGATGCCGGGCCGGACCCACCTGCAGCACGCTCAACCCGTATTGCTCGCGCATCACCTGGGGGCCCACGTGCAGGCCCTGCTGCGAGACGTCGAGCGGCTGCGGGACTGGGATGCTCGGGCCGCCGTCTCGCCCTACGGCTCCGGTGCGCTGGCCGGGTCGTCGCTCGGCCTGGATCCGGCTGCGGTGGCCGCCGAACTCGGTTTCGACGCACCGGTGGAGAACTCGATCGATGGCACGGCATCGCGGGATTTCGCCGCCGAGGCCGCCTTCGTGCTCGCGATGCTGGCCGTGGATCTGTCCCGGATCGCCGAGGAGATCATCCTCTGGGCCACCGCCGAGTTCGGGTATGTCGCGCTGGACGATTCCTACTCTACCGGCAGCTCGATCATGCCGCAGAAGAAGAACCCGGATGTGGCGGAGTTGGCCAGAGGTAAGGCCGGCCGGCTGATCGGCAACCTCACGGGTCTGCTGGCCACGCTCAAGGCGCAGCCGTTGGCCTACAACCGGGACCTGCAAGAGGACAAGGAGCCGCTGTTCGACTCCGTCGACCAGCTCGAGCTGCTGCTTCCCGCGATGGCCGGGATGGTCGGCACCCTGACTTTTCAGACCGAGCGGCTCGCCGACCTGGCCCCGGCTGGGTTCACCCTCGCCACCGATCTTGCTGAGTGGCTGGTGCGCCAGGGGGTGCCGTTTCGCACCGCGCACCAGGCTGCCGGAGCGTGCGTGCGGCTTGCTGAATCCCGCGGGGTGGAGTTGGCGGAGCTGTCGGAGATGGAACTCGCCGCTGTCCATCCTGAACTCACCGTCGACGTCCGCCGGGTGCTCAACGTCGGCGGATCGATCAGCTCCCGGGATGGCTACGGCGGGACCGCACTCGACCGCGTCGCCGAGCAACTGCAGCGCGCGAGGCGTGCCGTCGGCGGACACCGAGCCTGGATCAGCCAGTGGCGGTAGGGACTTTCGCCCGCGAGCATCTCGCCGTTGACGTCCTGGCGGCAGCCCGGCTGCTGCTGGGCTGCCTGGTGGTAGCGGACAAGCCCGACGGCCAGGTGGTGGTCCGCCTCGTCGAACTGGAGGCCTATCGCGGTTCGGATGATCCGGCGGCGCACTCCTATCGTGGCCGCACTGCCCGCAATGCAGTGATGTTCGGTCCACCCGGCCACCTGTACGTGTATTTCGTCTACGGGCTGCATTTCTGCGCCAACATCTCTTGCCAGCCTGACGGGGAACCCGGGGCGGTGCTGCTGCGCGGTGCTGAGGTCGTCTCCGACCTTGATGTCGCGCGGTTGGCCAGGCCCACCGCGCGGTCCGACGCCGACCTCGCTCGCGGACCGGCTCGGTTGGCGACGTTGCTGCGGCTCCGCCGCGAGCACAACGGTCTAGACCTCACCGACCCGACGTCTCCGGTGCGGCTGCTGCCCGGCGATCCGGTCCCCGCCGAACGAGTGCGCACCGGTCCACGGGTTGGCGTAGCCGCCGCGCAGGACCGTCCTTGGCGGTTCTGGGTGGAGGGCAGTCCGGCCGTGTCGGCGTACCGCCGGCGCCCGAACCCGGCGCGACCACAGAGCGACTGAGGGTGATCGATTCGTGGGTGCGATCGGTGAGCACCTTCGGGTGACAAGGTGGATCTAGTCTCACCGCACCGGAACTGTGAGTGCGCGCGTATCCGCTGACTCGGCGCCTAATTTCACCGAATTGGGCGAGTCCTCTTGCAGACGGTCTGCCACGTTGCCTAGCGGGCAGCTTCGTCGCCACGTGCGGACCTTCGCCGGCGTCGGTAATCAGGAGTGGGCACTGCGACGCCGCCCGGGGGCCGCCCTGGAAGCTGCGGTCGGCCGATTTGACTTCGCGCTGTGCTGGCCGTACCTTTCCCTTCGCCTCGCAAGTGGAACGGACGAAGCGCTCAGCGTGATGGTGTTGAGGCGTTAGACCGGCCCCGCGTGGAGCCTGACTCAGACGGCTGGTAAGCTTGATGAGTCGCCGGGTTCGTAGGAAGACCTCGTGAGGTCGACCAGAACGGGACCGGCGCAAGTCGAAGTGATTCATCCCGGATCTGAATCGCCAGCATTGGTGGTTCGTGATGGTGTGTGCTTGTTCTTTGAGAACTCAACAGTGTGCCGAAATGTTAGTGCCATGTTTTTTTGTGTTGTTTTTTTGTTGTGCTAGTGTTTGGCTAGTGATCAGTGCGATGCCTTGGTGTTGTGTGGGGTG
>DATAWX010000114.1:0-21071 GCA_036266995.1 Pseudonocardiaceae bacterium | reverse complement strand
GCATGTCGCTGTCGGCACAGTGACCTCCCACAACGTCGACCTATCCGCATTGCTGGCCGCGTTTCACGAAGACCATCCCGTCGTGGAGATCACCCTCGCCGAGGACAACTCCGACCAGCTCATCGACGCTCTGCGTGGCGCCCGGCTGGATGCGGCGATCATCGCGATGGGTGCCACGCCGCCGCCGGACCTCGAGATCCACATCGTCGCGGACGAGTCGATCGTCGCGGCCGTCAGCCAGCGCGACGACCTGGCGAAGCGCTCGACGATCCCGCTCGGCTCCGCAGGGTTGCCCACCGCGCACGTCCTGTCCACAGAGAATCGTCATCTGTACACAGCGTGTTGATGCTCGCGCACAGAGACGGGCGCCTACGGTGTCGCACCGTGAACCAAACGCCGATCTATAACCAGCTCCGCGGCGAGCGAATCAACGCCGACGTCCCGGCCAACGCAGCGGAGCCGGAAGAGGTCGGTCACACCGGGAAACACCGCCTCCCCGCCGGCGGGTCGAGTCCGGCGGCAACCCCTCGCGGGTGGACTTACCCGGTAGGTCACGCAGCCGGCAGCCAGCGAGAGACGGCTCCAGCGTGGGGACCACAAGCCGCCCCCAGCCGCCCACATCCGGCAACCTCCGGCAGTCGTGGATAGTTACTTGCCGCCTGGGCTGCAGTAACCGGCTACGAGCTGCACTTGAAGGGTGGTAGTAGGGACAGGGTGGGCGATGTGCAGATGCTGGTGAGGTGACGGTTGGTCTCCTGAAGCTGAAGGTTGATCGTGCTGGTGTCGTTCTGGATGCCTTGTAGAAGCGTATTGATGACGGTGACCTGCTGGGGAACCACTGCGGTGCCTCGGCTGTCCACATCGTGGATCGACTCCAGCGTGCCGTCGATCCCCTGCACGACACCAAGGACGTTCAGCAGCACGTCGGAGGTGTCCACCAGCGACGTGGAGATACCTGTTGCCGACTGGGAGGCCCCTTCCAACGTTCCCGACGTGCTGACCAGCGATCCTGACGTGTTGATCAGTGACTGGGAGGTGTCCTGCAATGAGGTGTCGATACTGTGTGCGGAACCCCGGATCGACTGCAACGAAGCACTGGCGTCGGCCACCTGACCATGGATCGGCTTCAAGGCGGTGTCGATGTCGGTCAGTGCGGAGTTGATGGTCCCGATGTAGTTGGGTAGCGGCTGGACATTACCCGTGGCGCCCGTCACTGAACTCGACGCCGTGAACAGACCGTGGTCGATCGATTCGAGTGCTCGGACAATGCCGATCAGGAAGCCGATGACCACGACCACGACGATGAGCCCGAGCGTAGTGAAAATCCACAGAAACCGGGCAAACGAGGTCGCATTAACAGAATGCGGGCCGTTTGTCGGCGCTGTGGGGACGCGGTGAGCGCCGGCCCGCCACGGCCCGCCGGGTATCGCCGCTGCTGAAGGCGGGTTAGGTGATCGTCGACGTGCCATGTGCCGTCTTATCATTCTTCGTCCCCCTTGCACGATGACGTCGGCGAATTGATCAGATTCCGACGGACCCTAACATCGATGCACTGAGACGTCGGTTCAGCATTGTTTGCCTGGTTGGGGAGGTTTGCCCCGGTTGGATCTCAATGTTTCTGGCGATGACAATGGTGCCAATAAGACGGAGTCGCATGGACTGTGTCGGCGTTAGGTCGCTCGCTGGCGCGGCCAGACTCCTGGTCGCCGCGCGGGCCGGGCTACGCCAGGCGGCAGGCCAGGTACTACAGGGTTGCTACCAAATTGGGGTGCGGTGACGTTGCTGGCAGGTCCATGATGATGCGGGGCGGTAACGCCAGGTGCCCGATTGACGATCTACCCAGGACAGGCCTACCCACCCGCTCGCTGGGAATGCCTGTGCGTAAACCCTGCGTTGCGGGACGCGATCGCGCAAATAATGTGAGATGGGAGCTACCCATTATGGATGCAGATCTCAGTCCCGAGTCAATCCTGCAACTGGGCATGGCATTCTGGGGATCCAAGGTGTTACTCAGCGCGGTGGAACTCGGAGTCTTCACCGTACTGGCCGACGGCCCTAAGGATGCATCCGCTCTGGTCAAAGAACTTGGCCTGCATCCCCGGAGCAGTCGAGACTTCCTCGATGCCTTAGTCGCTCTGGGCATGCTCGACCGTGATCATGATCTGTACAGCAACACCCCGAGCGCAGGTGCCTTTCTTGACCGGGGCAAGCCCTCCTACATCGGCGGGTGGCTGGACATGCAAAACGCGCGTTTGTATCCATTCTGGGGTTCCCTCACCGAGGCCCTATGCACCGGGCAACCGCAAAATGAGATCAAGGGTGGCGAGGATCTCTTCACGGCCCTTTACTCTGATCCCGCCCGGCTTGAGCAGTTTTTGGCCGCGATGACCGGCATCAGCACTGGTACCGCGCGTGTTCTGGCTGAGAAGTTCCCTTGGGACCAATACCACACCATGGTAGACATCGGCACGGCTCAGGGTTGCCTACCTGTGCAGCTCGCCCGTGCTCACCCGCACCTTCAGGGCGGCGGCTTCGACCTGCCCCCGATACGTCCGATCTTCGAGAGGTATGTCTCTCGGTTCGAGCTCGCTGACCGATTGCAGTTCTACCCTGGCGACTTCTTCACCGACGAGCTGCCCAGCGCGGATGTACTGGTGATGGGCCACATTCTCCACGACTGGGACTTGACGCAGAAAAACACCTTGTTGGCCAAGGCGTATGCGGCTTTGCCTCCGGGCGGAGCACTGGTGGTCTACGAGGCCCTTATCGACGATGATCGGCGTACCAATGCCTTCGGACTGTTGATGAGCCTCAACATGCTCATTGAGACAACTGGAGGTTTCGACTATACAGGAGCTGACTGCTGCGAGTGGATGCAGAAGGCCGGCTTCACCGAAACCTATGTACAGCATCTGCTCGGCCCCGACTCCATGGTGGTCGGCATCAAGTAGCCACTAGTCCAAGTTAGTGGGGCACATCAGCCGCCTTGGCGGGGCTCACTCTGCCTGGGACTCGTGTTTTTGACCATTCGACGCACGCGGCGTTGGTATCGCTGTCTCGTCGTTGGCGTCGCATGCAGCGTTGTTCGCGGCGTGACAGCATGTGCAGCGGCACCCCATCCTCCAGCCGCGCAGTGTGCCATGGGGGGCGTCTGGGACTACCCGTGGAGCGGTCATCTGACTAACGTCCCGGACCACGGGACGCGCGTCAACCCTCAGCGGACACAGTCGCCGTAAAAGTGGGTTTCGGTTCCGTTTGGGTGATGTTGGTGTGTCGTGACTCATCGTCGCGATGCTCTGAGCCGATGAGTGACCCGGCAGCCAGCATCGTCGATGGACAGACGGCGCCTATCCCCATGTGGTGGCCGATGGGGGTCGAGCACGATCGTCCCGTAGCGCTTGGTCACCAGGAGAGGTAGTCGCTGATCACCTGGGCGATCACGGTCCGGTCGGTCCAGTGCGGGATCCGGTGACCAGAATGCGTAAGGTCCACTTCTATCCTTCGGTATGAACATCAGGCCGAACACCACAGGATCGGGCGTGTTGCTCGACCGGGACCACCGGCTGCGGCTGACCTGGCGGATTCTGTTGGCATGGCTGGGATTCTTCGGTTGCGTGCTGATCGTCGGCATGATCGTCCAGGAGGCGACCGCATGGCTGTCTCCGGTGATCTCGCACGCGGCCGCCGGTGTGGGCATCACGGCGAGCGCGCTGGGCCTAGTGTTCCTGCTGCGGCGGCACGCTGACCGGCGGCCGTGGTCCGGCATTGGCCTCACCCTGGACCGCGCAGCGATCCCGCACTTGTTGTTCGGCGTTGTGCTCGCGACCGTTGTCACCACGATCGCCGCCGCAGCCACAGTGCAGCTCGGGCTCGCCGACTGGGATTGGTCGGCCGACGCAACGAAGGAACCGGCGGAGCAGGGGCTTGCGACCACCGTCATCATGATCGCCATATCCACCCTATTAGTGCAGGGATTCCCGGAGGAATTGGTGTTCCGCGGCTACATGTTCCGCAACCTTGGCGCGACGTTGCCGCTGTGGGCCACGGCGGCCAGCAGTTCGCTGATCTTCGGGTCGATGCACGTGTTCTCCGACGGCGGGGCCGCCACCCTCGGCGAGCACGTGCTCTACGCGGTGACGGCGACCGGGTTGGGGCTGATGCTCGCGGCCTGCCGGACGCTCAGCGGCACGCTCTGGATTGGCATCGGCTTCCATGTTGGATACGACGCGTTCAACGGCCGCTTCATGACCGCCCATCAGGGGGCCTTCATCCCCGCATTGCTGATCATGCTTGGAGTGTTGATCGCCGGGTCGGGGCTCACTATCGCGATCCGACAGTGGCGTGCCCCCGTGGACTGGTGCGCGGTCCCCGGCGACGCTTGATCGTTGTTGTGCGACATTCCGTGGGCTCGCAGGGGCCGTGGTGTGCATCTGACGGCCGTCACGGCGTGGGGCGGACGAGCTGGCCTGTAAGCCGGATCCTGTGCACCGGGCCCCTTGCGGCGTCCCGGCCGGCGGTCATCCATCTCGGCCTGCCGTCGCCGGCAGGCTCCAGCGGCCTACCCGCAGGCATCGGGCGGGCCACCCTCGATCGCCTGCGCAGCGCGCCAGTTTCGGCGCGCCTTTTGGCCTTGCTCCGGGTGGGGTTTACCTAGCCGTCCCGGTCACCCGGGACGCTGGTGGTCTCTTACACCACCGTTTCACCCTTACCCCGGCCCCGTGGATCTCATGGGGCGGGGCGGTCTGTTTTCTGTGGCACTGTCCCGCAGGTCACCCCGGGTTGCCGTTAGCAACCACCCTGCCCTGAGGAGTCCGGACTTTCCTCGACGAGCCCGTTACCGAGCCCGACGCGACCGCCCGGCCAGCTCGTCCGCCCCGTCAGCATAGATCGCCGGACATCGGGTTAGCGTGGCGCCTCGTGTCGTCCGCGCAGCTCGCCTTGCTCGCTGTGGCGGGCGTCGTGTCGGGCGTGGTCAATGCCTTGGCCGGGGGTGGGTCGCTGCTGCTGTTCCCGGCGTTGCTGGCGGTGGGCTTCCCACCGCTTGCCGCGAACGTCACCAACTCGGTCATCCAGTGCGCCGGCAGCGCTGGGCTGGCGCTGGGCAGTAATCGGGAGCTACAAGGGCAGCACGATCGGGTGCTGTCGACCGCAGGTGTCGCGGCGGGCGGTGCCCTGGCGGGAAGCCTGCTGCTGCTGGTACTGCCCGCCGCGGTTTTCGACGCGGTGGTGTCCGTGCTGGTGGCGGTGGCCAGCGTGCTGCTCGGGGTGCAACCGTGGCTCGCCAGGTGGATCGGTGAGCCCGCAGCCAATGCCCCGGACCGTCGCGGGGTCTTGCTGCCTGCGGTGTTTCTCGCCGCTGTCTACGGGGGCTACTTCGGCGGGGCCCTGGGCGTCATCCTGATCGCGGTGCTGGCCCTCACCGCGCATGACGACCTGCGCCGGCTCAATGCCGTCAAGGGGGTGCTCTCGCTGATCATCGCTGCGGTCAGCGCGGTGGTGTTCGCCCTTGGCGCACCGGTGGACTGGCTGGTCGTCGCACTGCTCGCTCCCGTCAACCTGGTCGGCGGGTTTCTCGGCGCGAAGCTCGCCGGTCGGCTGCCCGCGTCGGTCTTGCGAACCGGCGTGGTGGTGGTGGGCCTGGCGGTGTCGGTCTACCTGTTCGTCAGGTGAGGTGCGAAGTGTCGTTGACCAGACTCACTGTGGCGGGACCGTCGGAATAAAACTCCGCCACCGACAGCGATGCGAGATCCAGGTGTAACCGGTGCAGCAATGACGGTCCGGCGTCCAGTGCCATTCGCAGCAGCGCCTTGATCGGCGTGACGTGGCTGACGACGATCACCGTCGCGGCGCCGTGCTCGGCGATCAGCTGGTCACGCACGCGGCGCACCCTCCGGTGCACCGCGTCCATGCTCTCGCCACCCGGCGGGGCCAGCGAGGTGTCAGTCAGCCACCTGGTGTGCAGCTCCGGATCCCGAGCGCTGGCCTCGGCGAAGGTCAGGCCCTCCCAGGCGCCGAAATCAGTCTCGATCAGTCCGTCGTGGACGGTCATCGGTACACCGAGCACACCGGCCACGGGCTGAGCGGTTTGCCTCGCCCTCAGCAGCGGCGAGCTGACCACCGCAGCGACACCGTCGGTGCGGGCCAGCCGAGCAGCGGCAGCGGCAGCCTGGCGCTGTCCCAGCTCGGTCAGCGGCAGATCGCCGCGCCCGGAGTAGCGTCGCTGCCCGGAATGCTCGGTCTGGCCGTGGCGCAGCATCAGCAGCCGGGTCGGGGTTCCGGTGGCGCCGGTCCAGTGCGACGGTGGCGCAGTCCGCGCCGAACGCTGGGTTGTGCCGCCGGCCTGTGCGTCCATCGCCTCGTTGGCCAGCCGGTCGGCGTGCGCGTTACGGGCTCGCGGCACCCAGGTGTACTTGACGTCGCCGAGTTGGCGGGCCAGCTCAGCCGCTTCACTGGCCAGCGGTCGCAGGTGCGGTTGCTTGATCTGCCACCGACCGCTCATCTGCTCGATCACCAGCTTGGAGTCCAGCCGAGCCTCGACGGACTGAGCACCTTCCTTGACTGCGGCGCGCAGCCCGGCGATGAGGCCCGAGTACTCGGCCACGTTATTGGTGGTCGTGCCCAGCCCGCCAGAAGTCTCCGCGAGTAGCTCCCCGGTGTCGGCGTCGCGTACCACCGCTCCGTACCCGGCCGGTCCGGGGTTGCCCCGCGAGCCTCCGTCGGCCTCGACGATGACGCGCCCGGTCACCGACCAGACTCCGCTGAGAGATCCGATGGGGTGGATAGGCCCGATTCGGGGGTACGTACCAGCACAACCCCGCACTCTTCGCAGCGCACCACCTCGTTGGAGGCCGCTTCTCGCAGATGTCCGATCGCGGTGCGGTCCAGCTCCAGTCTGCAGGCTCCACAACGGCCCTCGCGCACCAACGCCGCGCCGGTGCCGTTGCGGGCACGGATCCGCTCATAGAGCGACACCAGGTCCGAGGGCAGCTCGCTGATGAGAATGCGGCGCTCTTGCACACCATGTTCTTCGGTGGACCCCACGTTCGCCAATGCCTCATCACGGCGGCGAACGGCATCGTTGCGGCGCAGCTCTATGTCGACCAACGCCACCCGGCCGTGCTCGAGGTCGGCGGCGGTGGCCTCACGCCGCTCCATCACGTCCAGCAGCTCGTCTTCCAGCACCGTCTGGCGACGGCGCAGGGTTGCCAATTCGTGCTGCAGGTCTTCCAGCTGCTTACCCGAGGAGATCGATCCGGAATCGAGCAGACCGCGGTCCCGGTCCTCCCGGGTCCGCACCTGCTCGATCTCAGCTTCCAGCTTGCGGATGTCGCGGTCCAGGTCCGACACCGCCGTCTCCGCGGCGACCATCGCGTCCCGGGCCGCCTGCAAGGACTTGTCAGCCTGCTCGACCTCGACGAGTTCGGGCAATGATCGGCGGCGGTGCGCGGCGCGGGTTAGCTCGGCGTCCACCGCAGCCAGATCAAGCAGCCGGCGTTGTGCGGCGGGATCGACGTTCACCGCGTGAGTCTCCCAGGTGGTTGTACCGAGCCGATCGTCCAGGGATCGGTTCGGCGATGCGAAACGTGGACATTGACCGTACCGCCGAGGGCCGCGGAGATCACTGCTGCGGCCTGTTCACACCATGGATGTTCGCTGGCCCAGTGCGCGACGTCCACTAGCGCGGGACCTCCGGCAGCCAGGTGCTCCAGTGCCGGATGGTGCCGCAGGTCGGCGGTGAGGAACGCGTCGACCCCAGCCGCGGTGGCGACCCCGAGCAGCGAGTCCCCGGCGCCGCCGCAGACCGCCACGGTGCGCACGGACCGTTGCGGGTCACCGCCGGCCCGCACGCCCCACGCGGTCTCGGGCAGCGCGTCACGCACCCGTTGGGTGAACGCGCGCAACGATTCTGGTTGAGACAGCTCGCAGATCCGCCCGAGCCCGGCACGTGCGAACGGCCCGTCCCCGGAACGGGCGGACAGCGGGCCGGTGACCCGTAGGTCCAGCGCGTGGGCCAGCGCGTCGGACACTCCGGGGTCGGCCGCGTCTGCATTGGTGTGCGCGCAGAACAGCGCGGCCCCGGCGCGCACCAGCCGGTGTACCAGGCCGCCTTTCGGATCGTCGGCGGGGACGCCGTGCACCCCGCGCAGCAGCAGCGGATGGTGAGTGACGAGCAGCTGCGCGTTGCGCTCCAGCGCCTCGTCGACGGTCTCGGCGACCGGGTCGACGGCCACCAGCACCTGCTGCACCGGCTCCGCCGGATCCCCACAGATCAACCCCACCGCGTCCCAGCCCTCAGTCAGCTCCGGCGGGTACGCAGCCTCCAGCACGGCAACCACGTCGCGAACCCTCGCGGTCACCAGACCACCAGCTCGTGAATCGCCCTTCGGTTCCGAATGGCGTCGACGGTCATGACAGGGCATCCCGCAGGGCGGTGACGAGCGCGGTGGCGATCTCGGGCGGCCGCACGGCGACGCGTAGGTGGTTGGAAGACAGACCCGGGAACGTGTCCCCGCGCCGTACGGCGATGCCGACGTCGGTCAGCCCGGTCCGGACCCGCTCACCACCAGGCATGCGCAGCAGCAGGAAGGGGGCCGCAGCCGGTTGATGGACCGCGACGCCCGACACATCCGCCAGCTGGCCGGCCATCCACTCCCGATGCCGGACGGTCTGCTCCGCCGCGGCAGCCGCTTCGGCGATCGCTGCGGGGGCGCTGCAGGCCAGCACCGCCTCGAGCACCAGCGTGCCGACCGGCCATGGCGGTCGCGGCGCGGCCAGCCGGGCCAGTAGATCGGGTGCGCCCAACGCATATCCGGCCCGGAGTCCCGGTAGTGCCCAGGTCTTGGTGAGGCTGCGGAACACCAGTAGACCTGGCGTGTGGCGATCGGCTGCCAACGATTCCCGTTCCCCGGGCACCGCATCGGCGAACGCCTCATCCACTACGAGTACCCGCCCAGGTCGAGCCAGCGTGCGCACCACCTCAGCCGGATGTAGCACGGAGGTCGGGTTGGTGGGGTTGCCGAGCACTACGAGATCGGCCTCGGCGGGAATCCGCTCGGTCTGTAACCGGTGTGCGGTGTCGGTGAAGACTCGTCTTACCGCGATACCCGCACTGCGCAGCGCCACCTCGGGTTCGGTGAACGACGGGTGCACTACCACTGCTGAGCGCGGCGCCAGCGCGGGCAAGAGGGCGAAACCCTCCGCCACCCCGCAAAGCACGAGCACCTCAGCAGGGTCGTGGCCGTGCCGGGCGGCCACCGCGGCGCGGGTCGCGGCGTCCTGCGCAGCGGAGGGATACCGGCCGAGGCCGTCCAACGCCGCGATCAGCCGCGCGCGCAACCACGCCGGAGGCTGGCTGCCACGCACATTCACCGCGAAGTCGAGCAACCCCGGCGCCGCCTCGACATCGCCGTGGTGACGCAGCATCTGGTCCATGTGAACATGCACGCTATCGCGCCCTCAGGGAGCGCAACCATCCCGCAAAAGTTGCCACTGATGGCACCTCTGCGCGAGGTGACCCTGACTTCCCTGGACCACACCGAACTTGCCTGTTTGTCAAGCCCACGTCGCGACTGAGCGACGTGGGCTGCAAACACCAGGCTAGAGTGTTATGCAGGACGCGAATGGCGTCGTGCATCGATGCGTCCAACTGTGGACATGGCCCAGACCCCGCCATGGAGCACTCAGCGTTGATCGGCACGTAAGGCACCGCCGTGGTGCCACCGATCGTACTGACGACTTGAGGGACCATGACGATGACCAGGCCTTCCCTACCGCTGGCCACCCAACAGGATGACGACGATCAGCAGCTGATCACCAGCCGAGATACCCGCGCCGGACCACGCCCGATGCTGCATGGTCGGCGTCCCGGCAGCGAACAGCTCCTCGTCACGCTGTTCATCGCATTGCCGACGCTCGCCCTGATCGCCGCTGTTCCTTTGGCCTGGGGTTGGGGCCTGAGCTGGACCGACATCGGCTTGGCCGTGTTCTTCTACTTGCTGTGCGGCCTGGGTGTGACCGCCGGCTTCCACCGCTACTTCACTCACCGGTCTTTTAAGGCCAGCCGCGCACTGCGGATCGCCCTTGCAGTCGCGGGCAGCATGGCCTTCCAAGGCTCGATCATCACCTGGGTCGCCGACCATCGCCGCCATCACATCTTCACCGACAAGGAGGGCGATCCCCACTCACCCTGGCTGTTCGGCACCTCACCTGTAGCGGTGGCCAGGGGCTTCTGGCACGCCCACCTCGGTTGGCTCTTTGAGAAGGACAAGACCAATACCGACCGTTTCGCCCCCGACCTGCTCTCCGATCCTGACATCCGCCGGGTGAACCAGCAGAACGTCGGATGGTCGATTCTCAGCCTCACCATGCCGGTCCTGCTGGGAGGTCTTATCAGTTGGTCCTGGTGGGGTGCGCTGACCGCGTTCTTCTGGGCCGGACTTGTCCGCATCGCCGCGCTACACCACGTCACCTGGTCAACTAACTCGATCTGCCACATGATCGGGAACCGACCGTTCACCCAGCGAGACCGCTCTACCAACTTCTGGCCGCTGGCCATCCTGTCCATGGGCGAGTCCTGGCACAACCTGCACCACGCCGATCCCACCTGCGCCCGCCACGGCGTCCGCCGCGGCCAACTCGACATGACCGCCCGGCTGATCTGGATCTTCGAGAAGTTCGGCTGGGCGCACGACGTGCGTTGGCCAAGCACCCGACGGCTGGCGCGCGTGAGCGCAGTCCAGTAACACCCACGGCCTTGCTCCGGAATCGGCCACACTAGGCGACGTGAGAAGCTCAGGGCGTTATCACGTGTGCTTCGTGTGCACCGGGAACATCTGCCGGTCTCCGATGGCCGAGATTGTCTTCGCCGACGCGGTGCGCCGGGACGGCCTGGCCGACCGGGTGCGGGTGAGCAGTGCGGGAACCGGTGGCTGGCACGTCGGCAACCCTGCCGATCCACGAACCGCCGAGACGCTGCGCCGGGCTGGATACACCCGCGAGCACGTCGCCGCACAGCTCGGCGCGCAGCACCTGTCCGCTGACCTGCTGGTCGCGCTGGACTCCGGGCATCTCGCGGCTCTGCGCCGGCTGGTCGGTGATCCGCAGCGAGTTGTGCTGCTGCGATCGTTCGACCGCGCCGCTGGTCAGGATCTGGACGCGCCCGACCCGTATTACGGTGGCAGACACGGCTTCGACGACGTGCTGAGTATGGTCCGCGCGGCGGTCCCCGGGTTGCTGGCGTGGGTACGCGAGCGGTCATGACACCAACATGATCACCCCCGCCGAGTCCGTGGCCGCGATCACTGGTCAGCCGGTGTTGACCGCAACGCCCCACGGCGTCATCTGGTGCCTGGAGTTGAGCGACGGGCGCACCGTGGTGGCCAAGCGGGCGCAACCGGGGCAAGCGATGGCTGAGGCGGCGGGACTGCGCTGGCTGCGGGTACCCGGCGGGCCGCCGGTACCGCGGGTGCACGGACATGACGAGCACTGGCTGGTCACCGAACACCTACCGGCCGGCCGAATGGACGGCGCCGCGGCCGAGCGGCTCGGGCGTCAGCTCGCCACGCTGCACGGCACGGGCGCTTCGGCCTTCGGTGCCGCACCACCAGGAGGACCTCAGCAGGCGTGGATCGGTGCCGCCCCGATGGCCAACATCACCGGAGATCTGTGGCCGCAGTGGTACGCCGAGCACCGGGTGCTGCGTTATCTGCCTGCCGCGGTGGACCGTGGCGCGGTCGATGCCGCCGGGGCCCGTGCGGTGCACCGCGCGTGCGAGCATGTCGAGGAGCTGGCCGGATCAGCTGAGCCACCGGCGAGGCTGCACGGAGATCTGTGGTCGGGCAATGTCCACGCTGGCTCCGACGGGCGGTTGTGGCTGCTCGACCCGGCCGCGCACGGCGGGCACCGCGAAACGGACTTGGCGATGCTCGCGCTGTTCGGCTGCCCGCATCTGGAGCGGTTACTCGCCGGCTACACCGACGTCGCCCCGCTGGCACCCGGTTGGCGACAGCGTGTCCCTCTGCACCAGTTGTTCCCGTTGCTGGTGCACGCGGTGTTGTTCGAGTCTGGCTACGGCAGCCGCGCCGTCGCGGCCGCGCGGGCGATGCTGGGATGAGCACCCGCTACCGTGGTGGCATGCGGTGGCGGTTCCTGCTGCGCCCTGGCTGGATGGCGCTGACGGCGATGGTGATCTGCTTCGCTGTGGCGGCGTTCACCCTGCTCGCGCCGTGGCAGTTCCGTCGTGCCGCGCAACGCGCGGATACCAATGCTGCGATCGAGCGCTCCTTCAGCATCCCGGCCCGACCGCTGCGCAGCGTCATTGCGTCCCACGCAGCACCAACCCAGGACACCGAGTGGCGCCAGGTGCAGGCCACCGGCCGCTACCTGCCCGACGCTGAGATGGTGGTCCGGCTGCGCACCGTGCAGGGCGAACCTGCCTACGAGGTGCTGGTTCCGCTGCGGATAGGCGATGGATCGAACCTCCTGGTCGACCGCGGGTATCTACGGCCGGCGGAGGATGTGCGGATACCGCAATACCCGCCGGTGCCCGGGGGCGAGGTGACCGTGACCGGCCGATTACGAGCCGACGAGCTTGACCCGCAAAACGGCCGAGTCGTGCAACAAGATGGGCACCGGCAGGTGTACGCGGCGAGCAGCCGCACGGTGAGCGCCGCCACCGGGGTGCCGCTGGAGCCGGGTTACCTTCAGTTGGTCGACGGTGTCCCTGGGGTGCTGTCTGCGCTGCCACTGCCGCAGTTGGACGCGGGGCCCTCGTTTCCCTACGCGCTGGAGTGGCTCGCTTTCGGGACGATGGCTCCGCTGGGGCTGGCCTACTTCGCCTGGTGGGAAGCGACCGAAGGTCGCCGTGACGACACGTGGTCACCGGATGAGGACGATCCGCACGATCCCCCCATGGCCGAGCTCGCCGACCGGTACGGCCGCTGAATCACCGCGGCCAGCGTCGCGCACAGCGCTGCGGCCGCGAGCCCGGTTACCCGCGACAGCTCCACTCCGCGGGTGAGGTCACCGGCATCCGGGGTGCGGCCGTGGCCCAATACCGGACGCTGCTCAGCGCCATGCGGGTAGACGGTAGGCCCACCGAGCCTGATCTCCAGCGCGCCCGCGAATGCCGCCTCCACCTGCCCGGCGTTGGGGCTGGGATGCGCCGCGGCGTCGCGCCGCCAGGCTTGCCACGCCCCGCGGGCCGAACCGCCGACCAGCGGTGCGCACCCGGCGGTCAGCACGGCGGCGGCCCGCGAGGGCAGCAGATTGGCCAGGTCGTCCAGCCGTGCCGCCGCCCACCCGAAGCGGCGGTACCGCGGCGACCGGTACCCGACCATCGCATCCAAGGTGTTGACCGCGCGGTAGGCCAGTAGCCCGGGCACGCCGGCCACCGCGCCCCAGACCAGTGGGGCGACGACCGCGTCTGAGGTGTTCTCGGCGACCGACTCCACGCTGGCCCGGGCCATCCCGGCCAGGTCGAGATCGGCTGGGTCGCGACCGCACAGGTGCGGTAGCCGGATCCGAGCGGTGTCGAGGTCCCCGGCGTGCAACGCCCGAGCCATCGCAACGCCTTCCTCAGCCAGAGAGGCGCCACCCAGCACCATCCAGGTCGCCAGCGCGGTACCCGCCACCTGCACGGCGACTCTCCCCCGCCCGGCGCGTTCCACCAGGCCACCGACCGCTGCCGCAGCACCGACCAGGGCCGCGGTGTAGACCAGCCCAACCAGCCGGTGTTCGGCGTAGCAGGCCCGTTCGGCACTCGCGGCGATGCGCCCGAAAGCAGCCACCGGGTGGTGGCGGCGCGGATCGCCGAACACCTCGTCGGCAGCAACGCCGACCAGCAATCCGACCGCCCGCGCTGCACCCACTCCTCGACCCCCAGCTGTCCGGACCGAAGCGGACACACTACTTGAGCTACTTGAGCCGGCGATCGGGATCCTGCCGGAGCTCGGCCTTGAGAACCTTGCCCATGTCATTGCGCGGTAACGCAAGCAGATAGTGCACCACCCGAGGTCGTTTGTGCGGCGCGAGCAGTCCTGCGACGTGCTCCGCGAGTTCCTCCTCGGCGGGCGGCGGATCGCCTGCGGCGACCACCCAGGCGACGACCCGCTCCCCCAGGTCGGGATCCGGCTCACCGGTGACCGCCGCTTCGGCGACACCCGGGTGCTCGAGCAGGGCGTCCTCTATCTCCCCCGCGCCGATCCTGTATCCGCCGCTGGAGATCAAATCCGTGGCGCGGCGCCCGACCAGCCGCAGGTGACCGTCCGCGCTGCGGGTGGCGACGTCGCCAGTGCGAAACCAGCCGTCGTGCATCGTCTCGGCTGTGGCGTCGGGTCGGTTGAGGTAACCCAGGAACAGCGTCGGTCCGGCCACTTCGATCTCGCCGATGGTGTCGTCGTCTGATACCTCCAGGACCTCGCCGCGGTCATCGACCAGCCGAAGCGCCACTGTGTCCAACGGCGGCCCTACGGTGCCCGGCCTGCGCGACCCCTGCACCCGGACCGCGCAGGTGATCAGCGACTCGGTCATCCCGTACCGCTGCACCACCTGCTGGCCGGTGGCCGCGGCGATCCGCTGGTGGTCGGCGACGGACAGCGCTGCGGAGCCTGAGACGAGCAGCCGGGCGCGGCCCAGCGCGGCGGCAACCTGGGGATCCTGTTCCGCGGCCGCTGCCAACCGGTGGTACATGGTCGGCACCCCGAACAGCATCGTTGCGTTGCCAGCCAGCTCGCGGGCCACCCCCTCGACCGAGAACGAGCCCAGATGGCGCAGCGCGCCGCCCAACCGCAACGGTCCGAGCACGCCGAGCACCAGTCCGTGCACGTGGAACAACGGCAGCGCGTGTACCAGTACATCCTGGACGGTCCAGGCCCAGGCCGCAGCCAGCGCGTCAATGTCGGCGGCGAGCGCTCGGCGCGGCAGCATCACGCCCTTGGGGGGTCCAGTGGTTCCCGAGGTATAGATGATCAGTGCCGGCGACTCGGGGTCCGGTTCCGGCGGCATCGGTGCGTCCGACCCGTGCAGCTCGACCTCTAGTCTCGGTAGAGCGCCTAGCGGCTCCGGCAAGGTGGCTTCCGGGCCGGTGAGCACGAGGTCGGGGGCCGAGTCGAACACGACGTGCCGCAGCTCCCGGGTGCCCAGCCTGGGGTTGATCGGCACAGCAGGCACTCCGGCCGCGAGCGCCGCCACTATCGCCACGCACGTCTCCAGCTTCGGCTCCGCCCAGATCGCGACCCGTCGGGTATCGGACAACTGGTGCGCAAGTGCCACCGTCACCACACGCAGCTTCCGATAGGTCACACAACGCTGCCCGAATCGCACTGCCTCGGCATCGGTGGGTTGATGTAATGTTGGCAACAATGCCAAGACGCCAACTCCAGTCCTTTCGAGGGTCCGCTTAAGGTAATGTCCGATGCTATGGTCGAGCAGGCTAGCAGCGTTGATGGTGATGCTCGGCCGTTCGAATGGTGGATGACATCCAACCTAGCCCTCGGGGTGGCTTTCAACTGCTTTCTTCCAGTACTGCTGCCGTCTTACGTGCTCGCGGCAGGGGGAACTACCACCGACGTGTGGGTAGCGATGTCGATGGCCGGGCTGTTCGCCTTGCTCGGGCCGTCGATCGGGCGGGTCGCGACGCGGCGCCAGGCTCACCGATTGGTGCAGGTTCTAGGCATGGCGGGGATGGCCATCGGGCTACTGGCCCTGGCACTGTCCCATGGTGACTCATGGTCGATCGTGGGTGCCATAGCAGTGATGGGTGTCGGTGCGGCGGCGGTGGCGGTATCCGCACCCACGTTCATCCTGGCCAGCGATCTCCCCCCGGACTTCCAGACCCGGCAGCTGACCTGGCTGCAGCTTAATCTGGACCTGGGCAAGATCGCGGGAGGCATACTACTCGCGGTGATGGCAACAGAAAAGCTGTCATTCGATGCACAGTTTCGAATCGGCAGCCTGGTCCTTGGGTTGCTCGGCGTGCTGGTGTGGACGACCAGCCGATGTGCCGCCGGCCGAATCCGGCAATGTGACCAAAAGGAAATTAATCCCATAACCACAAGCGGGTCATCGCGCACCGCAGTGCCATGGAGAACGCTGCTGCTGTCGCTGTTCGGCGTTCCGGTCGTCGCCCAGATGCTGGGCAGCATGACCATGATGGAGGTGCAGACCTCGGCAATGCTCACAGTGTCCGGAGTGGTCGGCATCGGCTTGTACCTCCTCGCCGGTCGCTGGATGACCCGGTCCAACCCCGGCGTGGTGTGGGCAACCGGCCACGTCCTGCGTGGAGCTGGCGGCGTCGTGCTCGGCGCGCTGGGTCTCGCCCGTGGGATGCCCCAGCTCGTCGTGTTGGCCGCTTTCCTGGTGCTGGAGTCGACGCCCGCCATCGCGTGGATGGTCCAGACTCGGACGGCAGCGCAGCTGGTACCCCAGGCGACCTCAGGTGTGGTCGGAGTAGTGCGAGCGTCCCGACGCAGCGTGCCAGCCGGACGACTGGACCAGCGGTCGGGCCGCCTCGCGGAGTCCGTCGGCGTTCTGGTCTCCGCGTCACCGAACCCAGTGCTGTCACCGAACCCAGTGCTGTCGCAGCCGACTTAGTTTTCGACAACATCTTCAATTGAGCACCCGAGCTGAGGGCGAGCGTGTTGCTCACCTGCTTGGACTAGAACAGCTGCCGCGGGAAGGCGGTCTTTTCCGCCGGACCTACGCTGATGCGCTCAGCTCGGTGATCTACTTCATGCTGCTCGCCCCGGACTTTTCGGCGCTGCACGCGCTAGGGAGTGTGGAGACCTACCACTGGTACGCCGGATCGCCGCTGCGGATGCTGCTGCTACTTCCGGGAGGGCAGATCGAACAGCCGGTCCTAGGACCGGACCTTGCAACGGCCTTCGAGGAACAACGGGACGAGAAGTCCCGGGAACGGCTCTGGGGTGAGGTCGGCTAGCGGGACTGGTCGTTCCGATGCGCTTGAGCGCGTGGTAGGGCTGTGCGGTGTCGATTTTGCAGCTCGGGGACGTGGGCGTAGACGGTGGCTCGGTTGACGCCGAGCAGGCGAGCGATAGCGGCCACGGATTCTTTGCCGACCAGTTCAGCGGCCATGCGAATCTTCTCGGGGGTCATGACCGTGGGCCGGCCCAGCTTCTGGCCTCGTGCTCGGGCGGCGTCGAGCCCTTCGTGAGTTCTTCCACGATGAGCTCCCGGATGAATTCGGCCAGGGCGGCGAAGACGTGGAAGACCAGGCGTCCACCCGGGGTGGTGGTGTCGAGCTGTTCGTGCAAGGACCGGAACCCGACTTGGCGGCGACGCAGGTCGGTGACGATGGTAATCAGGTCCTGCAGGGAGCGGCCGAGTCGGGACAGCTCGGCGACTACGAGGGTGTCGCCCTCGAGC
The DNA here is from genome assembly GCA_036266995.1 of Pseudonocardiaceae bacterium. Classification (GTDB taxonomy): domain Bacteria; phylum Actinomycetota; class Actinomycetes; order Mycobacteriales; family Pseudonocardiaceae. The sequence goes on along the minus strand of DATAWX010000114.1, from coordinate 3,689 downwards.
AGATAATCGAGAGCCTCGGTCAGTCCGGGACGGTCGGCGTCCTTGCCGGAGAGCTGGTCTTGGTAGATGCGTTTGCAGCCGACCGCGGTCAAGATTCTGGTGGCGCCGGCTGGTGCGGGCGTAGCCGATCAGATGCCCGGTGACGGGCGTCGGGGTGAGCAGGTCGGGTTCGGTTTCCACGCTCGCCATCAGCTCCCTCTGGGTGATGAAAAAACGGTGCCGTTCCAGTTCTCAACGCACCTGATTTTTTATCGCCTTTCCCAACACTTCGGTAGTCGCGTCGACCGGCTTTTTCCGGTTGTTCAGGCGACTGCGGGGCTGGTGTTGAGAACCGATCGTTTCTTCGGCGCCGGCGTGGCCCGAAATCCGGCTCTTCATGATCGAGGGTGTAGTCGGGGTCTGAACCCGCCGGTCTCCAGAAGCGATCTGGCGATGTAGTTGGTGAGGTTGCGGAAGCCGAGGGCCGAGCGCGCCCATCGGCCTCCGAGGCATGAGCAGGTGTCGTCACGCCTACCGAGTCGACTGATTTCGAGGGCGTCAGCGTCAGAACTCGGTGAGCTGCTCGGCAAGGACCCTGCCTTGGTCGTAACCAGCGCGAGCAGCGGGCGGACGCAGCGACAGATCCATCGCATTGGCGCCGAACATGTGCTCGGAGTTGCTGTCCGGGAAGATCGTCTCGACTCTGCTGCCGCGTGCGCGTAGCTCGTCGACCTGCGCCGCGAGCTGCATGCCCCAGTCCAGCGGTTGCAGTGTTCTGCCGCCGAAGGGTGACAGCACCAGCACCTGCCCGTAACCGGTTGCCAGATCGGCATTCTCGTTTCTTCGGTAGCCGCCGTCGATGTATCCGCTGTCCCCGATCCTGTAGGGAAGGCCACTGGCACAGCTGGCGGCGACGGCGTCCGCCAGGTCGACTCCGCTGTGGCGGTCGAACGCGACCGGTTCACCGGTATAGGCATCGACCGCCGTGATGAGCACGGTTCGTTGCGGCCAGCTCTGACTGGGCAGCCGCGCGGCGACGGTGGCGCGCCACTGTGGTTGCCAGGAGCCGTCCGACGCCGCATCCATGTCGAGTGCCGCCGCGCCCATTCTGCGGCGCATGTCAGCCGCATCCTCAGCGGAGGCGATGATTTTGCTTATCCTCTCCAGGTGGTCCGCCACCGGCCTGATCGGAACGCGTCCTCGGTCGGATCCGACCGGACCGGTCCGTTGCTGGGGGGCAGCGGCAAGGATGGCGCCAAGCAGTTCGGTCGGGGTCGCGCCAGCTATCTGGGCCGCGGCCGTCGAGCCGGCTGACGTCCCGATGGTCAGGTCGGCTGTGGTCACGTCCAGCCCCGCATCGAACAGGCCGGCGATGACGCCGATCAGCCACGCGTTGCCCGTCGATCCGCCGCCACCGAGGACCAACGCTCGCTCGCCCGCGGCGCGCGCCCGCCTTGTGGCGTCGACCCGCGGCTGATCCTGGTCGGACCTCGGCCGGTCGGAGGCCGTCGTCGAGGTGAGGTGCGGAGTTGAAGAAGGTGTTGTGTTCATGGGAGTCGCCTTTCGCGAATTGCCTGTTGGGCGCTCCCGGTGGCGACTAGCTCAGTCGCACGATCGTGGACTGCGGGGGAGCGCCCACTGCGGATACTGCGTTCATGGGTCTCACCTCCTGCCGATGGATCACGGTCGCCAGCACCCTGGCACGCCGGCGACGCGGTGCGCAACTAGTTTCATTCCGGTTGCCGTGTCGCTGTCGAACGCGCCGCCGACCGCTACACCCTCATCTGTGATGGGCCCGAAATCCACTGCGCCCCGCGCCGTCACGCTGCTGCTCATCGAGCCGGATCGTTGTCTTCCCCGTCACGCAGCGGACGTAGTCCGCCCGCAAGATCGGGTAGCAGAAACGAGTAGGTACCGGTCACGTTCAGCTGGGCATGGGCGAACGGGGACAGCCGGGCGGCATCCTCGGCAACCAGCCCATCACCTCCAAGATGAGCTCGGGAAGATCAACCCTCGGCAGCATCGCCTTGGTCCGCACGGCCAAGTCCACCAGAGACGGCGGATCGGGCAACGCGTTCAGCCGGCGCACGTGCAACCGGCCGTCCACATCGACACTCACCTCTCCATCACCGACCGCGGCCCGTTCGGCCACCTCGCTCAACGCCAGGTGCAGGGTCAGGGCGTGCTGCTCCAGCAGCGCGGTCGGATCGGTGGGCAACCCCAACGCGGCGAGCGCCTCATCCCTGGCCAGTCGACAGGCGCTCGCGTCCAGGAGCTGGGCCTTCGGGTCGCACCAGCGGGTGGAGGCCGGGGCGTAGATCTCGCGGCGCTTGAGATGGCGGTGGAAATGGGTGAGCACGCAGAACACGTAGGAGTTCTTGTCGATGCGACCAGCGCCGGGCAGCACCAGCCGCCGCCGACCTCGAACAGCACCGAAACCGCCAGGGCGAGCTTCACCGAGGCACGAGCCAGGCGCGGATGGGTACGCAGGGTCTCCTTCTCGCTGATCCGCTCGGCCTTGCCGAGCAGTTCGGTGACCATCAGCAGATCCAGCAGTTCCAGGGCGTCGTCGATGGCCTTGCCCTGCAGATAAGCCACCGTCGCCGCGACCATGGTCCACCGCTTGGCCGCGGGGTGGCGGCGCAACGCGGTGGCCTTGGTAGCCATCCCGGCCCGGGCCAGCTCCAGCAACCGACGTCGGGGAACGCCCGCGTTGCTGACCAGCGCGGGCAGCCGGCTCTCGGTGATCTCGCCCGCTCGTGTGAGGGCCTTCTCCAGATTCCTACCGGTGGGCTGGCCGGAAAGCCCTTACGCCAGCGTTCCAGCTCACACACGCTGGCATCCTCGACAACGACGAGCAACTCATCCAGGCGTAAGCGCTCGGCGGCGGTCAAGTCCTCACCGAGGGTGCTGTGAAGCCGATCGGTGGCCTCGGCGCGCACCTAGGCAACCAGTCGGGCCAAGGTGCTCACCCCGGGCAGCAGGACGCGATGGCCGCGCAGGTAGTCCTCTGCGGGCGAACTCGTCGAAACCCACGTCGGCGACGACGCCACCCTCGACTGGACCCACATGGTCGCGGTTGCCTGATTGAGCCTGGGTCAGTGGCTTCCTGGTCGGAGTGCAGCGAGCGACTCGAACCCCGACAGCTCAATGAGCCGGCGGGTGGGCGAGTCGAGCGGCACGACTAGTTCCAGTACGATCCGCAGCGCCTGTAGTCGAGATGCCAGTGCGAACAGGATCCTTACTCCGGCGCTGTCCAAGTAGGTGAGATTGGTGAGGTCGACCGATACCATTTCCGGCTGATTGGACACTGCCTCCCGGATCTCGTCCTCAACGGCTACGGCGTTTGCTAGATCGATCTCGCCGCTGAGGGTGATATACATCGACCCGTTCTTGGCGCTGGCCTCAACCGTCGCTCCGATCATCGAGTTGCCTCCTCTCCCAGTCGGCGACGGATGACCACGTTGGTTCCAGTAGGGCCATGATCGATACGCAGATCGTCGCTGCAGTTTCGCATGAACTGCGTCCCCCGTCCTCTGTCCTCACCGCGGGGCGGCCGCCACCGGCCCGTATCGCGGACGGTGGCGAGCACATCCGGCAACTGGAGCTCCAGATGCACACTCACGGTACCGCCACCAGGTCCATAGGCGTGTTCAACGGCGTTGGTGCACGCTTCACCGACGGCGACGAGCAGGTCAGCGACGGTTCGC